>JAXDIH010000261.1:0-32639 GCA_034664105.1 Thermoleophilaceae bacterium
CTCTCCTCCATCGGGCGGCTGCTCCCGGGTGGGCGCCGGCAGGTGCTGGCGGCGGGCGTCGGATGGGGCTCCGGTGCGGTGGGCAGTGCCACCGCCCCGGCCGGTCCGGGTTCGCTGATCGGCTACACGATCGCCACGGGTGCGCCGGTGCTGTCGGATGACCTCGCCGCCGACGACCGCTTCTTCGTCTCGCCCCTCCTCACCGGGCGCGGCGTCGTGAGCGCTGCCCACGTGCTGATCCCCGGTCGGGAGCGGCCGTTTGGAACGCTGGGTGCGTTCGCGAAGCAGCCGCGGGCGTTTTCCGCCGCCGACGCGAGCTTCCTCCAAGCGGTCGCGAACGTGATCTCGACGGCCGTCGAGCGAGCCGACGTGGAAGAGCGGGTGAACGAGGTGCGCGAGACCGAGCGCCGCCGGATCGCGCGCGATCTGCACGACGACGCCCTGCGCGACCTCACGCATGCGCTGGCGGTGGCCAGCCGGGACGAGTCGCTCGGCGAGCTGGTGGCTGCGCTGAAACGCGTGGGGCAGCAGCTCCGTGGCGCGATCTACGACCTGCGCCTCACCGGTGAACAGGACCGCACGCTCTTGGAGCTGCTCACCGAGATGGTTGAGCTGCACAGGGCGATGGCCCCCGAGCTGGAGATCCGAGTCGATCGAGGGGAAGCGCTGCCGTCCGGCTCCATGGGCGACCGGGGCACGGAGATCCTGCGCATCCTCAGCGAGGCGATCACCAACGCCCGCCGGCACTCCGGCGCTTCGATCATCAGCGTCGACATCGCCGCCACGGACGGCATCCTCTGCTTCGACGTGTCGGACGACGGCAGCGGGGCGGCGCTGGCGGAGGCCGTCACCGGCGGTGGAAGGGGCATGATCGAGCGGGCCGACCTGCTCGGAGCGCAGCTGGAGGTCGAGGCCATCCCGGGTGGGGGTACCACGGTAAGCCTGCGACTGCCGGTCGGCGAGGCTCTGGAAGGTGCGGTCGAGCGGACGTGCGTTCTCCTCGTGGAGGACCACACGTCGGTGCGGGAGGCCATGGCCGCGGCGTTCGAGCGCGAGCCGGACTTCGAGGTCGTAGGCCAGGCGGCATCGCTGGCCGAAGCGCGCCTGATGCTCGGCAACATCGACGTGGCGCTCATCGACCTGGGCCTGCCCGATGGCTACGGAGCGGACCTGATCGCGGAGCTACGGGAGGCGAACCCGAGCGCCCAGGCGCTGGTGCTGAGCGCCAGCCTCGATCGCGCCGACTTGGCCAGGGCCGTCCAGAAGGGAGCCGCCGGAGCGCTGAACAAGAACGTGCACCTCCACGAGGTCGTGGACGCCGTGCGTCGCCTTCGCAGCGGCGAGACGCTGCTGCCGATGCAGGAGGTCGTGGAGCTGCTCCGCTACGCGGGCCGCCGGGAGGCGCAGCGGCGCGACGACCTGGCGGCGATCGAGCGGCTCACGCCTCGCGAGCGCGAGGTGCTGCAGGGGCTGGCGGACGGCCTCGACAGCCGCCAGATCGCCGAGGCGCTCCACATCACGCTCCGGACCCAGCGCAACCACGTCGCGAGCATTCTCAGCAAGCTCGGCGTCCACTCGCAGCTGCAGGCGCTCATCCTCGCGCTGCGCTACGAGGTCGTGCAGATCAGCTAGCGGCGACGGGTTCGTCCAGTATGAACACGAGGACCGCCGTGTCAGCCTCGACATCGGTGTCGCCAAGGCAGGCTTGGACGGTACGTCCGGTGAGCGTCTGCACCGCCTCCCGCAGTTCGGGCAGCATGGCCTCCCTGGCCCTCTCCCGCATGTCGCGAACGCCGTCCGCCCCGTTGTTCTCGCCGAGGGTGCGTTCCATCGGGGTCAAGACCTCGCGCATCAGCACCACGACGATGTTGCCCCTGAAGAACGCCTGAGCCTTGGTGGGCCCCCGCCCGACGAGGTTCCGGTGGATGCGCACGACGCCCCTGGCCAGCGCGGCGTTGAGAGTTCCGGCGCCGGCATCTGAGTCCGAGCGGGGGTACGGGGGACACAGGGCGCCGTGCGTCATCCACTGCCGGAGTCTCGCTGGCGGGAACGCGTGTTACATGGGGAAAACGACTTATCTTTGCGCGGCCTTCGACCACTCGGCCTTGTGCACGCGCTTGGCGGCCTGGTAGTCGGCCAGCGCTTGGGGCGAGTCGACGTCACCCAGGGTCGGGTGCCACGGCACCAGCTCCTCGGCGATTGCCACCCCGAAGCGCTTGGCGAGCACGCCGCTGAGCGCCTTCACCTTCATCTCCCCGAAACCCGGTAGCGCTTCGAGGTTTGCGCGCAGCTCTCCCGCGTCCCCGGCGTCGGTCCAGACGCGGGCCGCGTCGCCGTCGTACCGATCGAGCACGTACGCGGCCAGCTCGTGGACGCGCTTGGCCATCGATCCGGGAAAGCGGTGGATCGCCGGCCTGGTGCGGAAGACGGGCTCCAGGTCCGCGGCCGCCAGCGTCCCGGCATCGATGGCGCCCAAGCGCTCCTTCAGCGCCAGCGGCCCGGAGAACGCCTTCTGCACGGTGACCTGCTGGTCGAGCGCGAAGCCCACCAGCAGCGCCATCGGGTCCGAGGCGATCAGCGCGTTGGCCTCGTCGGACTCCGTGAAGTGGAGACGGTCCGGCACGGGTCGATCGTACCTGGACGGATGTTCCCTCCGAGCGCCAACGCGCCTGAGCAGGTAACTTCGAGCTATGGGTTTGTCTCGCCCGACGATGGCCGCGCTGGTCGCTGCCGTAACGCTCGTGCCCTCCGCGGTAGCGCTGGCGCACCATCCCGCCGCCCCCGATCCGGACGATCGCCTCTGGCCGGGACCGCCCGCAACGCAGGGCGAGCGCCTGCTGCGGACCGAGGAGACGGCGGCGCTCGGCGTCTCGCACGCCGCGGAGCACGCCCGGCTGCGGGCCTACCAGCGCGACCCGCGCTGGCAGCGCGCGCTGGCGCGGGCCACGGCGGTCGCGGCTCGCCAGCGGGCGCGTATGGCGGCCACCGGGCAACTGGACCGCACCGGCCGCTGGCCCGACGGCGGGGAGTTCGACATCCGTGCCGCCGACGGCACGACCACATTTGCCACCCACGCGGTGATGCTGCCCACCGGCAAGGTGCTCTGGTACTCGATCCCGAGCCATCCGGACCGGCCGCCGCTGGGCCCGCGGCACCTGGCCGTCGCGGTCCTGTGGGACCCGTCGAAGGGCACCGGCCCCAACTCCTTCAAGCAGATGAACCCGCCGACCGACCCGACCACCGGGCAGCCGGTGAACATCTGGTGCAGCGGCAACTCCCTGCTGGCCGACGGCCGCGTGCTGGTCACCGGTGGCAACCTGATGTACACGGTCGAGTCGCCCGGCGGCAAGTTCGCCGGCCTCAACCACGTCTACACCTTCGATCCGTTCACCGAGCGCTGGAAGCGCCAGCCGGACATGCCCCACGGGCGCTGGTACCCGACCCAGCTGCTGATGCCGGACGGCCGCACGTTCATCATGGGCGGGCTCGACGAGCGCGGCTACGGCGACAAGAACGAGGACATCGAGCTGTTCACGCCGTCGCGCTCGCGCAGCGGGCGCGGGCGCCTCAACCTGCTGGGCGGCTCCGGCGTCCTGGGCGATCCCGGCAAGCCGCCGGTGGGCGACTACTACCCGCACCTGTTCTGGATGCCGAGCGGCCGCGGGCTGATCGCCGGCCCGTGGACCACGGACACGTGGTGGTTCTCGCCGCCCGGCAAGCCGGCCCGCCTGCGCTGGAAGGACCTGCCCAACTCCACGCAGAGCCGGGTCTGGGGCACGGCGGTGCTGATGCCGGCCGGGCCGGACGGCTCGCACGAGGTGCAGCAGCTCGGCGGATCGGACAAGCCCAAGGCCGACTCTGTCGTGCCGCCGGGCGATGCCCTGGCGACGAACAGCGTCTCGCGCTTCGACGAGCGCCGTCCCGACATCGGCTGGAACGACACCGCGAGCGTCAGGCGCGGCGCGCTCAACCGGCCGCGCTCGCACGCCAACACCGTGCTGCTGCCGGACGGCTCGATGGTCGAGGTCGGCGGCGGATGGGGCGACAAGAAGGACGGCGGTGAGAACGGTGCTCCCGGTCAGTGGGCCGCGGCTCCCTTCCACCTGACCACCGAGCTGTGGAACCCGCGCAGCAAGACCTGGCGCCTCGGGCCGCCGCAGCGCGAGTTCCGCACCTACCACTCGACCGCCATCCTGCTGCCGGACGGCCGCGTGGTGTCGGCCGGCGACGACTACAGCGGTCGCTTCACCGGCGCCGAGGCCCAGCGCAACTTCCTCCAGGACAGCGCCGAGATCTACGAGCCGCCCTACCTGTTCGACGGCAACCGCAAGGCGCCCCGGCCGAAGCTGACCCGTGCGCCCGCCCGCCTGAAGTGGAACGAGGTCGCCAACCTGCGGGTGAAGGCGGGGCGCAAGAACCGTCCCGTGACCCGCGCCGTGCTGGTCGCCCCCTCGGCCACCACCCACGCCGTCGACATGAACCAGCGCTACGTGCCGCTGCGGGTGACCGCCACCAAGCGCGGCAAGCTCACGGTGCGCATGCCCGCCAACGCGGACATCGCGCCGCCGGGCTACTACATGCTGTTCGCGCTGGACCGCAGCGGCACGCCGTCGGTGGCGCGCTGGGTGCGGCTGGCGCCCTAGTTCTCACACCCGTCCGTTTCGGCCTACTACCTGACGTATGGCGGTCAAACTGAGCAGAACGGCCTACGACCACGCGAAGGGTCTCGTCAAGGAGGGTCGGGTGGTGTTGGACGCGATGGACGACTGGAGCGAGCACCAGCCCTCAGCCGAGGACGAGAACGAGTTCATCGAGGAGCACGGCTACGCCGAGTACGGCAAGTGGCACCTCGGGATCGACGACGAGCACCGACCGGAGACCAAGGGCCACTACAAGTACCCGTACGGCGACTTCCAGGACGTGCACCGCTGCGGGGTGCTGAGCGCCGAGTCACGCGCGGGGCGCAGTCACCACGAGGACATCAAGAGCGCGGCCGCGCACCTGCACGGGATGCTCGAGGCGTCGGGCCAGCCGGCGGGCTAGCGGACCGGGCCCACCGGCGTGCCCGCTCCGTTGGTGGCGCGGACGGCGCTGGTGGCGCTCAGCTTGTCCAGCTCGGTGGCCAGGCCGCCGGGCAGCTGGCGGCGGTGCTCGAGGCTCTCTCCGCAGAAGCCGCAGTCGGCCCGCGTCGTGGGGTCGAGGAAGCTCCCGCTGGACCAGATCTGGCCACATCCGTTACACATGCGAGTCGGCAGGTCGTTGGCCATCACCTACCACTGTGGGGGCGATTGCCCAAATATGCCAGCCTGATTAGGTTCGCTGGCGTTTTTCCACCTATAACAGCTGATCTCCGAGCAAATCCCCCCATTCGGTGGCCCCGTTCCCCGCGGTCGTGCGGGCGAGATCTTGCATGCCGCCCCGTTGCCGGTCACCGGCTCGGTCGAGCTGGAGACGGGAGTGGAACGCATCTGGGAGGCCTTCCTCGACGTGCCGAGCTGGCCGAGCTGGAACCGGTGCATCTGGCGCGCGCGCGTGCGCGGCGGTGAGCTGCGCGAGGGAGCCACGCTGATCTGGGCGTTCAACCCGATCCAGCCCCGCTACCTCTACAAGCTGCCGGCGGGCGCGGAGATCGTCGAGTTCGAGCCCTATGACCGGATCACCTGGGAGGTGCGCGCGCCCGGCTTCCACGCCGTGCACGCCTACCGCTTCGCTTCGCTGGGAGATGGGCGCTGTCGCTTCGGCTCCTGGGAGGTCGCGGAAGGGCCCGTCTACCGCGCCCTGCGCCGCTTCTGGGACGCGCACTTCCGCTACGTCTGCCGCGAGTCGCTGGCGGGCGCACGCGTGCTCGAGCGCCGTTCACGCTGATGGGGTCGTTCGAGGTGCGCACCTATCGCGACGGCGATGATGCCGGGGTGCTCGCCCTGCTCCAGGCGGCCTTCGGGAGCTGGCCCGGGCGCAGGGTGGCCGCCCACGACAGCCCCGAGCGGTTCTTCCACTGGAAGCACCTGGAGAACCCGCACGGGCGGTCGTTCATCGTGCTCGCGGATACGGGCGAGCGCCTGATCGGCATGCGCGCCTACATGATGTGGCCGCTGATGGCCGGCGGGGAGGCCGTGGGCGCCGTGCAGTCGGTGGATCTGGCCACGCATCCCGACTACCGCGGCCAGGGCGTGAACTCCAAGCTCACCGAGCGGGCCATGGCGCTGCTCAGCGAGACCAAGTCGTTCGCCCTGGGGCTGCCCAACGACATGAGCCGCTCCATGAGCCGCAAGGTCGGCTGGCACCCGGTCGGCAAGCTCCCGGTGTGGGTGCGGGTCCGCCGGCCGCTGCGCGTGCTCCACCGAGCCCGCGCGATCAGGGCGGTCGGGCGGTCGCTCGCCCTCCCGTCGGTCGACGCGGCGCCCGCGGTCGAGTGGCTGGCCGACGGCGCGTCGCCGGCCGAGCTGCTCGCCGACGCGCGCCCAAACGGTGCGCGCCTGGCCACGGACGCCGGCGTGGACTACCTGCGCTGGCGCTACGAGCCGCTGCTGGGCGACTACCGGGTCGTCGTGGAGGAGGAGGGCGGCAGGCTCTCGGGTCTGGCGATCTTCGGGCTGCGCCAGCGCGGCGAGCTGTGGGAGGGGACCGTGTGCGAGCTGCTGGTGCGCCCGGGCGACCACCGCACCGCGGCCCGGCTGATGAGGCAGATCGTGGGAGCCGCGCCGGTGGACTACCTGGCGGCGCTGCCCGCCGCCGGGTCCGGCCAGACCCGCTTGCTGGCACGGGCGGGCTTCGTCCCGGCGCCCACCGGCGCCCGGTCGCTCGGTGTGACGCTCTACCGGCCGGGTGTCGCGCCCGACCCGCGCGAGCGCAACTCTTGGTCCCTGTCGTTCGGGGACCTGGAGCGCCTGGAGCTGTGCTGAAACGAGGAGAGCCCCGCGGTTGCGGGGCTCTCCAAGCCTGCGGGGTCTAGGCGTGGCTGACTAGAGCCAGGCGTCGACCTTGCTGCCGTTGGCGGCGACCCAGTCCTTGCCGGCCTTCTCCGGGTCCACCTTGTCGCCGGCGATCGCCTTGGCCACCTGCTCCTGGTCCTCGTTCGTGAGCTTCATCTTCTTCAGCACGGCGTAAGCGGGCGAGCCGCTGTCGGCGAACTTCTTGCTGAAGAGCTTGTTGATGATCGTCACGTCGTACTCGCACTTGTACTGCTGCGGGTCGCCTCCGGCCTTGGAGTCGTCCTTGCAGTCCTTGCTCGCCTCGCTGCGCGGCGGCAGCTTCACCTCGGCCAGGTCGTACTCCTGGTTGAGGTACTGCGGCGTGTACCAGTAGAAGATCACCGGCTTCTTCTGCTTGTACAGCTGGCTCCAGCGGGCCACCTGGGCCGGCTCGGCGCCGGCGGTCACGTGCTTGAAGTTGAGGCCGAGGGCTTCGATCAGCTCCTTGTCCTTCTGCACGTAGCTGGGGTCGCCGCCGAGGAACATGCCCTGATCGCCGGACTCGGCGGTCTTGAACAGGTCCTCCTTGCCCTTGAGGCCCTCCCAGGTCGCGAACTCGGGATGCTCGTCCGCGAGGTACTTCGGGATGAACCAGCCGATGTGGCCCTCCACGCCGAGCGGTCCGCCCTGGACCACGGTGCCGGCGTCGTCGATGTACTTCTTGTACTCGTCGACGTGCTGCCAGTCCTCCAGCACGGCGTCGACCTTGCCGTCGGCCATCGCCTGGAAGACGGGGATCTCGGCGATCTTGGTGACCTCCACCTCGCAGCCGAGCTCGTCCTCCAGCACGGCCTTGGCGATGTAGGTGTTGGCAGTCGAGCCGGCCCAGGCCTGCTCGTTCAGGACGACCTTGCCGCAGTCCTTGGCCGCCGCGGTGCCACCATCTCCGCCGCCGGCCGCCGGCTCGTCGTCCTTCTCCTCGCCGCAGGCTGCGGTGAACAGCGCGAGTGCCAGCGCCATTGCGACGGCCCACGCGCGCTTTCGGCGCATCCTCCGATCGGTCATGCATTCCCCCTCACTGTGGTTGCAGTTGTCCTCTACGTCTGGCCCAGGCGCGGACGCGTCCCGGGCCCGGTCGCTGCGCTCGCGGGTCACGCCGTCCCTGCGTGACGCGGTCGAGCGCGATGCCGAGCGCGAGGATCGCCAGCGATGCCACGACCCCCTCGCCGAACTCGTTGCGCTGCAGCCCGCGCGCGATCATGTCGCCGAGCGCGCCGGAGCCGACCAGGCCTCCGATCACCACGACGGCCAGGACCATGATGATTCCCTGGTTGACGCCGAGCATGATGCTCTCGCGGGCGAGCGGGATCTTCACCTTCATCAGCACCTGCGTGCGCGACGCGCCGAACGCCTGAGCAGCCTCCACGGCCGCCGGCGGGACGTTGCGCACGCCGTTGGTGACGAGCCGGATGACGACGGGGATCGCGTACAGGACAGACGCGACCACCCCCGGAATCCGGGACACCGGCATCAGGTAGATGAAGGGGATGATGTAGACCAGCTGGGGGAGCGTCTGCAGCGTGTCGAGCAGCGGCCTCAGCAGCCGCTCCACGCGTGGGCTCTCCGCGGCCCAGATCCCGATCACGAGGCCGAACGCCACGGCCAGCGCCGTCGCCACGAGGACCTGCGAGGCGGTGTCCATCGCGACGGCCCAGACGCCCATCACGCCGATCGCCGCGAGCATCAGGAAGGCGGTGACCGCCGGCCGCCCGCCGCTCAGCACGAAGGCGATCGCGGTCAGGCCGGCCAGCACGATGAACCAGGGTGTCTCCACCAGCACGAGCCGCAGCGGCTCCAGGAAGTACTCCAGCAGGAAGTTGCCGATCGGCTCGGTGATGCCGAAGATGAACGAGTCCGGGTCCTGCACGTAGTCGAGCACCGACTGGATCCAGCGCAGCAGGTCGTCGTGGATGGTGGCCGTGTAGACGGTGCTCGAGGTCTCGAACTCGTCCGGGTAGATCGAGTCGGCACCGAGGCCGCGCGCCACCAGCACGATCGCGGCGATCGCACCGATGGTCGCGAGCGTGGCGATGCGCGCCCGCCTGCGCCCCTCGTCGGTGAGGTGCTGGCGCGCCGGGTCGGTGCGCTCCGCGATCGCCGCGGTGGCGCGGTCGAGCGCGATCGCCATGATCACGATGGCGACGCCGGCGAGGATCGCCAGCGCCGCGTTCGAGTAGAGCCCGTTGGTGACGACGTCGCCGAGGCCGCGGCCGCCGATCAGGCCGGCGATCACCACCAGCGAGAGGGCGAACATGATCGTCTGGTTGACCGACAGCAGCAGCGCGCGGCGGGCCAGCGGCATCTGCACCTTGAGCAGGGTCTGGGCCCGGGTGGAGCCGAAGGCGCGCGCCGCCTCCACCGAGTCGGGCGCGACGCCGCGGATGCCGAGCGCGGTGATGCGCACGGCCGGCGGGATCGCGTAGATCATCGTGCAGATCACCGCCGCCGCGGGGCCGACCGAGAAGAGGATCACGACCGGCATCAGGTAGGCGAACGCCGGCACGATCTGCATCGCGTCGAGGACCGGTGTGATCGAGCGGTAGAAGCGGTCGGAGCGGCCGGCGATCACGCCCAGCGGGATCCCGATGGCCAGCGACAGCAGCACCGCCGCGGACATCAGGGCGAGCGTCTGGATGCTCTGCTCCCAGAGGCCCATGAGGGCGAACGACACGAACGCGGCGAACACGATCAGTGCCGCCCGCCACCCGCCGAAGCGCAGCACGATCAGCACGGACGCGGCGATCGTGCCGACCCACGTCAGCCACAGCAGGATGTCGTTCAGCGCGGTGACGAGCCATTCGGCAAGCGCCCGGAAGCCGTCGAGCAGCGCGAAGATCACGTTCGGGTTCTCCGCCGTGCGCTGGTCGAGCAGCCAGCCCTGCGCGCTGTCGAGCCGGCTGGGCAGCTCCTCCCAGGTCAGCGACGCCGGCCAGGCGAACTCGTTGCGGAGCAGGAAGTAGCCGGCCAGCATGAGGGCGACGATCGCCCCAACCTGGGTAGGTCGGCCGCGCCAGCGCCCCGAGGGCGCCAGCGCGACAGGCGCGGCGATCCTGCCGCTAGCTACCGCCACCCGGAGGGCCCAGTGCGCTGCGTTCGCGTTGGCGTTCGGATTCCTCTTGCCCGCCCGCCATGGCCTGCAAGATCGACACGCGATCCACGATGCCCACGCAGCGGCCGTTCTCGACGGCCCGCACGGGGCCGTCGGTGGCCGCGGCGATCGGCACGGCGTCCTTGACGGTGGTGCTCACGGGGAGCTCCGGCCCGCCGGTCTCCTCGCCGGGCTTGGGGTCGCGCATGATCCATCGCAGCGTGAGGACGTGGGTGCGCGGGATGTCGCGCACGAAGTTGGCGACGTAGTCGTTGGCGGGCGACCCCACCAGCTCCTCCGGCGTGCCGAGCTGGACGATGGCGCCGTCGCGCATGATCGCGATGCGGTCGCCCAGCCGCAGGGCCTCGGGCAGGTCGTGGGTGATGAACAGCATCGTCTTCCCGGTCTCGACCTGGAGGCGGCAGACCTCGTCCTGCATGTCGCGCCTGATCAGCGGGTCGAGTGCGCTGAAGGGCTCGTCGTAGAGCATCAGCTTCGGGTCGACCGCGAACGCCCGCGCTAGGCCGACGCGCTGCTGCATGCCGCCCGAGAGCTGGTCCGGGAACTGGTTCGCAGCGTCCTCGAGCCCGACCAGGCTGAGCACCTCGCTCGCGCGCGAGAGCCGCTCGGCCTTCGGCACTCCCTGGATCTCCAGCCCGAAGGCGACGTTGTCGACCACCCGGCGGTGGGCGAGCAGCCCGAAGTGCTGGAAGACCATCGAGACGGTGTGGCGGCGCAGCTCGCGCAGCGCGCCGGCGTCGGCCTCCATGACGTTCCTGCCGCTGATCGTGATGCTGCCGGCTGTGGGCTCGATCAGCCGGATCAGGGTCCGGACGAGCGTCGACTTGCCCGAGCCCGAGAGACCCATGACGACGAACACCTCGCCGGGCTTGATCTCGAGCGAGACGTCGCGGACCGCGATGACGCAGCCGGTCCTCTCCTGCAGCTCGGCCCGGGTGAGCTGGGCGTCGGGCGTTCCCATGACCTTGTCGGCGCCGGGGCCGAAGACCTTCCAAATGCCCTCGGCGCGGAGGAGCGGCTCCCCGTTGGGGGCGCCGGCGGGCGATGCGTCCAAGGTCTCAACGGTGGTGACACCGTTCGAGTCGGCCACGAGGGCCATGATATATCAGGCGTCCATGCCCGTGCCAGAGCCAGATCGCAGCACAATCAGGCCTTAAAGAGGACCGTCTGCAGCTCCGTGAGCGTGTCCATGGGGTGGGCGCCCCCGACCCTTCCGATCCCGCTTTCCGAGCGGGCTCGGCCACCCCACGGGAGGTGCGGCTCCCAGTAGTTCGTGGTCTCGTTGATGTTGACGAGGCCCATGTGGACGGAGTCGGCGTAGCGCATCCCGGCCGCCAGATCGGCCGTGAAGATCGCGGCCATCAGGCCGTATGACTGCGCGTTGGTCTGCCGGATCGCGTCCTCGAGCGACGCGATCCCGACGATCGGGGCGATCGGCCCGAAGGTCTCCTCGGTCACCGCGACCGAGTCGGGCGGGACGCCGTCGAGCACCGTCGGCTGCCAGTACAGCTCGGTCGGAAAGCCGCCGGCGCGGCTGCCGCCGGTCACGAGGGTGGCGCCGCGCTCCAGGGCGTCGGCCACGTGCCGGTCCATCTTGGCCGCGCCGGGCTCGTTGTTGACCGGGCCCAGGGTGGTGGCGTCGTCGAGCGGGTCCCCGAGGCGCACCTCACGCTCCACCTCGCCGGCGAGCAGGGCGACGAACTCCTCGCGCACCGCCTCGTGGACGAGCAGCCGCTCCGCCGCGGAGCAGCTCTGCCCCGCGCCCAGGAAGGCGCCCACGCGGGCGGCTTCCGCCGCGGCGGCCACGTCGGCGTCGTCCATCACCACGAACGGGCCGTTGCCGCCCATCTCGAGCAGCTGCGCCTTGCCCGCAGCCTGGCGCGCCACGGTCAGCCCGGTGGCGGTCGAGCCGGTGAAGGCCACGGCGCGCGTGCCGGGATTCACCGCCAGCTCGTCGCCCACCTCGGGGCCGGGGCCGAGCACCATGTTGAACACGCCCGGTGGCAGGTCGGCCTCGGCCACGCACTCGGCGAGCACTCCGGAGCAGACGGCGGTGGACGGAGCCGGCGTCCACACGACGCAGTTGCCGCACGCGAGGGCGGGGGCGAGCACCTCGGCGGGCATCGTGTAGGGCCAGTTCCAGGGGGTGATCAGCCCGACGACACCCAGCGGGCGACGCAGCAGCAGCACGCGGCGGCCCGGCGCGGCGCTCTCGGGGATCGAGCCCTGGAGGCGCTTGCCGTCCTCGGCCGCCATGCGCCAGAACTCGATCAGCTCGCCGACCTCGCCCTCGGCCTCCGCCTTCAGCGGCTTGCCCTGGTCGAGCGTGAGGACGCGGGCCAGGTCGTCGCGGCGGCGCTCGCAGGCGTCCGCGACCCGGTGCAGCAGCTCCGCGCGCTCGAAGCCGGTGCGCGCCTCCCACGCACCGAAGGCGGCGTTGGCCGCGGCGATCGCCCGGCGTGCGTCCTCGCGGCCGCCCTCCGCCACCGGCCCGAGCGACTCGCCGGTGGCGGGGCTGGTCGCCTCGACGGTGGCGCCGCTGGCGGCGTCGCACCACTCGCCGTCGATGAGCATGCGGGTGGTCAAGGCGACTGCGGCACCGCGTCGGAGGGCGACTCGAACCTGTGCGACTCGAGCACGCCCGTCTTGTGTCGTTGGACGAACCAGTAGTACGCGAGCCCGCCGAAGAAGACGACTCCGATGAACAGCAGCGCGCCGTACTGGAGGTACCAGTGGAAGGGCTCCGCGGCGTTGTAGACGTCCTTGCGCGGCCAGATCAGGTTGACCGCCATGAAGATGCCCCACCCGACTGCGATCGCGTTGATCGGCAGCCCGAGCTTCCCGAGCGTGAAGTAGCCGCGCTCCTTCGCGTCCTTCGGCGGCCACTCGCCACGCAGCCGCTTGAGCAGCATCGGTGCCGTCACAAGCAGGTAGGCGATGTAGATCATGATGATCCCGATGCTGGTGATGACCGTGAAGATCTGAGGCTGCCTGATGTTCACGACGAGGATGATCCAGGCGAGGAAGCCGGTGACGATGGCCGGGATGATCGGTGTCTTGTGCTTGGGGTCGACCTTGGCCAGGTGCTTGCCCAAGGGCAGGTTGTTGTCGCGGGCCATGGCGAACATCATGCGAATCGTGGCCGTGTGCACCGCCAGGCAGCAGACGGTCACCGCGATAACGACGCAGATCAGGAAGATCTTGCCGACGGTGTTGCCGAGCACGTCGAGGATCACGAACTGGAGCCCGCCGACGCCGATCTGATCCGAGTTGATGTTGCTCACCGCGAGGATCGCGAACAGCAGGATCAGGCCGCCCAGGATGAAGGAGGCGATGACCGCCCGCATGATGGCCAGCGGCGCCGTGCGCCGCGGGTCCTTGGTCTCCTCGCCGAGTGAGCTGGCGGTGTCGAAGCCGTACATCACGTAGGCGGAGGCGAGCGAGGCGGCCAAAAAGGCGCCGAAGTAGCCCCAGTCGTGGCCCGCCCCGGTGCCCTGCGTCTCGAACAGCACGTCGGGGCCGCGGGTGATGTTGGCCGCAAGCAGGACGATCAGCAGCACCGCGGCGATCAGCTCGATGAACACGCCGGTGCTGTTGATGCGCGACATGAGCTTGACGCCCAGCGCGTTGATGACCGTCGTGAAGATGATCAGCACGGTGCCGAGGATCACCGCGTTGGCGGCGAAGTCGTACTTGCCCGCACCGTCCCCGTAGATCTGGAACTCCGACCAGATCTGCGGCAGCGTGAGCTGGTAGGCAAGCGCCACAGCGGCGATCGTCACGATCGAGGCCGTGAGCATCATCCAGCCTCCGAGCCAGGCTACCGTCGCTCCGGCCATGCGCTTCGCCCAGTTGTAGATCGAGCCGGCGACCGGGAAGTTGGCCGCCAGCTCGGCGAAGCAGAGGGCCACCATCACCTGGCCGAGGAAGACCATCGGCCAGGTCCACCAATACGCCGGCCCGCCGAAGGCGAAGCCGAAGTAGAAGAGCTGGAACGTGCCGGTGAGGATCGAGATGTAGCTGACGCCGGCGGCGAAGCTCGCGAACCTGCCGATGCTGCGGTCGAGCTCCTGCTTGTACCCGAAATCGGCGAGGTCGTCAGAGTGGTGGTCGGCAGCCGTCGTCGTCACGTGTGCCCCCTCGTTGAGTGTAAGTGCTGATATATCAGACTTCGGCATGCACGACATAGCGGAGTTTCTCCGCCGCCATCCGCCGTTCGACACGCTCGACGAGGAAACGCTCGCCGCGGTCGCCACCAGCGCCGAGATCGAGTTTCACGCCGCGGGCGTCGCCATCCTCGACAGCGCCGAGGCCACGTCGGAGTTCGCCTACGTCGTCCGTCGCGGGTTCGTCGAGCTGCTGATCGGCGACCGCCTGCTGGACGCGCTCGGTGAGGGCGAGATGTTCGGCTTCGCCTCGCTGCTCGACGAGGCGCCGCTCGGCTTCGTGGCCCGCGCGGCCGAGGACACGCTCGTCTACCGCATCCCGGCGTCGTCGATCCGGCCCGTGCTGGAGCGGCCCGCGGCCGTGCGCTTCGTGGCGCGGTCGATGAACAAGGGCGTTCATCTGCTGGCCGGTCACGAGCGCGAGCCGGTGCCCTCGCCCGCGGGGCGCCGGGTGCGTGAGCTGATCCGCGCGGCTCCGCTCGTCTGCTCGCCGGACACGACGGTCCAGGAGACGGCGCGGCGCATGATCGACGCCGGCGTCACCTGCGCGGTGGTGGACTTGGGCGACCAGCTCGGCATCGTCACGGACCGCGACATCAGGACCCGGGTCGTGGCGGCGGGCGCGGGCCCGGGCACGCCGCTGTCGAAGGTGATGAGCGCGCCCGCCTGGACGGTGGCGGCCGACCGCACCGGCACCGAGGCGCTGCTCGAGATGCTCGACCACGGCGTCCGTCACCTGCCCGTGCTGGATGCGGGGCGGCGGCTGATCGGGGTGCTCGACGACGTCGACCTGATGGCCAGCGAGCGCCGCGCGCCCTTCCGGCTGCGCGCGGAGATCGCGCGCAGCGCGGACGCCGCGGCCGTGGCCCGGGCGGCGTCGGAGCTGCCCGAGACGGTGATCGCGCTCCACGACGCGGAGCTGCCGGCCGCGGCGATCAGCCGCGCGATCGCGAGCATCCACGACAGCGCCACCCGGCGGCTGATCGACCTAGCCCACGCGGATCTCGGCCCGCCGCCCGTGCCGTACACCTGGCTTGCGACCGGCAGCTTCGGCCGCTTCGAGCCGTTCCCCAGCTCCGACGTGGACTGCGCCCTGGCGTGGGACGGCCCCGATGAGGATCCGCAGCTGCGCGGCTGGATGCATACGCTCGCCGAGCGCGTGCTCGAGGACCTCGCCGCCTGCGGCTTCCCGTCCGACGACAAGGGCGCGGTCGCGTCGAACCCGCTGTTCGCACGCTCGATCGAGGCTTGGGAGGCGGCGGCTCGCTCATGGGTCGAGGATCCCGATACCGATCGCGGCCTGATGCTGCTGTGCGTGGTGGTGGAGAGCGATCCGGTGTGGGGCGCGACCGCCGTCGCCGAGCGCCTCGCAGCGGCCTTCGCCCGCAGCCCGGATCGCGACCTGCTGCTGCGACGCCTCGCCGGCGTGGCGCTGGCCGAGCGGCCGCCGACGGGCTTCCGACGCAGTTTCGTGCTGCACCGCGGCGGCGAGCGCAAGGTGCTCGACATCAAGAAGGGCGGGCTGCTGCCGATCGAGGCGCTGGCGCGCTGGAGCGGCCTGGCCGCCGGCGTGAGCGCGGCGTCCACGCGGGCCCGGCTCGAAGCGTCGCAGGCGGCCGGGACCCTCAGCGCCCAGGACGCGGCCATCCTGCGCGACGCGTTCGAGCTGGTCTGCGCGCTGCGGATGGAGCACCAGGTCGAGCAGCTGCGCAACGGGCAGGCGCCCCACGACCTGATCGACCCGACGGGCCTGACTCCGCTCACGCGAACGGCGCTGAAGGAGGCCTTCCGTGCGGTCGCGCGCGTTCAGCGCGGTGTCGCCCTGAATCTCGGCTTCGCCCCGCGGTGACCGGCGGCCGCACCCCCTGGCGGAGCGCCCGGTTCGTCGCCGTCGACGTGGAGACCACGGGGCTGGACCCGCGCCGCGACGAGGTGCTCTCGTTCGCGGCCGTGCCGGTCGAGCGCGGTCGCATCCTCGCCCGCGCGGCGGTCGGCGGCCTGGTGCACCCGGACGCCTCTCCGCCCGCGTCGTCGATCGAGATCCACGGGCTGCGCGAGGCGGACCTGGCCGCGGCTCCGCCCGCGCACGAGGCCTTCGCTGCGCTGGTGGCCGCGCTGGAAGGGCGCATCCCCGTCGCTCACGCCGCCTCGATCGAACGCGGCTTCCTGCGGCCGCGGCTGCGGGCACTCGGGTTTCGCCTGCCGCGGCGCATCATCGATACGGCCGTACTCTGGCGGCTGCTGTGCATCCGGCGCGGCGACGGCGACCCCGGGTGGTGCGCCCTGTCAGAGGTCGCCGCGGCGCTAGGCCTGCCCTCGCATCGGCCGCACGTGGCCGAGGGCGATGCGCTCACCACCGCGCAGGCGTTTCTCGTCCTGGCCACGCATCTCGAGAGCGGCGGCCGCGGGACCGTGCGCGCCCTCGCCGCGGCCAATTGGGACGTGCACGCCTACCGGCTCTGGCACTCGCCGTTCAGGCCGGGCTGAACGCCGACAGGATCTCGCGCTGGAAGTCGAGGACGTGCTCGCGCATGATGTCGCGCGCGCGGGCGCCGTCGCGCTCGAGCAGCGCCTCGAGCAGGTGCGTCTGGTCGTGGACCGCGTGGCCGAGGCCGGGCAGCCGGTCGAGGACGAGGTACCAGACCCGCAGCGAGTGGGTGAAGTAGCGCTCGAGGGTCTCGGAGAGGTAGGGGTTGCCGGCGGCCTCCCAGGTGAAGCGGTGGATGCGCTCGTCGAAGCGCATCAGCCAGTCCTGGTCGTCGGGGCGGCTGAGCTTCTCGACCTCGTGCAGGAGCGCCTCGGCGGCCACGCGCGCGGCGTCGTCCATGCGGGCCGCGGCGAGCTCGGCGGCGTAGCCCTCCAGCTCGGCGCGCACCTCGGTGATGTTCACGATGTCGGCGGCCTCGACCGCCGCCACGAACGTGCCGCGGCGGGGCTGGACGGCCACCAGGTTCTCCAGCGCGAGGCGCTTGACCGCCTCGCGCAGCGGCGTGCGGCCGATGTCCAGGTCGCGCATCAGCTCGTCCTCGCGCAGGACGGTCCCGGGGGCGAGGCGGAGGGTCACGATGCGGTCGCGCAGCTCCATGTAGGCGCGCTCCGCCACCAGCCTGGTCGATGGCGCCGGATCGGCGGGAGCACGGGTCGGTACGGCGGCCATCGCCCGTCCAGATATACCAGGGCTGCCCTGGTAGCCTGATATATCAGCGATGTCAGCGTCGCGGGTAGAGACCGGATCCCGGTCCCTGGCGGACCTGCTCCGCAACGCGCGCTTCGAGGTGCTGCCGCTGGATGGGATCGAGGAGACGGTGCTCGAGCAGCTCGGCAGGGACGTCAAGGTGACCGTGACGGCGTCTCCGCGCAAGGGCCTCGAGGCGACGCTCGACCTGGCGGAGCGGCTGGTCGGCCAGGGCTACACGGCCGTGCCGCACATCTCCGCGCGGCTCGTGCGCGACCGGGCCCACCTCGACGATCTGCTCACCCGGCTGCTCGCCGGCGGCGTGCGCGAGCTGTTCGTGCTGGCCGGCGACGCCGCCGACCCCGCCGGCGAGTTCACGGGCGCCGCGGAGCTGCTCGGTGCGATGGGGCCGCGGCGCGCCGAGTTCGACGCGATCGGGATCACCGGCTACCCCGAGACGCACCACCTGATCAGCGACGAGGAGACGATCCGGGCGATGTTCGCCAAGGCGCCGATGGCGACTCACATCGTCAGCCAGGTCTGCTTCGACGCCGACGCCATCTCCGCCTGGATCGCCAACGTGCGCGCGCGCGGCACCGACCTGCCGATCTGGATCGGGCTGCCCGGCACCGTCGACTACGCGAAGCTGATGCGGGTGTCGATGAAGATCGGCCTGGGCGAGTCGGCGCGCTTCCTGCGCCACCACCGCAACTGGATGGCACGGCTCTTGACGCGCCAGTTCAAGCCCGACCGGCTGATACGCGCGCTCACCCCCTGCGTCACCGACCCCGCCGCCCGCGTCGCCGGCATCCACCTCTACACGTTCAACGAGGTGGCCCGAACGGAGCGCTGGCGCCGGCAGGAGCTGGAGCGCCTGGCCCCCGAATAGCACCATTCGCCGGGGGGTTGGGCGCCTTATGGGTTCAGATCAACCCAAAAAGCGACCCACCCCCCCGACGGGCCGGCCACGGGCCCGTCAGTGCTGCTGTTCGCCCGCGGGCGGCGGGGGCTCCAGCGATTCGGCCAGCAGCGTCGACACGTCGACCACCCGCAGCTCGTCTCCGCGGGCCTTGACGCCGTCGTCGAGCATCACCGTGCAGAAGGGGCAGGCGACGGCCAGCGTCTCGGCGCCGGTCTCGGCCGCCTCGCGGGCTCGCTCCTCGTTGATCAGGCCGCCGCGCTCCTCCATCCACATGTGGGCGCCGCCGGCGCCGCAGCAGAACGTGCGCTCGCCGGTGCGCTCCATCTCGATCGGCTGCCCGACGGCCGAGACCAGCTCGCGCGGGTCGGAGCGCACGTCGTTGTGCCGAGCCAGGTAACAGGAGTCGTGGTAGGTGATCGTCTCGTCGCTGCCGTTCGTCTGCAGTTGGCCGGAGCGGACCAGATCCGCGAGCAGCTCGGTGTGGTGCACGACCTCGTAGTTGCCGCCGAAGTCGGGGTACTCGTTGCCGAGCGTGTTGAAGCAGTGCGGGCAGCTCGCGACGATCTTGGTCACGCCGGCCTCGTCGAGCGTGCTCACGTTCTGCTCGGCGTGCGCCTGGAACAGGTACTCGTTGCCCATGCGCCGCGCCGGGTCCCCCGTGCAAGACTCGCGCGGCCCCAGGATGGCGAAATCCACGCCGGCGGCCTGCAGCAGCTTCGCCGTCGACTCGGCCGCCGTGCGTGCGCGCTCGTCGAACGACGCGGCGCAGCCGACCCAATAGAGCACCTCGGGCGCCGGGTCCCCCGGCTCGAGCACTCGCACTCCGAGCTTCTCGGCCCAGTCGGCGCGCTCGGTCTGCGGCTTGCCCCAGGGGTTCGACGCGCGCTCGACGTCGCGCAGCATCGGCTCGGCCTCCGTCGGGAACGACGAGTCCATCATCACCAGGTGGCGGCGCAGGTCGATGATGTGGTCGACGTGCTCGATCGACACCGGGCACTCGCGCACGCAGGCTCCGCATGTGACGCAGTCCCACACCACGTTGTCGGTGACCGCCCCGGGCACCAGCGGCGCCGGCTCGAAGCCGTCCGCGCCGCGCAGCAGCGGCGGCCCGTCCTCGAAGACCTGGTCGCGCAGCGCCATGATCAGCAGCTTGGGCGACAGCTCCTTGCCCGTCGTCCACGCCGGGCAGACGTCCTGGCAGCGCCCGCACTCCGTGCACGAGAACGTGTCCAGCGTCTGCTTCCAGGTGAGGTCGGCGACCGTGCCCGCGCCGAAGCGCATCTCCTCCTCCGGCCCGTCGAAGCGCAGCGGCTCGAGCCGGCCACGCGCGCGGGTGCGGCCGAAGAACACGTTGACCGCCGCCGTGGCGATGTGCAGGTGCTTGGAGTGCGGGAGGTAGGCGAGGAATCCGAGGACGATCAGGACGTGCGCCCAGACGAAGACGCGCTCGAGCACCTCGGTCGCCGTGCCGCCGCCGAACAGCCCGGAGAGCGCGTCGGACACCGGCGACCAGCCCGCCGGCCACTCGTTCAGGCCGAGCGCGATGCGCGACGCGTGCCAGAGCAGCAGCGTCATGACGATGCCGGCGATCATCGCCAGGATCAGGTCGGCCTCGCCCAGGTGGCTGCCCTCGAAGCGCGCGGGCCGCTGGACCTTGCGGATGATCACGGCGCCGATCACGCCCGCCAGCACCAGCACCGCGAAGACGTCGACCAGCAGGGCGAACCACCCCTGATGGCCGAGCCATGGGAGCGTGGCCTCGCGATCCACCGCGCCGATCAGAGCGATCAGGATCGTGGGGAACAGGACCAGGAAGCCCCAGAAGATGGCCGCGTGGATCAGGCCCGGGACGAGCCGCTGCAGGAGCTTGCGCTGCCCCAGCACGATCTCGGCCTCGTTGCGGGCGCGCTTCGGCAGGTCGTCGAAGCGCGCCGTCGGCTTGCCCATGCGGACGAGGCCGACCAGCAGCTGCGCGCGGCGCGCGAAGAGGAAGCCGCTGACGGCGATCGCCGCCGCAAGAGCGAGGGCTCCGGCCAGCACCTCTATGGCGTGCGTGCCTTCCTGAGCTCGGCGGTGATCGCCGGGACGATCTCGGTGAGATCGCCGATCACCGCGTAGTCGGCGCTGGCGAGGATCGGCGCCTCGGCGTCGGAGTTGATCGCGAGGATCTTCTTCGCCCCCTTGCACCCGGCGATGTGCTGCGTGGCGCCGCTGATGCCGCACGCGATGTAGAGGTCGGGCGACACCTTCGTGCCGGTCTGGCCGACCTGGTCGGTGTGCGGCCGCCAGCCCGCGCTCGTCACCACGCGCGAGCAGCCGACGGCGGCGTCCAGCAGCGCGGCCAGCTCCTCGAGGATCCCAAAGCCGTCCGCCGAGCCGACGCCGCGGCCGCCGCTGATCACGACCTTGGCCTCGGCGAGCGACACGCCGGCCGAGACCTCGTCCACGTGCTCGGCGACCTGCACGAGCAGGTCGGCGTCGCCGAGGGCGGGCGTGAACGTCTCAACCTCGGGCGAGCCGGCGCCCTCGGCTGCCGGCACGGCGTGGGGCGCGACCGAGAGCAGCGGCAGCGGCGAGTGGATCCGAGCCTCCTCGAGCAGGCTGCCGCCCCAGCGGACGCGCGTGACGGTGTCTCCGTCCACGGCGATGCAGTTGGCGGCGAAGGGCAGACCCCGGCGGGCGGCCACGTGAGCGAGCACCTCATTGCCTCGCTCGGTGCCGGCGGCCACGACGGCGCTGGGCTGAACCCGGTCGATCACTTCCGACAGGGCGGTGGCCCAGGCACCGGGCGCGTATGCGCCGAGCCCCTCGGCCACGTGGGCGCGCTGGACGGGCAGGGCCACGTCGGCGCCTCCGACGAGAAAGGCCTCCGGCTCGCCGAGCGTGCCCGCGAATGCGATGGCCTGCCGCGAAAGGTCGTCCGCCTCCTGCTCGACGAGCACCAGCACGGCCATCAGGCGACTCCCAGCTCGCGCATCACGTCCACGACCGCGGGCGCCGCCTCGGGACCCTGGCCGAGGATCTCCGCCTGCTTGCCCTGCCCGGGCGGCACCACCAGGCGCAGCTTCTCGAGCCGCGGCTCGGGGCGCTCCGGCGTGCGCGTCTCGATCGGCTTCTGGCGCGCGCGCAGCTTCGCCGGCACCGAGGGGTAGCGCGGCAGGTTGATGCCCTCGAGGACGGTCACCACGGCCGGCAGCGGCACGCGGAAGACGTCGCGACCCCCGCCGACCTCCTGCTCGCAGCTCGCCTGCCCGCCGTCGACCGCCAGGCCCTTGAGCCCGGTCACGACCGGGCGGCCGAGCGCGTGCGCGACGCGGATGCCGACCTGGTAGTTGCCGGAGTCGGCGGACTCGTTGCCGAAGACGATCAGGTCGAAGTCGCCGCCCGCGGCCTGCTCGGCCTCGATCGTCGCCACGATGGCGGCGGCGGTGGCCTGCGCGTCCCACTCCTCGCCGCCGTCGGCCAGCACGATGCCGCGGTCGGCTCCGATCGCGAGCGTCTCGCGGACCTGCTCCTCGGCCTCGGGCGGACCGAGCGTCAGCACGGTGACCTCGCCGCCGTGCTGCTCCACCAGCCGCACCGCCTCCTCGACGCCGCACTCCTCGTGCGGGCTGATCGTGAAGCCGAGATGACGTGTCTCGATCGCCTGCTCGTCGGCCGTCAGAACCATCTTGCCGCCGGTCAGCGGCACGCGCTTGACGCAGACGAGGATCCTCATGCCGGAACCGCGCCGGTGGCCTTGACCCGCTCGTTGTCCGGGTCGAATATCGGCGTCGAGCCCGCCACCGCCACGGTCACGGGGTAGCGCTCGCCCATGTACTGCACCGACAGCTCCTCGCCGACCTCCGCGTGCTCCGGCGGCAGGTACGACATCAGGAGGAACTTGCCGACCGACGGGCCCGCGCCGGCGCTGGTCACGAACGAGCGCCGGCCCTTGGCGTCGGTGAGCGGAGCGCCGTCGCGCGTCTGGACCGGCTCGCCGCCGAGCATGTAGCGCCGCCGCCCGCTGGACGAGGTGTGGTCATCGACCGTGAGCGTGCACATCACCGCGGCCGGGTCGGACTCGCGGTGCCGCACGTGCGCCTCCTTGCCGACGAAGTCCTGCTCCTTGACCTTGCCCCAGGCCATGCCGGCCTCGACGACGTCGTACTCGCCGTCGAGCTCGAAGCCGAAGGCGCGGTAGCACTTCTCGAGCCGGCCGGTGGTGCCGTAGACGCCGATGCCGGCGGGCACGACGCCGTGCGGCTGCCCCGCTTCGGCCACCATGTCCCAAAGCTTGGCGCCCTGCTCGATCGGCACGTACAGCTCCCACCCGAGGTCGCCGACGTAGGAGATCCGCGACGCCAGCACGCGCAGCGGGCCCATCTCGATCGTGCGGCAGGTGGCGAAAGGGAAGCCCTCGTGCGAGAGGTCGTCGCCGGTGGCGCTGGCAAGGATGTCGCGCGCCCGCGGCCCCCAGAGGCCGAGCGTGCACCAGCTCGAGGTGAGGTCGAAGATCTGGGCGGTGCCGTCCTCGACGAGGTGGTCGGAGAACCACTTCAGGTCGGCCATCCCGTGGGCGCCGCCGGTGACCACGCGGAAATGGTCGTCGGCGAGCCGCATGATCGTCAGGTCCGAGCGGAAGCCGCCGCGCGGCGTGAGGACCGGCGTGTAGACGACCTTCCCGTGCTTCACGTCCATCTGGCGCATGGACACGCGCTGCACCGACTCCAGCGCTCCAGGGCCGACGACGTCGAAGACGCAGAAGGCGGTCAGGTCGAACATCGCGGCCCGCTCGCGCATGGCGAGGTGCTCTGCGTTGATGATCGGCGACCACCAGCGCGAATCCCACTCCGCCTCGCGGTCGGACACCTCGAACTCCTCGACCAGCGGGCGGTTGGACTCGTAGAAGTGCGGACGCTCCCAGCCGGCCGCCTCGTAGAACACCGCGCCCAACTCGCGCGTGCGCTCGTGGAAGGGCGACAGCCGCACGCCGCGGCTGGACTCCCACTGCTCGGCGGGGTGGACGATCCCGTAGGTCTTGTTGAAGCCCTCGGCGGCGCGCGCCTTCACGTGCTCGACGCTGCGCTGGTGGTCGTAGAAGCGGGCGATGTCGGACGCCTGCAGGTCGATCTCGGGCTCGCCGAGGACCATCCACTCGGCCAGCGCCTTGCCCACGCCGGGGCCCTCCTTGACCCACACCGCCGCGGCGGACCACAGCCCCTTGACCTCGGGCGTCTCGCCGAGCACCGGCAGGCCGTCAGGGGTCAGCGACAGCAGCCCGTTGATCGCGTACTTGATGCCCACGGACTCGTCGCCCACGATCTCCGGCATCAGCTCCAGCGCGTGCTCCATCTGCTGCACGAAGTCGTCCTCGGTGAAGGGCAGCTCGGTCGGCGAGAGCGCGGACTCCTCGATCGACGGGATCTCGTCGGGGTCGTGCAGGATCGGCCGGTGGGCGTAGGAGCCCACCTCGAGGCCGCTGCCGTCCTGGCGCTCGTACATGTTCGTGTCCATGTCGCGCACGATTGGGAACTCGATGGCGCTCTTGGCGTCCGCGAAGTGCGGCACCGGGCCGATGTCGATCATCTGGTGGACCGCCGGCGTCAGCGGGATCGACGCGCCGGCCATGCGCGCCAGGCGCGGGCTCCAGACGCCGCAGCAGATCACGACCACGTCGGCCTCGATGTCGCCGCGCGTCGTGCGCACACGCTTGACCCGGCCGTGTTCGACGTCGATGCCGAGCACCTCGGTGTTGGCGGAGACGGTCAGCGCGCCGGCCTGCTGCGCCCGCTCGCGCATCAGGGTTCCAGCGCGCAGCGAGTCCACCACGCTGACGGTGGGGCAGTAGAAGCCGCCGACGATCACGCTCTCGTCGATGAACGGGACCAGCTCCTTGACCTCGGCGGGGGTCACCAGGGAGACCGGCTCGACGCCCCAGGCGGCAGCGGAGACCATGCGGCGGGTCAGCTCCTGCATGCGCTCCTCGGTGCGGGCGACCTCGATGCCGCCGCACTCGGTGCGCACGCCGAGCTCGTCGTACTGGCGCATGCTGTCGCCCGTGAGCGCGGTCATCTCGCGCGAGTGGTCGACGGGGAAGATGAAGTTCGAGGCGTGCCCCGTCGAGCCGCCCGGGTTGGGCAGCGGGCCCTTGTCGATCAGGACGAGGTCGCTCCAGCCGAGTTGGGCTAGGTGGTGAACGAGGCTGTTTCCGACGATGCCGGCGCCGATTAGGACGGCGCGTGCGGTGGCCGGGAGCGAGTGGGCTTCCATACCCCTGATATATCAGAAGGCGGGGGTGGGGACCGGCTCGTCGCCGAGCTCGATCCGGCGGCGGGCGACGTAGTCGCGCAGCTCGTCGCGCACTCCGTGGTCGATCTCGGGCTGTTCGTAGGCCTCCAGCTGCTCGCGCCAGATCTTGGCCGCGCGGGCGTTGGCGTCGAGCCCGCCGTTCTTGGTCCAGCGGTCGAAGTTCTCCGTCGAGGAGAGCAGCGGCCGGTAGAAGCACTCGCGGAAGTTCAGGAGCGTGTGGGCTGCGCCCAGGAAGTGCCCGCCGGAGCCGACCTCCTCGTGCGCGTCGAACGCCAGGCTCTCCTCGGTCACCTCGAGCGGCTTGAACTCGTGCTTGAGCATGCGCAGCAGCTCGATGTCGACGATGAACTTCTCGTAGCACGACACCAGCCCGCCCTCGAGCCAGCCGGCGGCGTGCATGACGAAGTTGGCGCCCGCCAGGAAGGTGGGGAGCATTGTCATGAGCGCCTCGTAGGCGGCCTGAGCGTCGGTCGTCTGGCTCGCGTTCAGCCCGCCGCCGCTGCGGAACGGAAGGCCGAAGCTGCGGGCGATCTGGCCGGTGCAGAGCAGCCCGATCGCGGACTCCGGCGTGCCGAAGCTGGGCGAGCCCGACTGCATGTCGGTGTTCGAGAGGAACGAGCCGAACACCACCGGGCAGCCCGGCTGGACGAGCTGCGTGAGCGCGATCCCGGAGAGCGCCTCGGCCATCTGCTGCACCAGCGTGGCGGGGATCGACACCGGCGACATCGCGCCCATCAGCAGGAAGGGCGTCACGACGACGGCCTGGTTGCGGCGGTTGTACTCGAGCATCGCGCTGAGCATGCGGTCGTCCCAGCGCAGTGGCGAATTGCAGTTGATCAGCGAGATCGAGACGGGGGAGCGCTCGAGCGCCTCGGCGCCGCCGAACAGGATCTCGCCCATGGCGATCGTGTCGCGCGCGTTCTCCGCGGAGATCACCGAGCCCATGTAGGGCTTGTCGGACAGCGTCTGCAGCGCGTAGACCATGTCCAGGTGGCGCGAGTCGAGCGGGCGGTCCTCCGGCTCGACGACCGTGCCGCCCGGCGAGTCGAGTTCGTCGAACGTCTGCGAGAGCTTCACGAAGTTCTCGAAGTCGGCCATCTTGGCGTCGCGGCGCACGTCGCCCTCGCGCACGAACGGCGGCCCGTAGACCGGCGCGAACGCCATGTGGTTGCCGCCGACGTGGATCGACTTGTCGGGGTTGCGCGCCTGCAGCTCGAACTCGCGCGGCGCCTTCGCGGCCTGCTCGAGCAGGAAGTCCGGGTCAAGGAAGACCTTCTCGCCCTCCACGCGCTGGCCGGCCTCGCGGAAGTACTCGACCGCCTCGGGGAGCATGAACTCGACGCCCAGCTCCGACACGATCCGGCGCCACCCGCGGTCGAGGACGTCCATCGCCTCTTCGCTCAGGATTTCGTAGCGCGGCATGTCGTTGACGTACATGGCGGCGGATCGTAATATATCTCCTATGGAACAAGAGTTCCAGCCCGTGGCAGGCACCCAGGTCATCGATCGCGGCGCCCAGCTCCTGGCGCTCGTGCTCGAGTCCGAGGCGCCCCGCGGGCTGACCGATCTGGCCGCCGACGCCAACCTGCCGAAGAGCACCGCCTCGCGGCTCCTGGGTGCGCTCGAGCGCCATGGGCTCGTGGAGCAGCAGGGAATGCGCGGGCGCTTTCGCGCCGGTCCGGTGATGCTGCGCTTCGCGAGCCGCGGCGCCGCCGGGCGCAACCTCGCCGAGCTGGCCGAGCGCCCGATGGCGGCGCTGGCGGAGGCGACCGGCGAGACGATCAACCTGGCCGTTGCGGGCCCCACGGGAGTTGAGCACCTGGCTCAGGTCGAGAGCCGCCACTACCTCGGGACGACCCAGTGGGTCGGCCGGCGCGTGCCCTACCACGCCTCGGCGAACGGCAAGGTGCTGCTGGCGGCGGGCGCGGCGCGCATGCCCGATGGGGACACGCTGGAGCCGCTCACCTCGCGCACGATCGTCGAGCCGGCCCTGCTGGCGAGCGAGCTGGAGCAGGTGCGGCGCGACGGCTTCGCGACAGCCAACGACGAGCTCGAGCTCGGGCTGAGCGCCATCGCGGCGCCCGTGCTCGACGAGGCAGGCCGGGTGGTGGCCGCGCTGAGCGTCTCCGGCCCGACGCTGCGCCTCACCGCCCGCCGGGTGGCGGAGCTGAGGCCGATCGTGATCAAGCAGGCCCGGGCACTGAGCAAGGAGCTCGGCCACCGGCCGGAAGGAGTGCACGCCGCGTGACCCACGACGAGATCCTCAGCACGCTCTACGAGGAGACGCTGGTAGGCAACGCTCCGGTGGTCAAGCAGGGCGTGGAGCAGGGCCTGGCGGAGGGGCTCGAGCCGGAGCGCATGCTCTACGACGCGCTGATCCCCTCGCTCGAAGAGGTCGGCGCGCGCTTCGAGCGCGGCGACTACTTCGTGCCCGAGATGCTGATCGCCGCGCGAGCCATGCAGGGCGCACTCGACATCCTGCGGCCGCTGCTGGCCGAGACCGGCACCAAGCCGATCGGGAAGTTCCTGATGGGCACGGTCAAGGGCGACGTGCACGACATCGGCAAGAACCTCTGCAACATCATGCTGGAGGGCGCCGGCTTCGAGGTGATCGACCTGGGCGTGAACGTGGCGCCCGAGAAGTTCATCGAGGAGATCAACGCGCTCGAGCCCGACATCGTCGGCATGTCCGCCTTCCTCACGACGACGATGCCGATGTTCAAGGCGAACATCAACGCGATGGAGAAGGCGGGAGTCCGCGACCGCGTGGTCGTGATGGTCGGGGGCGCGCCGGTCACCCAGGAGTACGCCGACGCGGTGGGCGCCGACGGCTATTCGGCGGACGCCTCCTCCGCGGTCAAGAAGGCCAAGGACCTGCTCGAGCAGCGCCGCAGCGCGGTGCCCGCGTAGGCGGACAGGAGGAGCATGGACACCGTTCTGAGGTCTCGGTCGAAGACCGTCACGATTGGGGCGCAGCAGCCCTTCTGCATCATCGGCGAGCGCATCAACCCGACCAGCCGCAAGCGCTTCTCGGAAGAGCTGCGCGAGGGCAACCTCGACACGGTCGTCGTGGACACCAAGGCCCAGGTCGAGGCGGGCGCTGACATGCTCGACGTGAACGCCGGCATCCCGCTGGTGGACGAGGCCGAGCTGCTGGCCAAGATGCTCAAGCTGGTGCAGGACACCTGTGACCTGCCGATCTGCATCGACTCCTCGGTGGTCGAGGCGCTCGAGGCGGGCCTGGACGCCTACGAGGGCAAGCCGCTGGTCAACTCCGTCACCGGCGAGGACGACCGGCTCGAGGAGATCCTCCCGCTGGTGGCCAGGCACGGCGCCGCGGTGATCGGCCTTGCGAACGACGAGACCGGCATCCCCGAGACGCCGCAGCAGCGGCTGGAGATCGCCACCAAGATCGTGAAGGTCGCCGGCGACCACGGCATCCCGCCCGAGGACGTGGTGATCGACCCGCTGGCGATGACCGTCGGGGCGGACACCGAGGCCGTGACCACGACGCTGGAGACGATCCGGCTGATCCGCGACGAGCTGGGCGTGAACATGTGCCTCGGCGCGTCGAACGTGTCATTCGGCCTGCCGCAGCGCCACGCCCTCAACGCGGCCTTCCTGCCGATGGCCATGGAGGCCGGGCTGACCAGCGCGATCATGAGCACCGCGGGGGTGTGCGTGGAGAGCGTGCGCGGCGCCGACCTCCTTTTGGGGCACGACCCCTGGGGGGCGAGCTGGATCGCCGCCCACCGCGCGCGCCAGCAGGCGGAGGCCGTCGGGACTTCGTGACCCCGCGCGAGCCCGAGCTGCTCGAGAGCCAGCCGTCCGACGGCACGGAGCGGGCGCGGGTTCGATTCGAGCCGGAGGGCGCCGAGGTGCGGGTGCCGAGCGGCACGCCGGTGTTCGACGCGGCCACCTGGAACGGCATCGCGATCGACTCCACCTGCGGCGGCCACGGCACCTGCAAGAAGTGCAAGGTGCGGGTGATCGAGGGCGAGCTGCCGGTCAGCTCGGTCGACCCGCGCGCGTTCACCGAGGCCGAGCTGCGCGACGGCTGGCGCCTTGCCTGCCGCGCCCCGGCGCGCGGCGACATCGTGATCGAGGTCCCGCCGCTGCAGACGCGCCCCAAGGCCGCGCTCGTCGGCGTGGGCCGGCACGTGATCCTGCGGCCCTCGGTCCAGAAGCGCCACCTCGTGCTCGACGAGCCGTCGCTGGAGGACCAGCGCTCCGACATCGAGCGCGTCACGGATGCGCTCGACGACCTCGAGCCGCGCGTGGAGCTGTCCGTCCTGCGCACGCTCGGGCGCACGCTGCGGTCGTCGAACTTCGAGGTCACGGCCGTGGTCTGCGACGACCTCCTGATCGACGTCGAGCCGGGCGACACCACGGCGCGGCGCTTCGCGCTCGCGTTCGACCTCGGCACCACCACCGTCGTCGCCACGCTGCTCGACCTCGACACCGGGCAGCCGGCGGCGGTGGAGTCGATGCTCAACCGCCAGCAGCCATTCGGCGCGGACGTGATCTCGCGCGTCTCGGCGACGATGCTCGACGAGGGCGCGCTCGACGCGCTCACCCAGCGCGCCCAGGAGACGCTCGCCCAGCTCACCGCCGAGGTCTGCGCCGAGGCCGGCGTCGACCCGGGCGAGGTCTACGAGATCACGCTCTGCGGCAACGTGACGATGGTGCAGATGGCGCTCGGCATCGACCCCGAGCCGCTCTCGATGGCGCCCTTCATCGTCGCCACGCACGCTCCGCCGCAGACGATCCTGGCCGCCGACCTGGGCGTGCCCGTCCACGCGCGCGCGCCGGCCTTCGTGTTCCCCTCGCTGGGCGCCTACGTGGGCGGCGACATCGTGGCGGGCATGCTCGCGACCGGCCTCACGCGTGACAAGCGGCTGCGGCTGTTCATCGACGTGGGCACGAACTCGGAGATCGCCCTCGGCAGCCAGGACGGCGTGGTGGCAACCGCCGCGCCGGCCGGCCCGGCGTTCGAGGCGGCCCAGATCCGCTGCGGGATGCGCGCCGCCGAGGGCGCGATCGAGGGCGTGCGCATCGATGGCGATGAGCTCGACCTCGAGGTGATCGGCGACGTCGAGCCGGTGGGGATGTGCGGCTCCGGGCTGGTCGACGCCGTGGCCGAGCTGGTCGGCGCCGGGCTGCTCGACCACTCCGGCCGCTACGTCACCGAGGAGCAGGCGGCCGCGGCCCACCCCGGCCTCGCGGACCGGCTCACCACGATCGGGGAGGAGCGCGTCTTCATGCTGCACCGCCGCGGCGACGATCCGGCCGCCGGCATCTACCTGTCCCAGCGCGACGTGCGCGAGCTGCAGTTCGCGAAGGGCTCGATCGCGACCGGGTGGCAGATCCTGCTCGAGGAGCTGGGCGCCGAGCCCGAGGACGTGGCGCAGGTGCTGCTGGCGGGGAGCTTCGGCGCCTACCTGCGGCCCGCCAGCGCGGTCCGCATCGGGCTGGTGCCGCGGCTGGCGCTGCCGCGGATCGTGTCGGCGGGCAACGTGGCCGGGGAGGGGGCGAAGATCGCCGCCCTGAGCCTGCGCGAGCGCGCGGAGGCGCATGCCATCGTGCGTGAGGTGCGCTACGTCGAGCTCTCCGGCCGCACGGACTTCAACGACCGCTTCATCGACAAGCTGGCGTTCCCGGGATGAGCCGAGTCGGCGTCATCGCGTGCGGGGCGCTCGCGCTGAACGTGACCCGGATCGCGCGCCGGCGCGGCTGGGACGTGGAGGTGCACCCGTTGCCGGCGCTGCTGCACAACCGGCCCGAGCGGATCGCCCCGGCGGTGGCGGCGGAGCTGGACCGGATCGCCGGGCGCTGCGAGCGGGTGGCCGTGGCGTACGCCGACTGCGGCAGCTACGGCTCGCTCGACGCGGTGCTCGCGGACGCCGGCGTGGAGCGCCTGCCCGGGGACCATTGCTACGACGTGTTCGCCCACGAGGAGGTGCGTGCGGCGCTCGCCGAGGAGCCCGGCACCTACCTCCTGACCGACTTCCTCGCGCGCACGTTCGAGCACACCGTCCTGCGCGAGCTGGGGCTCGACCGCCACCCCGACCTGCGCGACGCCTACTTCCGGCACTACACCCGCGTGCTGTGGCTGGCGCAGCGCCCCACCGCGGCGACGCGCGCCGCCGCCGAGCGCGCCGCCGCGGCGATCGGTCTGCCGCTCGAGGAGCGCGAGGTCGGCGACGCCGGGCTGGAGCGTGCGCTGGAGGAGCTGGTCGGCTAGCGTCCCCCCATGTCCGAGCGCTACGACTTCGTGATCGTCGGCGGCGGCTCGGCGGGCAGCGCACTCGCCAACCGGCTGTCCGCGGATTCGGGCAACCGAGTGCTGGTACTGGAGGCCGGCCGGCCGGACTGGCCGTGGGACGTCTTCATCCACATGCCGGCGGCGCTTGCCTTCCCGATCGGCAGCCGCTTCTACGACTGGAAATACGAGTCGGAGCCGGAGCCGCACATGGGCGGGCGGCGCGTGTACCACGCGCGCGGCAAGGTGCTGGGCGGGTCGAGCAGCATCAACGGCATGATCTTCCAGCGCGGCAACCCGCTGGACTACGAGCGCTGGGCGTCCGGGCCGGGGATGGAGACCTGGGACCACGCGCACTGCCTGCCGTACTTCAAGCGCATGGAGGACTGCCTGGCGGCGCGGGCGGACGACCCGTTCCGCGGGCACGAGGGTCCGCTGGTGCTCGAGCGCGGGCCGGCGCAGGGCCCGCTCTTCGACGCCTTCTTCGCCGCCGTCCAGGAGGCCGGCTACCCGCTGACCGAGGACGTCAACGGCTACCGCCAGGAGGGCTTCGCGGCGTTCGACCGCAACGTCCACAACGGGCGGCGGCTGTCCGCAGCGCGCGCGTACCTGCACCCGGTGATGGACCGTCCCAACCTCGACGTGAAGACCTTCGCCTTCACCACCCGGATCCTGTTCGAGGGCGGCCGGGCGGTCGGCGTCGAGTACTCCCGTCCGGGCCGGCGCACGCGCACCGTCCGGGCCGGCGAGGTGCTGCTCTGCGGCGGCGCGATCAACTCGCCGCAGCTGCTCCAGCTCTCGGGCGTGGGAGCCGCCGACGAGCTGCGCGCGCTCGGCATCGACGTCGTGCACGACCTGCCCGGCGTCGGGGAGAACCTGCAGGATCACCTCGAGGTCTACGTGCAGCACTCCGCCACGCAGCCGGTGTCGATGGCGCCCTACTTCGCCATGCGCAACCGGCCCAAGGTGGGGCTGCAGTGGCTGCTGCGCAAGTCCGGCCCGGGCGCGACGAACCACTTCGAGGCGGGCGGCTTCGTGCGCAGCAACGACGAGGTCGCCTACCCGAACCTGATGTACCACTTCCTGCCGATCGCGGTTCGCTACGACGGCACGCTGCCGCCGGGCGGCGGCGGCCACGGCTACCAGGTCCACGTCGGGCCGATGTACTCGGACGTGCGCGGCTCGGTCAAGGTGGTCAGCCGCGACCCGCGCGAGCACCCCGCGCTGCGCTTCAACTACCTGTCGACGGAGAACGACCGGCGTGAGTGGATCGAGGCGGTCCGCGTGACGCGCAAGATCCTGGCCCAGCCGGCGTGGGCCGGCCTCGACGGGGGCGAGCTGTCTCCGGGCGCGGAGGTCGAGACAGACGAGCAGATCCTGGACTGGGTCGCCAAGGACGCCGAGACCGCGCTGCACCCCTCCTGCACCTGCCGGATGGGCACCGACGAGCTGGCCGTGACCGACCCGCTGACCATGAAGGTGCGCGGCCTGGAGGGCCTGCGCGTCGTGGACGCCTCGGTCTTCCCCTACGTCACCAACGGCAACATCTACGCGCCGGTGATGATGACCGCCGAGAAGTCAGCCGACCTGATCCTCGGCAACACGCCGCTGCCGCCCGAGCCGGTGGACTTCTACCGGCACGGCGAGGCTGTGAGTGGCACAATCTGACTTGGTTGCTTAGAGGCTCAGCATGTGTCGTGTTGGTTTGCGCGACATCGCTCGCGCTGGCTGATGCAGCGCCGG
>JAXDIH010000009.1:0-3159 GCA_034664105.1 Thermoleophilaceae bacterium
CCGCGTCGATGTGCGCTACGTCCTGGACCAGGCCGAGATTCCGACGGTGCAGGAGAGCAACCTCAGCCGCGCCGACGTGCTGAGGCGCAAGCTCGCCGAGGTGCGGCGCCGGCTCGTGCTGCTCGTCGACGGGCGACGGGTCGCGCTCCAGCCGACCGGGACGCCCAAGCTCAGCTTCCCCGCCGGCGCCGGTGGGCTGAAGACCACCCGGCTCGAGCTGCCGCTGCGGGCGAAGGTGATGAGCCCGCGCCGCGTGGAGCTGCACGACGGCACCTTCCCGGGCCGCGTCGGCTGGAAAGCGGTCGTCTCCGCCCCCGGCGAGGGCACCGCCGTACGCACCAACGCCCCCAACGGCGATCCCACCCAAGGCCTGCGCCGCTACCCCGAGGACCTCCTCACCAGCCCGCTCGACCGGCGCGACGCGAACTTCCGCGTCGACCCCGGCGACGGGACGCTGGTGGCTCCGAAGGCAGAGGGAGGCTCCGGCGAGACCCGCGCGCAATCCGACGGCTTCGCCGGACTGTTCGCCGACGCCGCCTCGGGTCAGGGCGTGCTGCTGCTCCTGCTGCTGGCCGCCTTCGGCTGGGGCGCGCTGCACGCGCTGTCGCCCGGCCACGGCAAGGCGATGGTCGCCGCCTATCTGGTCGGCACGCGCGGCAAGCCGCGGCACGCCGTCGCGCTAGGGGCGACCGTCACGGTCACCCACACCATCGGCGTGTTCGCGCTGGGCGTCGTCACGCTCGCGCTCTCGCAGTACGTGCTGCCGGAGGACCTCTATCCCTGGCTGACTCTGGTGTCCGGCCTGCTCGTGGTCACGGTCGGGCTGGCCGTGCTGCGCTCGCGCGTGCGCAGGGCGCATCAACACGAGCACGACCACCATCACCACCACGACCTGAGCTGGAAGGGCCTGCTCGGCATGGGGGCGGCCGCCGGCCTGATCCCCTGCCCCTCGGCCCTCGTCGTCCTGCTGGCCGCGATCTCGCAGCACGAGGTGGCCCTCGGCCTGCTGCTGATCACGGCCTTCAGCCTGGGCCTGGCGGCGACCCTGACCGGCCTCGGCCTGGTCGTCGTCTCGGCCCGCAAGTTGATCCCACCCCGCCTCGCGGCCGGGCGGCTGGCCGCAGTGCTGCCCGCGGCGTCGGCGCTCTTGATCGTCGGCGTCGGATGCGTCCTGACCGCCAAAGCGGTCCCGGGCGTCGTCTGAACAACTAGGAGGACTCGCGATGAACTTCGACTTCCTGTTCAAGCCGGTGGAGGAGCTGGACTCGCTGCTCACCGGCCTGTTCGACGGTGCACCGCTGCTGGTGGCGCTCGGCATCGCCTTCCTGCTGGGTCTGCGCCACGCGTCGGACCCCGACCACCTGGTTGCCGTGACGTCGTTGGTCGCGGCGGACGGCGGCGACACCCGCAAGGCCGCCCGGCTCGGCGCCTGGTGGGGAGTGGGCCACGCCGGCGCGCTGCTCGTGATCGGCGTGCCGCTGATCGCGTTCAAGGCGGCCCTGCCCGTCTGGCTCGAGTCGGGAGCGGAGAAGGCGATCGGCGCGGTGATCCTCGTGCTGGCCGCCCGGGTGATCTACAAGTGGGCCCGCGGTGACTACCGGGCCACGGCCCACGCGCACGACGAGGGCCACGAGCGCAGGCGCCACCTGAGGCGGGGCGACGGCCACAGCCACATCAAGGTGCGCACGCCCGGCCAGGCGCTGGGCATCGGCATGCTGCACGGCCTGGCGGGGACCGGCGCGATCGTGCTGCTGCTGATCGCGGCGCTGCCGAGCCGCCTGGAGGCCGGCCTGGCGCTGGCCGTCTTCGCACCGATGTCGATCGCGTCGATGGCGGCCCTCACCGCCGCCTTCGCCTGGGTGCTGACGAGGCCGATGATCGAGCCCGTCTACCGCACCGTCCTGATCCCCGTCCTGGGAGCGTTCGGGATCATGTTCGGCGCGTGGTACATGGGCTAGCCGCCGGTCTGATACGCCCGCAGCGCGAGCGTCAGGATCAGCAGCGCGCCCACCGTCATCACGCCCATCTCGCCGAGCGCGACGCGGCGCGCCACCGCCACCTGCTCCGAGCGGTCCAGCGCGTCCACGTCCTCGATGCCCTCCAGCTCGCGCTGGGCCACCCCCGCGCGCATGCCCTCGCTGATCAGCGACACGAACAGCGGCACGATCCCGTAGATCACGTGCAGGCCGTCCGGCGCCGACGCTCCGCGGGCCAGCAGCAGCAGTCCAACCACCGCCTGCACCACGACCGTCGCCTGCGCCATTCGCAGCAGCGGCCAGAACGTGATCGCCGCCCGCGCGTTGTGGCGCAGCCAGCCGATCGCGCCCCACGCGGCGGCACCCGCGTTGGTCACCAGCACCGCGATTCCAAGGGCCATGTGAAACCCGGTCAACGGGTGTCCTTTCGCACTATGTAGCACCGTCGCACAAGGTTGCGTTATACCTCCCGGCTGGAGTGCTGAAGAGCTACCTGCCAGCCCTTGTCTTCCTGCTTCTGGGAATCGGTATAGGCACCGCCTTCACGCTCGCGAATAGCGTGCTCGGCCCCAAGCGGCCTGGCAAGACCAAGAGCGAGCCCTACGAGAGCGGGCTTCCCTCCGAAGTGAAGAAGAGCTTCCGCTTCGGAATCAGCTTCTACCTCATCGCGATGCTCTTCATCCTGTTCGACATCGAGGTGGTCTTCCTCTATCCGGTCGCGCTTCAGCTGGAAGTACTCGGGGTATTCGCCCTCGTCGAAACAATCGTGTTCGTGGCGCTGCTGCTGGTGGCGTTCATATTCGTCTGGCGAAGGGGAGCACTCGAATGGAAGTGACGCGCACCCGGGTGGACGACATGAGAGTCCGCCAGCTCAAGGCTCAGCAGATGCTGCGCGGCGAGGTCGCCGGCAGGGACCTCGAGCAGTACGTCGAGGACCGGCTGCTGTTCACCACACTCGACACCGCTCAGAACTGGGCGCGCAAGAACGCGATCTTCCCGCTCGGCTTCGGGCTCGCCTGCTGCGCGATCGAGATGATCACCGTGATCGGCTCGCCCCGCAACGACCTCGCCCGCTTCGGCGCGGAGGCGATCCGCTTCACGCCGCGCCAGGCCGACCTGCTGATCCTGTCCGGGCGCGTGTCGATCAAGATGGCCCCGATCATCCGCCGGCTCTACGACCAGA
>JAXDIH010000012.1:0-30963 GCA_034664105.1 Thermoleophilaceae bacterium
GACTTCTTCCGCGCCCGCGGGACGCAGGACGTCTCCGAGTTCCAGGTCGTCCAGGAGGACGTGCGCTTCATGCTCCCGCGGGAGATCCGCCGGGAGCTGGCGGCGCGGGCGTGAACTGCACCCCGTGCAGCCGCAGGCCGGGCGACTCCGCCTCCACGGTGCCGTCGGACTCGTAGAGCCCCGGCTCCAGCCCTCCGCCCGATAGCACCGCGAACGCGCCGCCGCCGCTGAACGTGAAGCTGGCCGCCGCGCCCGGGTCGGCGGCCTCGATCCAATCTTCGCCGGCGGTCCAGTCGCGCACCAGCTCGAGCCGCTCGCGGTCAGCGGGCAGGGCGATGTCGGCGGTCTGCGGCTCCAGCAGCACGCCGGGCGCGTCCTCCGGGCGAACGGGGGCGAGCGGTTCGATCGCCTCGCCTACGCACTCCTGGATCGCCAGCTCGGTCTCGAGGTACTCGCCCTCGCCGTAGTGGATGAACGCCAGCTTGCCCGTGCGGTCGAACAGGTAGCGCCCCGGCCAGCCCATGTTCCCGTAGAGCCGCCACACCTCGAGAGCGGGATCGAGCAGGACCGGGTAGCTCACCTCGAGCCGCTCGACCGCCCGCGCGACGGTGTCGCGGTCGCGGCCGAAGGAGTAGCCCGGCGAGTGAATCGCGACCACCCGCAGACCGGCGTCGGCGTAGCGCTCTTGCCATGCCTTGAGGTAGGGCATCGTGCGCAGCGAGTTCACGCGCGCGAAGTCCCAGAACTCCACGAGCACCGCCCCCCGACCCATCAAGGTGTTCATGCGCAGGAAGGCGACGTTGAGCCACTCCAGCCCCTGCGGGAACTCGGGCGCGTAGATGTCTGCCTCTGCCGGTGGTCGCACGTTCGCGACGTATCCTGCCAACACGGTTGCGCAACACCACACCTGTCCGCGTGTTATAGGGTGACCCGCGCTCGTCCGGGCCTCGGTTTCGAGTCACGTACGGGCGTCTTGTCGTAAACCCGTATCACCCCCAGGAGGAGGAATGCGCAAGCTTTGGATTGCCGTTGTCGCTGCCGCTGTGGCGGCGCTTTCGGTAGCTGGCATCGCATACGCGGTCAACACCTACACGGTGGACATCGCGTCCGGCAGCCCCAACAAGGCGGGCACTCCGGCTAAGCCGGTCCCGTCCACGCTGAACTTCGGTTATGAGGTCGGCGACACGGAGAACCTGCGTCCGTCGGTGATCAAGCAGTACTTCATCGCGGCGGAGGGGATCAAGTACTTCCCGAAGGCCCGTCCGACCTGCACGTTCGCGCAGGCCGATGAAAGCCCGGCTTACAACAGCAAGTGCAAGGCCGCGGTTGTGGGTAGTGGGACGATCGCGAACGCGTTCGGCCCGGCACCCGACCGCACGTCCAAGCTTGGCTGCGACGTGAAGCTGACGCTGATCAACATCAGCAACGGCCCCGGCGTGACCAAGAAGCGCGGTGGGATGGCGATCCGCATCGATACGGATCCGCCCGCCTGCCCGCTGTCCATCCACGGCGGACTGGCTGCGCCGATCTTCGACGTGAAGATCGACGGCATCCCGTCGTCCGAGCTCCGTTTCCAGGTGCCGGACAACCTGACCCACCCGGCTCCGGGTGTGGACAACTCCGTCATCGACGTGACCTCGAAGGTGCTGAAGAAGACCGGCAAGGTCAAGATCGGTGGCAAGAAGCGCACGGTCGGCTTCGCCTCGGCCGTCGGCCGTAAGGGCAAGCAGCGCACGGTCCGCGTCACGTTCGTTGACGAGACCGGCCGCAAGGCGACGGCAACGACTACGTACCCGAAGTAGCGGGTATACGACTGACGCTCGTATTTCAGCGGGGCGGCCTTTGGGCCGCCCCGCTGCCGTAGTCAAAGAGGAGGGGAGATGCGAAAGCTCTCGATTGCCGTTGTCGTCGCGGCGGTTGCGGCGATTTCGGTGGCGGGCATCGCCTACGCGGTCAACACGTACAACGTGGACATCGCGTCGGGTGGTCCTGGCAACAAGGTGGGCAGCGCGGCCAAGCCGCTGCCGGCGTTCCTGAACTTCGGCTACGAGGTCGGGGACACGGAGAACCTGCGCCCGTCGGTGATCAAGCAGTACTTCATCGCCGCGGAGGGGGTCAAGTACTTCCCCAAGGCGCGTCCGACGTGCACGTTCGCGCAGGCCGATGAAAGCCCGGCGTACAACACGAAGTGCAAGGCCGCCGTGGTCGGCAACGGGACGATCGCGAACGCGTTCGGCCCGGCGCCCGACCGCACGTCCAAGCTGGGTTGCGACGTGAAGCTGACGCTGATCAATGTCAGCAACGGCCCGGGCGTGACCAAGAAGCGCGGTGGGATGGCGATCCGCATCGATACGGATCCGCCGGCCTGCCCCCTGTCGATCCATGGGTCGTTGGCCGCGCCGATCTTCGACGTGAAGATCGAGGGGATCCCGTCGTCCGAGCTCCGTTTCCAGGTGCCGGACAACCTGACCCATCCGGCACCGGGTGTGGACAACTCCGTGATCGACGTGACGTCGAAGGTGTTGAAGAAGACCGGCAAGGTCAAGGTCGCAGGCAAGACCCGCACGGTCGGCTTCGCCTCGGTGGTGGGTCGCAAGGGCAAGACCCGCACCGTTCGCGTGACCTTCGTCGACGAGACCGGCCACAAGGCCACGGCCACGACGACGTACCCGAAGTAGCGCTACGACGCCGGCGGGGCGGCCCCGGGCCGCCCCGCCGCCGTTAGCGCGCCGAAATCGCGTCCAGCAGCTCCGGCGAGACCCAGATCTCGACGGCGGCGGCCGCCAGCAGGATCGGCACGGAGATGGCGACGGTCACGAATGTCGCGGCCAGCAGGTCCTGCCACTGACCGGCGCGGCTGGCCACGATCCAGGCGGCCAGCGGTAGGAACAGCGCGAACAGCTCCGGGAGGGCATGCGGCACCAGGGCCAGCAGCAGGAGGCCGGGGCTGGTCCCGAGCTGGGCGGCGATCGCGGCGGCGCCTCCGCCGATCACGTAGGCCTGCGTGCACAGCGAGAAGGTCGTGGCGCACACGACGAAGCCGATCGCCAGCGGGCCCGCCTTCTGGTGCACCCACCGTGACACCCCGCTGCGCTTGGACGCGGACAGCGGCAGCGAGCTCCCGGCCATGAACCCCGCGACGCACGCCATCGCGTGGAGGGCGAGCACCAGCGAGTTTCGGTAGAGCACCGCCAAGTAGTCGTGGAAGCTGGCGTGGGAGTTGTAGCCCGGGATCAGGTAGGTGGTCGGATCGGGGGTGCTGAGCTTGGCGATCACGTAGACCGCGCCGAGCAGCCCGCACGCGATCAGCAGGCTGAGCGTCGCCCAGGGCCGCAGCATCGCCCACGGGTGCTCGTTCCAGCGACGCAGCGCGAGCTTGGTGTCGTGCATGCCCTGGACGAGCACGAGGTCGTTCACGCTCACCCACCACCCATCGGCAGGCCCGCGAGGATGCCTGAGCTAGCGCGGCCGCGTGCCGGAGAAGCAGAACTGGAGGCACGCGAAGAACGAGTCGCCGCGCCCGGCGAGCTCGCGCTGCTCGGCAGCCCAGGCGGCGGCGACCTCGGGGCCAATCTCGGGGCGCTCGGCTACGTAGTCCGCCATCAGCGCGAGCAGCGCGCCGGCGTAGCTCTCGTCGTTCACCTCGTCCGTGGCGAAGCTGTGGCCTGCTACCGCCACGTCCTCGAAGCCGGCCGCGCGCATCTGGGCGGCCAGCGTGCGCGGCAGGGAGGGGTTGGTCAGATGCTGGTCCCAGGCGAGCAGCACGCGCCGCATCCGCTCGGGCTGCTCGGAGTGCCATGACACCGTGGCCCAGTCCACGTCCCACAGCAGCACGCGGCCGCCCGGGCGCAGCACCCGGTGGAGCTCGCGCAGCGCGGCCGGGATGTCCGCGACGTACTCGAGCACCTGGACGCACAGCGCCCGGTCGAATTCGCCTGCACCCACCGGTAGCGCCGTCACATCGCCCTCGTGGAAGCTGACGTTCGCACGACCCTGTGAGCGTTGGGCGGCCGCGGCAAGCATCTGCGGGCTCGCGTCCACGCCCACCACGGCGCCGTCGCTGCCAACCTTGTCGAGCAGCTCCGCCACGTAGAACCCGGGTCCGCAGCCCGCGTCGAGGATCCGCTCGCCCGGAACGGCTCCCAGTGCTTCATGCACGAGCGCTCGCCGGCGCAGCAGGTCGCGCTTGCTGTAAACGGCCTCGAGCTCCTGCGCCGCCTGCCGGTTGAACTCCAGCTGGGTCATACCGCGAGGCTAACGAGCCCGTCCAGGCAAGAGCCGATTGACTCAAAGTCCGCGGGCATCGGTCGATGCCATCTCATGCGCTCAAAGGGCACTGCCGTGCTCGGGGCCACCTCGACGTGGGTAATCACGGCCGCCTTCGTGCTCGCGCTGATCTCGGTCGGCGTGGTCACCTCGCTCCAGGGCCGGGCGAACTCCAGCCGCGATGCGCAGGTCATGCTCGGCGCGATCGCACGCGACTTCGACGCCATGCAGAGCCTCCCGTGGGATGGGCAGGGGCAGGGGCACGCCGCGCAGGTCGCCGGCCTGAGGCGCATGCAGGCGACCGAGCGCCGCATCGACAGCCGCCTGGCGCACCTGCGGCGCGACCACTCGTCCTCGCACCTGTTCCTGCTGATCGGGCCCTACCGGAGGAACCTCGACCTGCTCAAGGCCGTTCGCAACAAGGTGGCTCGCGACCAGAACGCGATGGCCGACAGGCTGGGGTCGCTCGCCAGCCCGTACCAGCAGGACGTCGCCCGCGAGATCCGGCAAGCGGGCGCGGAATACCAGGAGGCGGCGTCGAGGTCGCTGAGGCTGGCCACGCTCGGCTCGGCCGCCATGGTGCTCGCCCTGGTGTTCCTATTCGCCGTCTTCTACCTGCGCTCGCACAAGTCGCACGCGGGCGCCCAGAGGCTCGCTCGCGATAACGCACGGCTGCTGGTGGAGGACTCCCAGCTGCAGGTGATCCAGCGCCTGGCGCTCGCGGCGGAGTTCCGCGACGACGCCACGGGTCAGCACACCCGCCGCGTAGGCGAGCTGTCGGCGCGCATCGGCGAGGTGCTCGGCATGAACCAGGACGAGCTGACCTTGTTGCGGCAGGCGGCTCCGCTGCACGACGTGGGGAAGATCGCCATCCCGGACTCCATCCTGCTCAAGCCCGGCGGGCTCACGGCGGAGGAGTTCGAGCTCATGAAGTCCCACACGACGGTTGGCGCGGAGATGCTGAACGGGCCCGGGTTCGCGCTGCTGGAGATGGCCGAGCTGATCGCGCTGACCCACCACGAGCGCTGGGACGGCACCGGGTACCCCGCCGGGCTCTCAGGCCGAGAGATCCCGCGCGTGGGCCGGATCGTCGCGATCGCCGACGTCTTCGACGCCCTTACCCACTCCCGCCCCTACAAGCCGGCGTGGACCTTCGCGGAGGCGGTCACCGAGCTCAGCCGCCAGAGCGGACGCCAGTTCGACCCGCAAGTCGTAGACGCCTTCATGACCGTGCTGCCGGAGCTCGCCCCGGACGTGCAGGACCACTACTTCGTGCCCGACGAAGGCGTCGAGGCGACGCGCTCCGCTCAGCCGATGGAGTCGACCATCTCGAGCTGAATCAGCCGGTTCAGCTCGACGGCGTACTCCATCGGAAGCTCCTTCGTGACCGGCTCGATGAAGCCGTTCACGATCATCGCGGCCGCCTCCTCCTCGGAGAGGCCGCGTGACTGCAGGTAGAAGAGCTGCTCGTCGGAGATCTTGCCGACCACGGCCTCGTGGGCCACGGTGACGTGCGGGTTCTGGATCTGGATGTCGGGCCAGGTGTCCGACCGCGAACGGTCGTCCATCATCAGGCCGTCGCACTGGACGCGGGCCTTGGAGCCCTGCGAGTTGTGGCCCATGCGGACCAGCCCGCGGTAGCCCATGATCCCGCCGTCCTTGGAGATCGACTTGGCGAGGATGTTGGAGTTCGTGTTCGGCGCGAGGTGGACGACCTTGGCGCCGGTGTCCTTCCAGACGTTGCCGCTCGCCACGCCCACGTTGAGGTGGTCGGCGCGCGCGCCCTCACCGATCAGGAACGAGCCGGGGTAGAGCATGACCTTCTTGGCTCCCATGGACCCGCCGACCCACTCGACCGTGCCGTGCGCTTCCACGATGGCGCGCTTGGTGTTGAGGTTGAAGACGTCCTTCGACCAGTTCTGCACGGTCGTGTAGCGCGCCTTCGCGCCTTCCTTGACGAAGATCTCGACGACGGCGGAGTGCATCGAGTTGACCGAGTAGGTCTGGGCCGTGCAGCCCTCGATGTAGTTCACCTCGGAGCCCTCGTCCGCGATGATCAGCGTGTGCTCGAAGGTGCCCTCGTTGGCGCCTTCCATGCGGAAGTAGGCCTGCAGCGGCAGGTCGACCTTGACGTCCTTCGGGACGTACAGGAACGAGCCGCCCGACCACACCGCTCCGTGCAGCGCCGAGAACTTGTTGTCCTGCGGCGGCACGCACTTGTTCATGAAGTGCTCGCGCACGATGTCCTCGTGCTCCGTGACAGCCGTGTCCATGGCGCAGAAGATGATTCCCTGGTCCGCGTACTCCTGCTTGAGGCCCTCGTAGAAGGGCTCCTGGCGCCACACGCCGACGACGCCGGCGAGGTGCTCGCGCTCAGCCTGCGGGATGCCGAGCTTCTCGAAGGTGACCTTCTGCTCCTCCGGAACGTCGTCCCAGCTGTTGTAGCGGCCCGCCTCGGGGGGCGAGTAGAGGACGAGCTCCGAGAGATCGAGGTCGGACAGGTCGACGCCCCAGGTCGGGATCGGCTTCCGCTCGAAGATCTCGTACGACTTGATCCGCTTCTCGCGCATCCATTCCGGCTCCCCCTTGATCTTGGAGAGCTCCTCGATCACGTCACGGGAGACGCCCTTCTTGGCGACGAGCTGTCCCTGCTCGTTCTCCTTGATCGGGCTGGGCTTGGCGATGCGGGTCTTGTCAGTGGCTGCCATCGCCCTCAAGTCTAGCGCCCCACACGGCTTTCCGACTAGTGAGGTAGGAGTTCGTTAGGGTCCGCACATGGAGCTCTACGTCTGCTGGGGAACGTTCCAAACGCCGCGTCCGGGCGGCCATCCGTGCGGCAACGCGCACGCCGCCCTGAAGGAGGCGGGCTGGGATCCCGTCGTGAAGAAGACCTACGGCTGGGCGGCGCTCGGCAACGCCCTCAACCCGACCCGCAAGCCGGTGCGCGAGCTGACCGGTCAGAACTGGGTGCCGGTCCTCGTAACCGACGACGGCGAGCTGATTCAGGACTCGAAGAAGATCGTCGAGTGGGCGAAGGCGAACCCGGCCTCGGGCGCTGATGGCTAGCGGGGAAGCCAACGCTGATGGCTAGCGGCGAAGCCAGCGCTGATGGCTAGCGGCGAAGCCAATCTTCACCGGGGGTCCGGGGGCGCGAGCCCCCGGCGGTAATCACTCCGGCCAGCTGGCGTCGCCGGTCGTCGCGCCGCGCATCACCTTCAGGCCGAGCAGCGCGCACTTGCGGCGCGTGGGGGAGATCTCGATGCCGAGCTGCTCGATCACCCAGCCGGCGTCGAGCTTCGGCACGTCCTCGACGGGCATGCCGACCAGCTCCTCCGAGGTGATCGAGGCGGCCGCCTGGGAGATGGCGCAGCCGTGTCCGTGGAAGCGCAGCTCCGCGACCTTCCCGTCCGCGACGACGATGTGCACTCCCAGCTCGTCCCCGCAGAGCGGGTTGTGGTCGTGCCACTCGAGGTCGTGCGGATCCAGCTCGCCGAAGTTCCTCGGGCTCTTGTAGTGATCGAGGATGTAGTCCCGGTACAGCGCGTCGCTCACAGCTCGAACACCTCGCGTGCCTTGCCCAGCGCGTGCACCAGCCGGTCCACGTCCTCGCGCACGTTGTAGACGTGGAACGACGCGCGCGCCGTGGCGCCCACACCGAGGCAGCGCATCAGCGGCTGCGCGCAGTGGTGGCCGGCCCGGACGCAGACGGCCTCGCGGTCGCACAGCTCGGCGATGTCGTGGGGGTGCATCCCCTCGATCGTGAACGGTACGACGCCGCCGCGCCGGTCCACGCCTTCGGGCCCGAACAGGGTGATCCCGTCCACGGCGGGCAGCTGCTCCAGCGCGTACGCGGTCAGCTCGCGCTCGTGTTCGCGCACCCGCTCCATGCCGATCTCGCCCAGGTAGTCGATCGCGGCGCCGAGCCCGATCGCCTCGGCGATCGCGTTCGTGCCGGCCTCGAACTTCCAGGGCAGCTCGTTCCAGGTGGACTTGTCGGGCTCGACGCGCGAGATCATGTGGCCGCCCGAGAGGAACGGCCGCATCCCCTGGAGCAGCTCGCGCCGCCCGTGCAGCAGCCCCACCGTCGGGCCGAGCGCCTTGTGGCCGGTCCAGGCGTAGAAGTCGGCGTCGATCGCGGCCAGGTCGACCGGCATCTGCGGCACGGCCTGCGCGCCGTCGATCAGCGTCACCGCGCCGGCCGCGCGTGCGCGCCGGGCGATCTCCTCGACCGGGTTGATCGTGCCGAGCACGTTCGACACGTGACCCACCGCGACCAGCTTGACCCGACCCTCCGCCAGCACCGCGTCGAGCTCGTCGAGCGACAGCTCGCCGTCGGTCACCGACAGGTAGCGCAGCCGCGCCCCGGTCTCCTCGCAGACCTGCTGCCACGGGACGATGTTCGAGTGGTGCTCCATCTCGGTGATGAGCACCTCGTCGCCGGCGCGAATGTTGTCGCGACCCCACGCGTAGGCCACCAGGTTGATCGACTCGGTGGCGTTGCGGGTGAAGATCGAGCAGGCGGGATCGGCGTTGACGAACGCGGCGATCCGCTCGCGCGCGCCCTCGAATTGCTCGGTGGCCTCGCGCCCGAGCTCGTAGACGCCGCGGTGAACGGTGCCGTACGAGTAGGAGTAGAAGTGCTCCATCGCCTCGATCACCTGGCGCGGCTTCTGGGCGCTGGCGGCAGAGTCGAGGTAGACGAGCGAGTGGCCGTTGATCTCGCGCTGCAGCACCGGGAAGTCGGCGCGCACGTCGGCGAACGGCCTGGCTGCCACGCTGGCCATCAGGCCGCCTCTGCCCGCTCCCCGATGAACTCGCGCACCTGGTCCTCCGCGCCCTTCAGCTTCTCGGCGATGCGGCGCCGGACCAGCTCCTCCAGGCCCGGGTCTTCGAGCCGCTGCACGACCTCCTCGAAGTAGCCCTCGACCAGCACGCGCACCGCCTCGGCGCGCGGCAGGCCGCGGCTCATCATGTAGAAGATCAGCTCCTCGTCCAGCTCGCCGACGGTGCCGCCGTGCGAGGCCTTGACGTTGTCCACCTCGACGATCAGCGACGGGATCGCGTCGCCGCGCGCCTTCGGCGAGAGCAGCATCTGGTGCGTCTGGAGGTAGGTGTCGACCTCGGGGGCCTTCGGGAGGATGTGGATCAGGCCCTCGTAGGACGCGCGCGACTCGCCGGTCAGCACGCCCTTCCAGACGGTGTCGCCGTTGGTGTGACCGGCCTCGTGCCTGTCCGTGGTGAACAGGTCGAGGTGCTCGTCGCGCTCGGTGAAGTACATGCCGGTGTGCTTCATGTCCGAGCCGTCCTCGGCGGTGATGATGTCGAGCGTCTGCTTGGTGAGCCGCCCGCCGAGGTGGATCGGCACCCACTTCACGCGCGCGTCGCGGCGGATCTCCACCCGTCGCGTGGACAGGTCGTAGACCTGGCCGCGGCCCCAGTCCTGGTAGTGGGCGACGTCGACCTGCGAGCCCGGAAGCGCGTACAGCTCGAAGGCGCCCGAGTGGAGCGCCTGGCCCTCGAAGTCGGGCGCGCGGAAGAACTCGCGGATCTTGACCTCGGAGTGCTCGCCCACCACCACGAGCGTGTGCGCCCACTGGGCGGTGCCGGGCTCGTCGATCAGCCAGACCACCTGGATCGGGTGCTCCACCTGGATGTCCTTGGGCACGTGGATGAACACGCCGCCGGTCCAGAACGCCGCGGTGCCGGCGGCGAACTTGCCCTCGTCGTGGGGCAGCCGCTTGCCGAAGTACTCGCGCACCAGGTCCTCGTGCTGCTCGACCGCCTGCTCCAGCGGCATCACGATGATGCGCTCGTCGACGAGGTCGGTATGGACCACGTTCGCGCCGCGCTGGACGATCAGGGCCGCGTGCTCCTCGTCGCCGAGGTCGAGCTCGGGCAGGCCCTCCTCGTAGCGCTTGGGCTCGAGGGCGTCGAGGTCGAGGCCGCGCAGCGTGGTGGTCCAGAAGCCGGACCGGCGCCAGGTCGGCACCTCCTCGGCCTCGTAGGCCTGGAGCCCGGCCTTGCGCCGCGCCTCTACGAAATCGGGGCTAGCCGGCACGCCCGGCCACCTCCTCGCGCACGAACTCGTAGCCCTTCGCCTCGAGCTCGTCGGCCAGCTCGGCGCCGCCCTCGCGGGCGATGCGGCCGTCGAGCATGATGTGCACGAACTCCGGGCGCACGTAGTTGAGGATGCGCGTGTAGTGCGTGATGATCAGGAAGCCGCGCTCGTCGCCGCGCATGGCGTTCACGCCATCGGAGACGATCCGCAGGGCGTCGATGTCGAGGCCCGAGTCGGTCTCGTCGAGCACCGCGAAGGCGGGCTGGAGCATCGCGAGCTGGAGGATCTCGGCGCGCTTCTTCTCGCCTCCCGAGAAGCCCTCGTTGAGGTAGCGCTTGGTGAAGTCGTCGCTGATCTTGAGCAGCTCGACGTTCTTGCGCAGCAGCTGGCCGAACTCCTTGACCTTGATCGGCTCCTCGCGGCCGGCGTTGACTGCCATCCGCAGGAAGTTCGCCACGGAGACGCCCGGGATCGTGGCCGGGTACTGGAAGGCCAGGAACAGGCCCGCGCGGGCGCGCTCGTCCGGATCCGCCTCGGTGAGGTCCTCGCCGTCGAGCAGGATGCGGCCCTCGGTGACCTCGTAGGTGGGGTTGCCCATCAGCGTGTTGGCGAGCGTCGACTTGCCGGAGCCGTTGGGGCCCATCAGGGCGTGCGTCTCCCCTCGATTGACGGTCAGATCGACGCCGTGGAGGATCTCGCGATCCTCGGTGCGGACGTGCAGGTTCTGGATCTCGAGAGTCATGCGGTTACGGGTTCCTTTTTCGTCAAGGGCTGGACTAGGTCGTCCAGCGTCATCTCGTTCAGGGTTCGGACGATGGACCCCTGGACTCGGGTCCATAGAAGCTTGGTGGGGCAGGGCTCGGCGCCCTCGCGGGCGCAGGTGAGCACGCCGTCGGCGTCGGCGGTGATGCACTCGATCGGGGCGATGTCGCCCTCCAGCGCGGACACCACCTCGGCCATCGTGATGTCGGCGGCGGGCCGGGCGAGCGTGTAGCCGCCGTGCGCGCCGCGGCGCGACTCGACCAGCTCGGCCTTGCGCAACCGCTGCACCAGGTGCTCCAGGTAGGCGAGCGGCAGCCCCTCGGCGTCGGCGATCGAGCCGAGGCTGATCGGCTGGCTCCCGGTGTACCGCGCCAGGTGCGCCATCACGCGGATGCCGTACTCCGCTTTGGTCGAGAACATCATCCACCAAATCCTACCCATCGGGTAGGAGAAGTCCCAGCGCGGCCAGGCCAGGGACGGATTTGCCCTGCTGGCTCAGTTCATCTGGGCATAGCATCCGTGGCGTCAAGGGCTGCGCGCTCTTCTACGGCTCGCGGAAGTCCGGCTGACCTACTCCTGGTCGAGCAGCCTGAGGTCGTGGGCCAGCGTCTCCGGGGTCGCCTGGTCGCCCGGGAAGCCGATGCGCTGGAAGCCGCGCTTGTCGATCAGCGTGAAGCGCGCCTGGTGCTCCTGGGCGACCGACTGCGGCCGGATGAAGAACCCCTTCCACAGCGGCGCCAGCTCAGCTCGGCTGCCCAGCACGAAGTCGATCCGTCCCAGCGCGTGCTGCTTGGCCAGGAACACGCGGGCGCGGTCCGCGGTGTCGCGCGGCGGGTCTACCGCGATCGCCAGCGCCGGGATGTCCTTGCCCAGGTCGTCGAGCGCGCCGCGCACGGTCTGCGCCTGTGCCGGGCAGGTGTCGTCGCACGTCGTGTAGAGGAACGTGACGATCACCGGCTGCCCCCGCAGTTCGCGCATGGACACCCGCTCGCCGTCCTGGTTGCGCAGCGTGAAGTCCGGCGCGCGCACGCCCGCCGGCATCCGCGCACCCTCGAACCCCGGGCCGCCGACGTCCGTCTTGTCGCTGGAGTCGGCGGCGAGCACCACGGCGCCGAGGGCGAAGATCGCGACGAGGAACAGCGCGATGATCAGGCGCCCGTGCATGGGGCTCAGGCTAGTGTCCGCGCATCGGCACAGCGAGGGCAAGCTGCTCGCCCGCGGCACCTCGACCTGCCTGATCCGCTAGGGCTCGACCAACCCGCGCCGGATCGCGTAGCGCACGACCTCCACACGGTCGCGCATCGCGAGCTTCGACAGCACGTTGGCGCGGTGGGACTCGACGGTCTTCTCCGATAGCTTCAGCGTCTCCGCGATCTGCCGGTTCGTGTAGGCCTCGGCGATCAGCTTGACCACCTCGAGCTCGCGCGGCGTGAGCGGGTCGTCCGGCTCGGAACGGCCGCTCTCCAGCCACGCGTCCATCAGCTCGCGCTGAGCGTCGGTGGAGAGGAAGGTCTGCCCGCCTGCGACCGCGCGCACGGCCCCGATCAGGTCGGTGTCGGCCGCACGCTTGAGCACGTAGCCGGAGGCGCCCGACGCCAGCCCCTCGAGGAAGTAGCGCTCGTCGTCGTGCATCGAGAGCAGCAGGACCCGCGTCTCGGGCACGTGCGAGCGGATCTCCCGTGCCGCCTGGAGCCCGGTCATGCGCGGCATCGAGACATCCAGCACGGCCACGTCCGGCCGGTGCGCCTGGGTGGACTCGAGCGCTGCCACGCCGTCGTCCGCCTCGGCAACGACCTCCATGTCGTTCTGGCGGTCGATCAGCATGCGCAGGCCGGAGCGCACGATGCCGTGGTCGTCCGCGATCAGGACGCGGATCACGTCGGCACCCTGAGCGTGATCGTCGTGCCGCCGCCGGGCGCGGAGCGCACGTCCAGCTCGCCGCCCACGAGGCGGGCGCGCTCCGCCATGCCCACGAGCCCCAGCCCGCCGTTCGCTGTTTCCGAGGTCGTCCGCGCGACGACGCTGGGGTCGAAGCCGGTGCCGTCGTCGCGTACGCGCAGCTCCGCCCCGCCGCTGTCCTCCTCCAGGTCCAGCTCGACCACCGTCGCCCCGGCGTGGCGGGTGACGTTCGTCAGCGCCTCCTGGGCCACGCGGTAGATCGCCGTCTGCACGACCTCGGGCAGCATGTCGGGCGCGCCCCGGGTGTCGAGCCGCACCTCGATGCCGGTGCGCGCCGAGAAGCGCTTGAGCTGTGTCTCAACCGCCGGCACGAGCCCGTGGTCGTCGAGTGCGGAGGGCCGCAGCTGGCGGGCCAGGTTGAGCAGCTCGTCCATCGCCTGGTTGACCAGCCGCTTCAGCTCGGCCACCTCGGGCGCGCGCTCGGGCGGCGTCTCCTGCGCGAGCGCCTCGAGGCGCAGCAGGATCGCGGTGAGCGCCTGGTTGACCTCGTCGTGGAGGTCGCGCGCGAGGCGGCGGCGCTCCTCCTCCTGGGCCCGCATCGCGAGCTGGCCCGACCGCCGGCGTTCCTCCTCGATGCGCTCGAGCAATCCGTGGAACGAGCTCGCGAGCCGGTCGACCTCCTCGACCGGGTTGCTGCGCAACAGCTGGAGCGGCGACGGCTCGCTCGGGTCGATCGACTCGATCTGCTCGATCAACCGCTCGAGCGGCCGGAAGCGACGCTGCAGCATCCAGAGGTTGGTGCAGAGCGTGAGGACGATCGCCAGGGCCAGGATCAGGAAGTCCCAGCGCTTGTCGCTCGCGCCCAGGTCCATGCCCGCGGCCAGGCTCGCGGCGAGCAGCGTGAGCGTGAACAGCACTACGTTGGCCGCGACTATCTGGCCTATGAGGGAATCGTCGCGGCGGGTCATGCGTGGTCTGTCCATTGATCGGAATGCGCCCTTCGAAGAGAAATGGGGTCTCCACCCCATATCGGCAGCGCGCCGCAAGGCCGAAACTGTTGGTGAAAGCTTCGATCGGGCAGGCAGTCTGCCCCCGGGGCTTCCGCACGAAATCTAGGTCTGGGTCTCGACCGGGGCGTCTCCCTCAGGGGGCGCCCCGGTCTTCGTTCTACGGCGCTACACTTTCTGAAGTCTTGAATTACGACCCGGTTTAAGAGGTTTTCTGAGATGGCTTCCGGCGCTGATGTGATCCGCAGGATCAAGGACCAGATCGAGGAGGTGGACCCGAAGGAGGTCCGCGATCTGAGCCAGAACGGGAACGGCAACGCTCCCGTGATCGTCGACGTCCGCGAGCAGCACGAGTTCGAGGAGGCGCACCTGCCGGGCGCCATCCACGTGCCGCGCGGCCACCTCGAGTCGCGCATCGAGGGCGCCGTGAGCGACCGCTCGCAGCCGGTCGTCCTCTACTGCGCCTCGGGCAACCGCTCCGCGCTGGCTGCCCACACGATGCAGGAGCTGCTCGGCTACGAGGACGTCGCGTCGATGCGCGGCGGCATCACGCTCTGGAAGGACCGCGGCTACGAGGTCGAGGTCCCGCGCGCGCTCACCGGCGAGCAGCGCGAGCGCTACTCGCGCCACCTGCTCGTCCCGGAGATCGGCCTCGAGGGTCAGATGAAGCTGCTCGACGCGCGGGTCCTGCTGCTCGGCGCCGGCGGCCTTGGCTCGCCCGCCGCGCTCTACCTCGCCGCGGCCGGAGTCGGGACGATCGGCATCGTCGACAACGACGTCGTCGATCTCTCGAACCTGCAGCGCCAGGTCGCCCACTCGAACGACCGCATCGGCATGCCCAAGGTCGACTCGGCCGAGGTCTCGATCCACGAGATCAACCCCGACGTCAACGTCGAGAAGCACCCGGTGCGGCTCGGCGCGGACAACATCATGGAGATCGTCGAGGGCTACGACGTGATCGTCGACGGCCTCGACAACTTCCCCACGCGCTACCTGCTCAACGACGCCAGCGTGCGGCTCCAGATCCCCGTCGTCTCCGCCTCGATCCTCGGCTTCGAGGGTCAGCTGTCGGTCTTCCACCCGTACGAGGGGCCCTGCTACCGCTGCCTCTACCCGACGCCGCCGCCGGCCGAGCTGGCTCCGTCGTGCGGTGCCGCCGGCGTGCTCGGCGTGCTGCCCGGCGTGATGGGCCTGCTGCAGTCGGTCGAGGTGATCAAGCTGGTCACCGGCGCGGGCGACACGATGGCCGGTCGCCTGCTGCTCTACGACGCGCTCGGCACGACGTTCACGGAGCTGAAGGTGCGCCGCGATCCCGAGTGCCCGATCTGCTCGCGCGAGCCGGACTCGATCTCCGACGACGAGATGGGCGTCTTCCCGGACTACGAGCTTTTCTGCGCCGGCGCCGGCTAGCGGTTAGTCTGCCCGCCGCATGAGCACCGTCAAGATCCCTCCGGTCCTGCGCGCCTCCACGGGCGGCGCCAAGGAAATCGAGGCCTCCGGGGCCAACGTCGGCGACGTGCTGCGCTCGCTGGCCGAGCAGCACCCCGCCACGGAGTCGCAGCTGTTCTCCGAAGGCGGCGACCTCAACCGCTACGTGAACGTGTACCTCAACGACGAGGACGTGCGCGTGCTCGACGGGCTCGACACGGGCGTGTCCGAGAGCGACACGATCGTGATCCTGCCGGCCATGGCCGGCGGTTGCCGCTGATCCGTCGGGCGACCTCGGCCGACCTCGAAGCGATCGGCGAGCTCTGGGTCGAGTCGGCCCGCGCCGCCTTCACGCCGCTGCTGCCCGCGGCGCACTCGATTCCCGACCCGCAGCCCGAGCGCCTGCGCGCCCGCCTGGCCGACCGCACCGTCAGGTTGCTGGTGGCCGAAGGCGACGGGGAGCTGGGCGGCTTCACGGCCTGTGGGGAGTCACGCGACCCGGATCCCGAGCCGGGCGTGGGCGAGGTCCAGTCGTTCTTCGTCGCGGCCGGCCGGTGGCGCGCTGGGATCGGGCGTGAGCTCATGGCCGCGGCGCTGGACGACTTGCGCGAGCGCGGCTACTCCGAGGCGACCGTGTGGTCGTTCGACGCCAACGATCGCGCCAACGCGTTCTACGAGGCACACGGCTTCGTGCGCGACGGCACCGAGCGCCGCGAGGAGGTCTGGGCGAACCTCCTCGAGGTCCGCTACCGGCGCCGCCTGGCGTAGCCTGGCGGCGTGCGCATCGACAACCTCCAGCGCGTCGAGCCGTTCATCACCCTCGACGGCTCCGAGATCCGCGAGGTGGCGGGGCCGCCGAGCGGCAACGCGGTCAACCAGAGCCTGGCCGAGGCGACCGTCCCGCCCGGCGGCGAGACGATCGAGCACTTCCACCGGGTGACCGAGGAGATCTACTTCTTCACGCGGGGCCGCGGCCGCATGCGCCTGGGCGACGAGGAACGCGAGGTCGCCCCGGGCGACACCGTCGTGATCGCCCCGGGCGTGCGCCACAAGCTCTGGAGCAGCGGACCCGAGCCGCTGCGGCTGCTGTGCTGCTGCGCCCCGGCCTACTCCGACGCCGACACCGTGACCAGCGAGTAGCGGTACTACACTTTCTGAAGCCTTGGAGCCACGGCTCGACAACAGACCGTGCGGGGGGAAGTACGGCGACATCGTTCAGGCGATCGGCAACACGCCGCTCGTCGAGCTGCGTCGCCTTGCCCCCAAGTCCGGCGTGCGCATCTGGGCGAAGCTCGAGAGCTACAACCCGACCGGCTCCGTGAAGGATCGCGTTGCTCGCTCGATGATCGAGCGCGCCGAGGAGGAGGGCCTGATCGCCCCCGGCCAGACGGTGCTGGAGCCGACGTCGGGCAACACCGGCATCTCGCTGGCGATGATCTGCTCGCGCAAGGGCTACCCGCTCAGGGTCGTGATGCCGGACAACGTCACGGCCGAGCGCACCCAGCTGCTGCGGATGTACGGCGCAGAGATCGTCTACTCGCCCGGTGAGCAGGGCTCCAACGGCGCGGTTGCGATGGCGCTCGAGCTGGCCGAGGCCGACGCCTCCGTGTACATGCCCTACCAGTACGGCAACCAGGCCAACCCCGACGCCCACTACCACGGCACCGCGTGCGAGATCCTCGAGGAGCTCGACGACGTGCGCGCCTTCGTCGGCGGGCTCGGCACGGGCGGCACGCTGATGGGCAACGCCCGCCGCCTCAAGGAGGAGAACGACGAGACCCTCGTGGTGGCCGCCGAGCCGCTCCAGGGCGAGCTCGTCCAGGGCCTGCGCTCACTCGAGGACGGCTACATCCCGCCGATCATCGACCTCTCGCTGCTGGACCGCAAGATCTTCGTGTCGAACCGGGACGCGGTCGTGTGGACCAAGAAGCTGCTCGATGAGGAGGGGCTCTTCCTTGGCGTGTCGAGCGGGGCCATCGCGGCGATCGCCGTGCGGGTGGCCGCGGAGCTGGACGAGGGCAACGTGGTCTTCGTCGCTCCGGACGACGGCTGGAAGTACCTCAGCTCGGGCGTCTACTCGAAGACGATCGAGGAGCTCGAAGCCGAGGGCATCCTCGAAGCCGCGTCGTTCTGGTAGCGGGGCAGCCCGGCGCGGGCTACGGAACCGGCTTGGCGGTCGGCCGCTCTTCCTCGAGCTCGGCCGCGTCCGCGTAGGCATCGTCGTCATCGTCGTCGCCGATGCCCTGCAGCGACTCCTTCAGCTCACGGATGCCCCTGCCGACCGAGCGTGCCGCCTCTGGCAGCTTCTGGGGGCCGAGCACAAGCAGGGCGATCACGAGGATCACCATCATCTCGAGTGGGCCGGGAGCGGAGATGAACCCCATGCTAGCTCAGGCTACTCCACGCGGGCGGGAATTGAAGAGCCTCTACAGGTGTCGTGCATGACGGGAGCGAGCGGCGGCGCGAGCGCCTCGACGGCGGCCTTGTCCAGGCCCCGCTCGCGCGCCACCTCCTGCACCACGACCTGCCACGCCGGCCGCGCCGAGCCGTTCGAGCGGAACCACGCCGAGTCCCAGCCGTACGGGTCGCAGCCCGCCTGCCACTGGTAGCCGTAGAGCCGCGTGATGCGCGGCGAGCGCCGGGCGAAGGCGAACATGCGGCGCGTGGCGTCGGCGGCGCGCTGCTCGTCGTACTTGGCGTACCGGCGCGACACGACCACGCCCGCCGTCTCGGTGATCCAGAGCCGGCCGCGCGTCAGGCGCAGCAGCTTGCGCGTGCCCGAGCCGCGCCAGGTGCGCGGGCGGTTGACGTCGAGGTAGTTGTGGATCGACCACAGGCGCGGGTGCCCGCGCAGGTGGGCGCGGTAGCGCTGAAGCCAGGGGACCAGGTGGCTCCAGTCGAGCAGGTCGCCCGCCGCCACGGTGCAGCGCGGGCACACCCGCCGCATCGCGTTGTAGAAGCCGGCTGCCTTCTTGGGATGCCGGAACGTCGGCTGCGAGGAGTGGTTGGCCTCGTTCCAGGGGTTGAAGTCGCGCACCTGCGGATAGCGCTCGCGGAAGGCCCGGAAGCAGTTCACGTAGGTCCGGTAGGAAGGCAGCTTCCAGCGCTGCCCGGGACGCGTGCTGAACGAGAAGGCGACCAGCGGTCGCGCGCCGGTGCGCTTGGCGCCTGCCAGCCAGGCGTCGAGGTAGACCTGATCCTGCCCCGGCCGGCAGGCGACGTCGTAAGAGGTCACGACGCGCACGTGCTCGAGGCCGAGCGCGGCGAAGCGGGGATCGTCGAACATGGGCGACTGCTGCTCGCCGATCCCGAGCTGGAAGTTCCAGGCCGCGTGCGCCTGCGGCGCGAGCGCGAGGACCAGCACCGCTAAGAGGACCGGACGCATCACTCCGTAACCGTTTCGGCAGGCGCGAGTTGCGCCTAGAGCAGGTCGTCGCCCAGCACTTGGCGGAGGGCCACCTCGTGCTGCGCCCCGCAGGCCATGATCGAGCCGAGCGGCTGGAGCAGGCGGTCGTTGCGGAAGCCGGTGAGCACCTCCTGGTAGGCGGCCACCGTCTCGCGCTCGAGCGCGAGGACAGAACGCGCGAACCGCGGCCGGCTGGCGAAGTCGATGCCCACCTTCGGCGGCGGAGCGGTGGCGCGCGGCCGCCGGCGCCCGAGCGCCTGCTCGAGCCCGCGCACGTGTTCGCGCTCGTGCCCGAGCAGCAGCGCGCCCAGCTCCGGGTCGACGGCGTCGCGCGCCAGCGCGGCCTCGTAGGCGGCCTGGAGGCGCCGCTCGAGGCCGAGCAGCCGCTCGAGCTGATCCGCGTCCGAGGGCTCGGCCGCCGCGGCGGGGCTTGCCGCCGCGAGCGAGGCGGCGGCCGCGCCGAGCAGCAGCTGTCGGCGGTTCGTGCTCACGCCGTGCCCGTGACGAACGCTTGGGGTGCCGCCGGGCCGCCGGCCAGCGCGTGCACCACCGCGAGGTCCTCGGCCTCGTCGGCCGCGATCTCCGCGGTGGCGCGGCGCTGCTCGGGGTCGGGCAGGAGGCGCAGCGCGTCGAGGTAGGCGCGCACCAGCCGCTCCTCGAGGTCGCGGGCGAAGTGCAGCGCGTCGGCCTCGCTGTGCATGCGCGGGAACAGCTGGGCGTAGTCCGCGTCGGAGCGCGCCTGGGGCGGCGTGCCGCCGAGCCGCCGCACGAGATCGGCGATGCGGGCGGCGTGGGCTTGCTCGCGCTCGCGGATCACCCCGGCGTAGCGGCGGGCGTCGCCGCGCAGCACCTCGCCGATCGCTCCCCACGCGGCGATGCCCGCGTGTTCGAGCGCCACGAGCGAGTTGAGCAGGCCCGCGCCCGAGCCGGCGCGCGGCTGGCCGGTCGGCGGCGGGTCGCCGCCGCCACAGGAGGCGAGCGCCAGCGCCGCGGCGCCACCGAGCGCGCCCCGCCGGGTGAGCCTGGATCGCATCGCGGGGCACACTAGCCTTCCCCGCGTGAGGATCTCGCGCGCCGACTGGGACGAGCTCGTGGCGCACGCCCGCGAGGAGGCGCCGAACGAGTGCTGCGGTTACCTGCGCGCCCGCGACGGCGCCGTGGAGGAGGTCTTCCGCGCGGTGAACAAGCGCCACTCGCCCTACGGGTACGAGTTCGAGTTCGACGCGCTGCGGGCAGCGAACGACCTCGACGACGACGGGTTCGAGGTCGGCATCTACCACTCGCACCCGAAGAGCCCCGCCGAGCCCTCGCAGACCGACATCAACCTCGCCCACTACCCCCACTGGCGCTACCTGATCGTGTCGCTCGCCGGCGAGCCGGAGGTGCGCGTGTGGCGCATCGCCGACGGCAAGGTGGAGGAGGAACCCCTCGAAATCGAATGAGCTCGTGTGTCCGGCGTGCGGCGACGCCGCGTTGGGGGACGAGGCATTCTGCGTCCGTTGCGGGATGCCGCTCGTAACGCCCGGCGGCCAGCCGCTCGACAAGCCGCTCAGCGACGCTCACGAGCGAGCCCGCAAGATCGATCCGCGCTACACGGAGGGCGACCTGGTCCGCGTCGCCGGTGGGCGCAACCAGGCCGAGGCCGAGCTGATCCAGGGGCTGCTGCTCGAGGAGGGGGTGCCGAGCATTCTGCGGCGCACGGCCGGCTTCGACGTGCCGGACTTCCTCGCGGCCGGCCCGCGCGACGTGCTCGTGCCCGACGCCGGCGCGGCGACGGCTCGGGAGGTGCTGCAGGTGGCCGACCTGGCGCCGCCCGCCGGCGCGGCCGCGCGCCCCAACCCGATCAAGCTGTTTGCCGCGATCGCGCTGGGGGGAGCCGGCACCGCGCTGATCGCCTGGTTGCTGCAGAACGGCTAGGCCCGGCCGGCGTCCGTCCTGTCGTAGAAGCGTCGCAGCAGCTCCATCGTCTCCTCCGGGTCCGCGCAGGCGTAGCCGTTCAGGGCTTCCAGGCGCAGCTGTTCGTCCAGCGGCCTGCCGATCACGTCGAGGATGGTCTCCTTCGCGGAGCGCACGGCCACCTGCGAGTTGCGCAGGATCGACTGGGCCACCTGCTCGGCCGCGGCCAGCAGCTCGTCGTGCGCCACCACCCGTGAGACGAGGTTGCAGGTTGCCGCTCGCTCGGCGTCGATCGGCTCCGCGGTCAGCAGCATCTCGAGCGCCACGCCCGTGCCACAGGTGTTCACCAGCCGCACGATCCCGCCGTCGCCGTGGTGGTAGCCGCGGCGCGCCTCGAACGAGCCGAACATGGCCCGCTCGGAGGCCACGCGGATGTCGCAGGCCAGCGCGAGCTCGAGCCCGCCGGCCAGCGCCCAGCCGTTCACGGCGGCGATCGTGGGCTTGGGGATGCGGTGCAGTCCGCGCGTGAGGCCGCCGAGGCCGGTGGCGACGTTGTCGCGTACCCAGCGCGGGGTCGACCCCTGGATGATCGGCGGGATGTACGTCTTGAGGTCGGCGCCGGCGCAGAAGGCGTCGCCCGTCCCGGTGAGGATCGCCACGTCGACCGAGTCGTCGTCGCGGAAGTCCTCCCACGCGTGCCAGAGCAGCTCGTGCAGCTCGGGGTCGATCGCGTTCTTCGCCTCGGGCCGGTTGATCGTCAGGTAGGCGATCCGATCGCGCTTCTCAGTGAGCAGCTTCGGCATCGGGCGTGGCCACCATACCGATAGGCTGCCGTGCCATGGATTTCGCACCTTCCGACCGCGTGGCCGCACTCCTGGACCGAGTTCGGGACTTCATGGAGGAGCACGTCGACCCGGTCGAGCGGGAGGCCATGGAGGCGACCGACCGCGAGGTGCGGCCGGGCGTTCCCTACCCGGAGATCGTCGTCGAGCTGCGCGAGCGTGCGCGCGCCGAGGGGCTCTGGAACCTGTTCCTGCCGGACGAGCGCTTCGGCCCCGGTTTGACCAACTGGGAGTACGGGATGCTCTGCGAGCTGATGGGCCGCAGCGGGGTCGCGCCGACGGTGTTCAACTGCGCCGCGCCCGACACCGGCAACATGGAGATTCTCGCCGAGCACGGGACGGACGAGCAGAAGGAGCGCTGGCTGCAGCCCCTGCTCGACGGCGAGATCCGCTCCTGCTTCTCGATGACCGAGCCCGAGACCAGCGGCTCCGACCCCACCCGGCTCGTCTCGCGCGCCGAGTTGGACGGCGACGAGTGGGTGATCAACGGCCACAAGTGGTTCACGTCCGGCTACAACGGCGCCTCCGTGGCGATCGCGATGGTCGTGACCGATCCCGATGCCGCTGTCCACAAGCGCGCCAGCATGATCCTCGTGCCGATCGACACCCCGGGATTCACGGGCGTGCGGCCGGTGCCGGTGATGGGCCACGACGAGGGGCCGGGTCACTGGGAGGTGCGCTACGAGGACTGTCGGGTGCCGGCGAACAGTGTCCTCGGCGAGCGCGGCGCCGGCTTCGCGATCGCGCAGGACCGGCTCGGCCCGGGCCGCATCCACCACTGCATGCGCGCCATCGGCTCGGCCGAGCGCGCCTTCGAGCTGATGTGCCGGCGCGCGCACGAGCGCGAGTCCTTCGGCGGGCCGCTCGCCGAGAAGCAGTTCGTCCAGGACTTCATCGCGAAGTCGCGCATGGAGATCGACTCGGCCCGCCTGATGGTGCTGCACGCCGCCTGGAAGATGGACACAGAGGGCAAGCGCGCCGCGCGCCAGGACATCTCGATGATCAAGGTCATCGCGGCGCAGATGCACCAGGAGGTGCTGGACCGGGCGATGCAGGTGCACGGAGCGCTCGGCATGTCCGACGACGTGCCGCTGGCCGCGCAGTGGCGCCAGGGACGCTGGCTGCGCATCGCCGACGGGCCCGACGAGGTCCACAAGATGGTCATCGCGGTCCGTGAGCTCAACCGCTTCAAGCCGCGCGAGTCAGTCGAAGCGTGAAGCTCACACACGAGCAGGACGCGTTCGTCGAGGCGATCCGCGACTTCGCGGCCCGCGAGACCATCGAGCGCCCGGAGGACGGGCATTCAGACGAGGTCGCCGCGCGGCTGGGCAAGCTGGGCTGGTACGGGCTGCAGATCCCCGAGGAGTACGGCGGCTCGGGCGGCAGCTTCCTCGACGCGACGCTGTTCCTCGAGGAGACCGCTCGCGGGCGCATCCCGGTGGCCGGCTACGGCGTGACGCTGATCGTGGTGGGCGCGCTGAACCGCTTCGGCACCGAGGAGCAGAAGCGCGACCTGTTCGGCCGGGTGGCCGCCGGGGGCACGCTCGCGATCGCGATGTCCGAGCCGGAGGCCGGCTCCGACGTGGCGGCTCTGAAGACGCGCGCCCGGCGCGACAACGGCTCTTGGGTGCTCGACGGGTCGAAGATGTGGTGCTCCTACGCCCACAAGGCGAGCCACATCCTGATCGTGTGCCGCACCGGCCCGGGCGAGCGCCACGAGGACATGTCGATGATCCTCGTCCCACGCGACGCCGAGGGAATGACGATCACGGGGATCCCGACTCTCGGCGGCGAGGAGACCAACGAGATCCACCTCGACGGCGTGCGGGTGCCCGAGGAGGCGCTGCTCGGCGTGGAGGGTGGAGGCTGGACGCAGCTGATGGCCGGCCTCAACTACGAGCGCACGATCCTCGCCGCCACGGCGCTCGGTCTGGCGCAGCGCACGTTCGACGACGCGCTCGCCTACGCCAAGGAGCGCCGCCAGTTCGGGCGGCCGGTGGGCTCGTTCCAGTCGATCTCGCACAAGTTCGCCGACATGGCCACGGAGATCGCACAGGTGCGGCTGCTCGTGCGCTGGGTGGCGTCGCTGACCGACGAGGACCCGGGGCGGATGCTGCCCCAGGAAGCGTCGATGGCCAAGCTGGCGGCCACCGAGGTGGCCAAGCGCTGCGCGCTGGAGGGCATGCAGATCATGGGGGGCTACGGCTACGCCACCGAGTACCCGATGGAGCGCTACCTGCGGGCTGCCGTCGTCGGGACGATCTACGGCGGCACCTCCGAGATCCAGAAGAACATCATCGCGAAGACGCTCGGGCTGTAGCCCGAGCGCGTTCTAGCTGGCCGTCATCGCCGCCAGCGACTCGCGCCAGTCGAGCTCCACGCCGGCCAGCTGCCGGCCGAAGGCGTCGACCAGGACCGAGCGTGGCCCGCGGTCGAGGTCGCTCGTGGCGAGCGCGGCGGCCGCGCGCGAGCCGTGCTCTCGCTCGAGCAGCGTGAACACCGTGCCGCCGAGCAGCATCGCGTCGCGCTTGTCGGGCGGGAAAGCCGGCCGGCCGCCCTCGCGCAGGCGCCGCACGATCGCGGGGCGCAGCAGCGGCGCCTGTCCGGACAGCCAGGTGGCCGCGCCCTCGCACAGCCAGGCCCAGCGCACGTAGCGGCGGAAGGTCGCCAGCGAGAACGGCGGCGGCAGGTAGGGGTTGTTGGCGCCCACGACGAGGTGGGCGTACTCGTGCTGAGGGCTGAGCAGGAGCGCCTCACGCGACTCGGCCACCCGGGAGGCGCGCTGCTCGAGCGCGGGCGCCGCCAGCACGTGGATCTCCTGCTCGCCGAACCAGCCCGCGTAGTAGCGCCGGCTGGCGGGGGATGCCACTCGCCGTGCCAGCGGCAGCCAGGGATGGGCCACCGCCAGCGCGGCCGGACGCGCGTGGAGCACCACCGCCACGTCGCTGGGCACGTGCTCGTAGAGGTCGCCCAGCTCGTCGCGCAGGACCTCCAGGCCGGCCAGCACCGCGGCGGCCTCCTCGGTCTGGTCGGACTCGTGGCGGGCGGAGAAGGAGAGAGAGTGGGACTCGACCCAGGCCACGGGGGCGGAACTCTGTCAGGCGACGCGGGCTCAGGCGCTCGCGTCGGGCAGCTCCAGCGGCGTTCGCTCCAGGTCCGCGCCGGTTGCCATCGCCGCGTGGCGCAGCAGGATCGCCTCGGCCTCCGCGCTGTCCAGCCCGGGGTGGCCGATCACCACTTGCAGGCCCAGGCCGTCCTCCAGGGCCACCAGGCCGCGGCCGATCGTGGCCGCGGGCGCCGCGAGCGTGAAGGTGCCCTGCGCGGCCCCGGACTCCAGGATGTACTCGTAGAGCATCGCCTGGCGGTCGAAGAACGACGAGCTCATCACGGCGAACGCGCGGCTCGTTCCCGTGAAGGCGTCCAGCTCGTACAGCAGCCGGCTGTCCTCGTCGTCGGGACCGGTCGGCACGCCGAGGTGGATCGCCAGCCGCAGCTGGTGGAGCGGGTCGTCCAGGAGCCGCACCTGCTGGGCGCGGCGCTCGGCGTAGCGCTCGGTCGCCTCGCGCGACACGTCCATCATCAGCTCGTCGATGCGCGGGTAGTAGTAGAGGACCGAGCTGGGCGCGATGCCGGCGCGCTCGGCGATGTCCTTCACACGCATGCCGACGGCGCCACGCTCGAGCAGCACCTGGCGCCCGGCCTCGGCCAGCTGCGCCCGCCGAACCGCCTGATCCTTGCGCCTCATTCCTGAATCGTATTCGGCCTACCGGCTGTGAACGAGTCTTGCATTGGTGCTACGGCCAATGGTAAGTTCGAATTGGATTCGAAGAATGAGCATGCGATTCGCTATCTCGATTCTGTTGGCGGCTGCTCTAGCGGGCGTCACAGCCTGCGGCGAGGACCAGCCCAAGACCGCGAAGGACGCGCCCGTGGCGCCGGGCGGCCCGGTCAAGGGAGAGATGACGATCTCCCAGTGGCCGCTCTACGTCGACCCCGGCCAGAACGGCACGATCAAGGAGTTCGAGCGCGCGACCGGCGTGGCCGTCAAGTACATCGAGGAGATCAACGACAACGCCGAGTTCTACGGGAAGCTGCGCCCGGTGCTCGCGCGCGGCGACTCGGGGGGCCGCAGCGTGATCACGGTGAGCGACTGGCTCGCCGCTCGGATGTACAAGCTCGGCTACCTCCAGCGCCTGGACAAGTCGCGCCTGCCGAACGTCGCCAAGAACCTGATCCCCGCGCTGCGCCGGCCGGCGGCCGACCCGGACCGCGACTTCACGGTGCCGTGGCAGAGCGGCATGACCGGCTTGATCGTGCGCACGGACCTGGCCCCCGGCGTCGACGAGCTCAAGGACCTCTTCGACCCCCGGTACAAGGGCAAGGTGACCATGCTCACCGAGATGCGCGACTCCGTGCCGCTGACGCTCAAGAGCATGGGCATCGATCCAGATAGCGCGTCCACCGACCAGTGGCTGGCCGCCGTGGCGAAGATCAAGCAGGCGGCCGACTCCGGCCAGATCCGCCGCTTCACCGGCAACGAGTACATAAAGAACCTGCCGAAGGGCGACACCTGGATCGCGATGGGCTGGTCCGGCGACGCCGTGCAGCTGCAGAAGGACAACCCGAACATCGAGTTCGTCATGCCCAAGGAGGGCTGCATGCTGTGGTCGACCAGCATGGAGATCCCGATCGGGGCGCCCAACCCCCAGGCCGCGCAGGCCTTCATGAACTTCGTCTACGACCCCAAGGTGCAGGCCGACATCGCGGAGTACGTGAACTACGTGACGCCGGTGAAGGGGGTCAAGGAGATTCTCCGCAAGCGCGATCCGGCGCTCGCGCGCAGCCAGCTGATCTTCCCCAGCGAGCACTACACGCGCAACTGCAGCTTCGAGCCGGTGCTGGGCGGCAAGCAGGGCCAGGTCGTGACCGAGGCCTTCCAGAACGCGCTCGGCAACTGACGATGCGCACTCTCTCGATCGTCGCGCTGCAGACGGCGCCGGTCTTCGGCGACCCCGAGGCCACGCTGGAGCGTCTGGCGGACCGGGCGCCGCGCATCCGCGACCTGGTGCCGCACGCCCAGCTGCTGATGCTCCCCGAGCTGCACCTGTCGGCGCCGCCGGCGCCGCTGGAGGATCGCGACGACGGCTACGCGGAGCGCGTGGCGGTGCAGGTCCCGGGCCCGCTGACCGAGCGGCTGGGGGAGATCGCGCGCGAGTCCGGGCTCTGGTTGGTCGCCGGCACGGTCTTCGAGCGCGGCGAAGCCGGCATCCACAACACCTGCATCGCGCTGTCGCCGCAGGGCGACCTGGTGGGCCGCTACCGCAAGGTGTTCCCCTGGCAGCCGCACGAGGGCTGCGTGCGCGGCGACGAATTCGTCACGTTCGACATCCCCGAGGTCGGCCGGATCGGGCTGTCGATTTGCTACGACGGCAGCTTTCCCGAGACCTCCCGCCAGCTGGCCTGGATGGGCGCCGAGGTGATCCTCCAGCCCAGCCTCACCACCACCAGCGACCGTGACCACGAGCTGGTCATGGCCCGCGCCAACGCGATCTTCAACCAGCTCTATCTGGTCTCGTTGAACGCCGCGGCGCCCGCCGGACTGGGCCGCAGCGTCGTAGTCGACCCCGAGGGGCTGGTCCGCGTCCAGGCCGGCGAGGGCGAGGAGATGCTCACGGACGTGCTCGACCTCGACGCCGTTACGCGCGTGCGCCGGTTCGGCACCGCCGGGGTGTCCCGCATGTGGGACCAGCTGGAGCGCGAGGGCGTGCCCCGAGTGCCCTAGGCCAGCACGGGCAGCGCGGCGCCGGAGGCGATCGACTCGATCTCCTCCGAGGCGCGCTCGAACTCCTCGTCCGACAGCACGGGCGTGCCCTCGAACGGGAGATCGCGGTACAGCTCGATCCAGGAGCGGCAGCCGTGGTACTCGGGCCGCACCTTGACGGTCACGGGCCGCGGGATGCGGTACGTGCGCAGGACGATCACGTGCAGCGGGTGGCGCCGCTTCCACGCGAGCCGCTTCTCGGCGTAGTCGGTCGTCCAGATGTAGTACGGCGACAGCGCGTCGATCGCCCGCGGGTCGGTGATCAGGTAGCTGGCCGACACCTCGGCCCAGGAGCGGATCCGCACCCGGTCCGGCTGCGGGATGCCGCCGTCCTGGACGAGCGCCTTCGCGGGCGGCTCGTTGTCGGGCCAGACGCCCTCCTCGAGCGCGCGGCCAAGCTCCGGCACGTGGGCGTCGCGCACGCAGTCGTTGCGCTGGTGGTCAAAGGTCGGGTAGAGGAAGAAGCGGTCGTGCTCGATCTCGAAGTGCTTGTTTTCTTCGCGGATCCCGCCCTTGCGCAGGGTAAGCAGCTGCTCGCCCTCGGCAAGCGCGCGCACGGTGATGGCCCATTCCTTGAATGCAACTGGCATGAAGAGGAAAACCTCGAAAATTCAGCGCGCCCGGCTTCGATTGCCCTAACTGGCGGCGAAGGGCGCGGCGGCTCATTGTTGCGAAACCTTTACTCGGTTTCAAGCGAAATATCGTGCGCGGTGCCACGATCCCCACCGGTCTCACCCGCCGGCGGGCACCGCAAACGCAGCTACGGCCGTGAAATGAGCGGCCGCGGCGACCACCACCAGCACGTGGAATATCTCGTGATAGCCGAAGGTGGCGGGACGCGGATCGGGCCGCCTGCGGGCGTAGACCACGGCGCCGGCGGTGTACGCCACGCCGCCGACGGCCAGCAGGGCGAGCGCACCGGCGCCGGCGCGCTGGGCGATCTCGGGCACGGCGATGATGGAGAACCAGCCGAGCGCGACGTACGCGCCGGCCGTCAGCCACTTGGGGGCGTCGACCCAGACCAGCGTGAAGACGATGCCCGCCGCCGCGCCGCTCCAGACTCCCAGCAGGACCACGTTGCGGAGCGTCCCGTCGAGCACCAGCAGCGCGAACGGCGTGTAGGTGCCGGCGATCAGCACGAAGATCATCGAATGGTCTAGCCGCCGCAGCCAGGCGCGCGCACGCGGCGGCCAGACGATGCGGTGGTAGAGCGCGCTGGTACCGAGCAGCCCGGCCAGCGCAACCGCGTAGATCGCTGCCGCGACCGTCGCGCGGCCCGCCGGGGCGAGCGCGACCAGGATGGCGCCCGCCACGACAGCGACGAAGAACGACCACTGGTGCACGACTCCGCGAAAGCGGGGGCGGGGCGGGAGGGAAGGCAGGTCCGCCATCCCCTTGACTGTAGACCCCTGTCGCTAGTCGAGCGCGCGGTAGACCGCGGCGAAGTCCTCCTCGCCGTGGCCGTCCTCGACAGCGCGGTCGTAGAGGCCCTCGGCGAGCGCCGGCAGGCGCAGCTCGATCCCCAGCGCGCTGGCCTCCTCGATGGCATGGCGCAGGTCCTTGAGCATGTGCTCGAGCTTGAACAGGGCGGGTTCGAAGCGCTCCTCGAACATCGGCCGTCCCTTCAGGTTGAGCATCGCGCTGGCGCCCGCGCTGCCACCCGCCACCGCCAGGAAGGCGTCCGGGTCCAGGCCGGCGGCCTTGGCCGTGCGGATCGCCTCGGCCAGCACCGCGTTGTTCACCGCGCCCATCGTGTTCGTCAGCAGCTTCGCCATCTGCCCGTGGCCCAGCGGCCCCACGTGCACGATCAGCTCTCCCATCACGTCGAACAGCGGGCGCGCGCGCTCGAAGGCGTCCGGCTCGCCGCCGCCGAAGATCGTCAGCGTGCCGGCCTCGGCTCGCGGCTGCGAGCCGGACACGGGCGCCTCGACGAAGCGCCGCGGACCGACGCGCTCGGCGATCGCTCGGGCTGCCGTGGGCGTGCTCGTGGACATGTCGATCACGAGCGCGTCGTCCGGCAGCGACTCCAGGGCGCCGTCCTCGCCGAACAGCACCTCCTCCACCTCCGGGGCGTCGGGCACCATCGTGATGAAGGCGTCGGCGCCCTTTGCCGCCTCGGCCGGCGTGGTCGCGGCCCGGGCGCCGTGCTCGGCGGCGAAGCGCTCGGCCTTCTCCTGCGTGCGCGTGTAGACGGACAGGTCGAAGCCGGCCTCGCGCAGGTTCCGCGCCATCGGTCCTCCCATGATGCCCAGGCCCACAAAGCCGATTCGCTCAAGGCTTGCCATGTCCGCCACCTCCGGGGGTCTCGATTCGCAGCCGGTCGCCGGCGCCTAGTGTGCCCGATGCCTTCGGGGGCAACTCCTCGCCGTTGACGAGGTTCCTCCCCGGAGCGCCCGGCTGGCCACCGTCGGCCCCCGGCGGGGCGTGGCGCCGCCTCTCCGTGATCAGCGAGTAGCGCATCTCGGCGAGCGCCTCGAGCTCGCGCACCACGCCGTCCCCGCCGCGCCGCCGGCCGGCGCCGCCCGAGCCGCGCCGCAGCGCGTACTCCACCGCCCGCAGCGGAAACTCGAGCTCCAGCGCCTCGATCGGCGTGTTCAGGGTGTTCGACATCGCCACGTGCACGGCGCTGGGGCCGTCCGCATCGGGGCAGGCGCCCTGGCCGCCGCCGAGCGTCTCGTAGTAGGTGAAGTCGTCGTTGCCGAGCGTGAGGTTGTTCATCGTGCCCTGCCCGAGCGCGTGGCCGAAGGCGGCCAGCACCAGGTCGGCCACGCGCGAGGACGTCTCCACGTTGCCGGCCGCCACCGCGGCCGGCGGGCGCGCGTTGAGCAGGCTGCCCTCCGGAGCGATCACGGTCAGCGGGCGGTAGGCGCCCTCGCACGGCGGCACGTCAGGGTCGGTCAGCACGCGCAGGGCGAAGTAGCACGCGGACAGCGTCACGGCCAGCGGGCAGTTGAGGTTGCCCTCGTGCTGGGCCGCCGAGCCGGTGAAGTCGAGCGTGAGGCTGTCGCCCTCGAGGCGCGCCTCGAGCTGGAGCTCCAGGTCGCCCTCGGCGGCCTCGAGCACGTCGGTGGCGCGGCGCACGCCGTCGGGCAGCTCGGCGATGCGGGCGCGCGTGCGCCGCTCGGCGTAGTCGAGCGTCTCCTCCAGCGCCTCGCGGAAGCTGCCGAGGCCGAAGCGCTCGATCAGCGCCTCCACCCGCTCGGCGCCGGCGCGCCCGGCCGCCAGCTGGGCCCGCAGGTCGGCCTCGCGCTGGCGCGGGTTGCGCATCTGGGCGGCGAGCCCGCGCAGCGTGTCGCCGTCCAGCCTGGTGGGCGGGATCACCACGCCCTCGTCGGCCAGGGAGCGCGAGTCGGACGGCATGCTGCCGGGCTCGGCGGCGCCGACGTCGGCGTGGTGGGCGCGGCTGGCCGCGAAGCCGACCAGCTCGCCGCGGTGGAAGAGCGGAGCGATGACCGTGATGTCGGGCAGGTGGGTGCCGCCGCGGTATGGGTCGTTGAGGATCCAGGCCACGTCGGGCTGGTGGCTCTCGTCGAGCACCGCGGCCACCGACGACGGCATCGCGCCCAGGTGCACCGGGA
>JAXDIH010000026.1:0-12812 GCA_034664105.1 Thermoleophilaceae bacterium
AGGGCCTGCGTGTGGCGGGCGCCTCCGTCGACCTGCGCTTCGAGCGATCGGTGGACGGAGTGGTGCTGGTCGACACTCGGGTGGACGGCGACGTCGAGCTGGTCGTGGAGGGCGCCGGCCAGGCCCAGGTTGCCTGACTCGCCGAGCGTCGTAGGCTCTCGCCGATGGATCTCGACGCCGAGGTCGATCGGCTCTACGGCCTGCCGCTCGACGAGTTCGTGCACGAGCGCGACGAGCTCGCGCGCAACCTGAACCGCGCGGGTGACCGTGAGGCGGGCGGGCGAGTGAAGGCGCTGCGCAAGCCGACCGTGGGCGCTTGGGCGCTCAACCAGGCGGTGCGGCGGCGCCGGGCCGAGACGGAGGCGCTGCTGGCCACAGGGGAAAGGCTCCGGGAAGCGCACGAGCAGCTGCTGGCGGGCGGGGACCAGGCGACCTTGCGCGAGGCGATGGACCAGGAACGCGCGCTGACGTCGGCGCTGGCCGACTGCGCGGAGGCGCTCGCGAGCGAGACGGGCAAGAGCGGACCGGCCCTGCGGGACCGGGTGCGCTCCACGCTGCACGCGGCGGCGGTCGACGAGGAGGCACGCGAGGAGCTGGCGAGGGGCCGCTTCGTGCGCGAGCGCGAGGCAGTGGGATTGGGGCCGTTCGGGGCGGGCGCGGCGCCGGCGCCGGCGAAGGGCGGCGCGGCCGCGAGGCGGGCGGCGAAGGGCGGCGGCGCGGGCGCGGCGCCGGCGCCGGCGAAGGGCGGCGGCGCGGCCGCGGGGCGGTCGGCGCCGAAGGGGAAGCGCTCGGCCGCGAAGGCGGAGCGCGGCGGTGCGAAGGCGGCCTCCCGCGCCTCCTCCCCGCCCGCGCCCGACCCGCGTTTGGCCGAGGCCGAGCGCGCGCTGGCCGACACGCGCGAGGCCCACGCGCGCGCCGAGGCCGAGCACGCGGCGAGCGCCGCGAGCACCAAGGCGGCGCGGGCGGCGCTCGAGCAGGCAGAGGTGGCCGAGCGCGAGGCGCGACGCGAGATGCGCGAGCTGGAGCGCGAAGTGGCCAAGCAGGACCGCAAGGCGCAGCGCCTGCGCCCGAAGCGCTAGGCGGGCAAGGTCCCCTAGCCCGGGGTCCCCGAGCCCGGGGTCCCCTAGCCCGGCAGCTCCCGCCGCGGCAGCGGTCTCACCGCGGGCCCCATGATCACCTCGCCCTGCGGGCCGAAGCGCGAGCCGTGACAGGGGCAGTCCCAGGTTCCCTCGCCCGAGTTCCAGTTGACGATGCACCCGAGGTGCGTGCAGCGCGCCGACAAGGCGTGCAGCTCCCCGTCCTCGTCGCGGTAGACGGCCCGCTGCCCGAACCCGGCGCCCACCACGCGCCCGTCCCCTGGCTCGATCGATTCCACGTCGCCGCGCTTGACCAGCCGGTCGCCGAAGAACCGCAGCGCCACGTTCGCGTTCTCCTTCAGCAGCGAGACGCCTCCCGCTCGCAGCCGCAGCCGGCGCGTGTCGTAGAGCTCGCGCCACGGGTGCTCGCGCCCGTCGACCCACGCCGCCAGCAGCTCGGCGGCGGCGAGCCCCATCGCCAGCCCCCACTTGCGGAAGCCGGTGGCGACGTAGACGTTCTTCGAGACCGGGTCGACCGGGCCGATGTACGGAACGCCGTCCGCGGGCATCTGATCCTGGGTCGCCCAACGCATCACCGGCTCCACGCCGAACCGCTCCCGCGCCCAGTGTTCGAGCCGCTCGTAGCGCTCGCCGACGTCGCTCTGGCCCGTCTTGTGGCTCTCGCCGCCGACCAGCAGCCAGGTGCGGTCCCCGAGCACGTGGCTGCGAATCGAGTGCGCCGGCGACTCGGTGCTCAGGTACATGCCACCGCCGGCCGCCTCGCCCTCGTATGGCGCCGCAACCACGTACGAGCGCTCCGGGTGGCAGCGCGCGAAGTAGAGCCCACGGTCGAGGAACGGCAGGTGCGTGGCCACGACCACGCTGCCGGCGGTGACCGTACGCCCGCAGTCGGTTCGGACTCGGCACGGCGACCCGGAATCCACCGACACGGCGAACGTACCCTCGTAGAGGCGCCCGACCTCGGCGACCGTCCGCGCCAGGCCGTCGAGGAACTTGACCGGGTGGAACTCCGCCTGGTCGGCGAAGCGCACGGCGGCGGCGATCGGGAACGGCAGATCGGTTGCTTCGACCAGGGTGGCTGGCAGCCCGGCCCGCCGGGCCGCGGCCACCTCAGCCTCGATCCGGTCGCGCTCGTCCGCGGATTCCGTGTACGTGAGATTCGGCTTGCGGCGCAGGTCGCAGTCGATGCCCAGCTCGGCTGCCAGCGCGAAGGCACGCTCGATCCCGCGCTGGTTGGCCTCGCCGTACACGCGCGCGGCGTCCGCACCCAGCGTGCGCTCCAGTCTCGCGTAGGTCAGGCCGTGGAGCGAGCTCAGCTTGGCCGTGGTGTAGCCGGTGGCCCCCGCCCCCACGAAGCGGCCCTCGAGCACCACCACGCTCGCGCCGCCGCGAGCGAGCTCTAGCGCGGCGCTCAGCCCCGTGATGCCCGCGCCCACGACGCACACGTCGGCGTGGATGTCCTCGCCCAGCGGGGGGCACGGCGCGCGCTCGACCGTGTCGAGCCAGAGCGAGGCAAGGGAAGCCATCCCCCGCAAGTCTCCCTCCTGGGGATTGCCCAAACCAACAAGAGGGGATAAGCGGGCTGTGTCCGCTCCGGTTCCCGTCTTGGCGCTGGTGCTGCTCGCCGCCGCCCTGTGCGCCGGCTGCGGCGCGGCCGACCGCGCGCCGGACGCCGCGGCGGTGGTGCACCGCTTCGAGGAGGCGCTGAACAGCCGGGACGGCAAAGCAGCCTGCGCCCTCCTCAACCAGCAGACCGCCGCCAAGCTGGCGCAGCAGGACGGGCGTCCCTGCGAGCAGGCGATCCTCGCCGCGCGGCTGCCGGCCGGCCGAGCGGTCAAGCACACCAGCGTCTACGTCACGTCCGCGTCGGTCTCGCTCGCCGACGGCGGCGCGCTCTTCCTCGACGAGGCACCCCGCGGCTGGGAGATCTCGGCCGCCGGCTGCCGGCCGACCGGGCCCGACCAGCCCTTCGACTGCGACCTAGAGGACTGACATGCGCGCGATGTTCGTGCTTTACCTGGTGTTGATCGTCGCCGGATTGATCCTGTACTCCGCGATCGGGCTGATGCACCAGTAGGCATGCGCGCGTTCCTGAAGAACAACAGCCTGTCGCTGTTCTTCCTGGCGCTGTTCCTCGCGGCGCTGATGGGGCAGGCCTTTGCCGGTCACGCCGCCGTGAACGAGGACGCGCTGCGCCACGGCGACCCGACCATGTCGATGGGCCGCTACGTCCTGTCGTCGGAGTTCGGCGGCGCGGTGCTCGAGAACTGGCAGTCCGAGTACCTGCAGTTCACGCTGTTCATCCTGACCACGGTATGGCTGCTCCAGCGCGGCTCGCCGGAGTCCAAGCCGCTGCACAAGGCCGGCAGGGAGTCGGACAAGGACCAGAAGGTCGGAGAGCACGCGCGCGCGGACTCGCCGCGCTGGGCCAAGGTGGCCGGCGTGCGCCGCGCCCTCTACCAGAACTCACTGCTGATCGTGATGGCCGGGATCTGGGTGGGCAGCTGGTTCGGACAGTCGGTGACCGGGCTCAGCCAGTACAACACCGAGCGCCTCGACCACCATCAGCTGCCGGTCTCATGGCTCGACTACCTCGGCCGAGCCGACTTCTGGGAACGGACGCTCGAGAACTGGCAATCGGAGTTCCTCGCGGTGGGCTCGATGGCGATCCTGGCGGTCTACCTGCGCCAGCGCGGATCGCCCGAGTCGAAGCCGGTCGGGTCGCCCCACGAGGCCACGGGTGTGGAGGGTTGAACCCGGGTAACCGCGCGGCATGCCTTCTCTCGACGTGAGCGCCTGATGCGCTACTGGGTGCAGCTGGCCACCGAGCAGTTCGCTCCCAGCGAGCTGGTCGACCAGGGCATCGAGGCGGAGCGCGCCGGCTTCGACGACCTCAACGTCAGCGACCACTTCCAGCCCTGGTGGGAGCCGGGCCAGTCCGGGCAGGCCTGGGTGCTGCTCGGGGCCATCGGCCGCGCGACCGAGCGGATCGGCGTCGGCACGGGGGTCACGGCGCCGGTGCACCGCTACCACCCCGCGGTGGTCGCCCAGTTCGGAGCCACCCTCCAGGAGCTGTTCCCTGGGCGCGGCTACCTGGGCATCGGCTCGGGCGAGTCGCTCAACGAGTCGCCGGCCGGCATGGACTGGCCGGACACCGGCGAGCAGGTGCGCCGCATGGAGGAGGCGCTCGAGATCATCGACCGCCTGCTCGACGGCGAGCGGCTCGACTACGACGGGCGCTTCTTCCGCACCAAGGCCGCCTACCTGCACACGCGCGGGCCCGAGCGCCCGCCGGTCTACGTCTCCGCGTTCGGCCCGGACGCCGCTCGAGTGGCGGCCCGCTACGGAGACGGCCTGTGGACGCTGGCAGACCCCGAGTCGGCGCCCGAGCTGATCGAGACCTACAAGAGCGCGCGGGAGGAGCAGGGCAAGGAGCCCGGCGAGATCATCTTGCAGACCGGCTTCTCGTGGGCGCCCGACGACGACTCGGCGCTCGAGGGCGCACGGGTTTGGAAAGCCACCCAGCGGGAGGAGTACTTCACCGACGACTGGCACGACCCCAAGGCGATGTACGAGCGGGCCGAGCGCGAGGTCTCCGACGAGGAGTTCAAGCAGTCGTACATCATCGGCTCGGACCCCGAGCTGCATGTCGGGCGCATCCGCGAGGTGGAGCAGCTCGGCGCGACGGTGGTCTGCCTCCAGAACGCGTCGGGGGCCGACCCGCTCGGAGCCCTGCGCACGTACGGCGAGCACGTGCTGCCGGCATTGAAGGGCGCGCGCGTGTAGCCCTTGCGTCCTCTGCCATATGTCCTACCTGGACAGGGCAGTCGGGTTTAGGAATGCCTGTCAAAGGAGACAACCCTGTCTAGGCACTGCTAAGAGGGGCTAACGCCACCCGAGGCGGTGCCACAGCAAAGTTGGGGGACGAGGAACGGTCGCCTTGGTCGGATCGGCCGTTCTACGGACCTCGCGTCAGGTAAGCAGGCAAATACCGACGGAGGTCACCATGTCCGCAATCGCGCTCGCATCGCCGAGCCTTCGCTTTGCCAACCGCAAGCCCGTTGATCGCGCCGAGGCGCAGGAGACGGAACGGCAGCTGCTGATCCGCTACCACAGCGAAGGCGACCTTGCCGCGCGCGAGGAGCTGGCCGAGCGGTTCCTACCGCTCGCCCGGGACCTGGCGCTGCGCTACACCTACACGGATGAGCCGTTCGACGACCTGCTTCAGGTCGCCAGCCTCGGCTTGATCAAGGCCATCGACCGCTTCGAGCCGGGCCGCGGCACGAAGTTCACGAGCTACGCCGCCCCCACGATCCTGGGCGAGCTCAAGCGCCACTTCCGCGACAAGGGCTGGGCGCTGCACGTGCCGCGCGACCTGCAGGAGCGCACGCTCGCGGTCAGCAAGACGACCGAGGCGCTCTCGAAAGAGCTGGGTCGCTCACCCAAGGTCCGCGAGGTCGCGGCCGAGCTGGGCTGCAGCGTCGAGGCCGTCCTGGAGGCCCAGGAGGCCGCGGCCAGCTACGAGGCCGCGTCGCTGGACGCCCCGACGTCCCGCGACGACGACGAGGCCGCGTCGCTGGTGGAGCTGATGGGCGACGAGGACACCTCGTACGACCTGGTCGAGAGCCGCGACGCGATCGCCAGCACCTGGAAGGCGCTGCCCGATGTGGAGCGCCAGGTCCTGGAGCTCCGCTTCATGCACGACCTCACGCAACGCGAGATCGGCGAGCGGATCGGCTATTCGCAGATGCACGTCTCGCGGTTGCTGCGGCGGGCGCTCGACCGCCTGGAGATAGCAGCCGCCGCCTGAGCGAGCGGGCGTTCTCCACGGCGAAGCCCTCCCAGTCGTTGTTGAAGTAGACGAACACCTCGGCCCGGCGGCGCCAGTCGGCGATCCGCCGGGCCCACTCGTCCAGCTCCGACTGGGAGTAGTTGCCGCGTCGCCCGCGCCGGCCATGATGGAGGCGCAGCAGCGTCCAGTCGGCCGTGAGCTCGTGGGCCTGGAAGGGCCACTTCGGGTGGTCCCCGATCACCAGGGCGGCATCGTGCTCGCGCAGCAGTGCGTAGACCTCCTCGGTGAACCAGCTCTCGTGACGGAACTCGAAGCAGTGCCGGCCCGGGGGGACGTGCCCGAGCGTCGTGGCCACGCGCTCCAGCGCGTCCCCCTCGCGGCGGAAGTTGGCCGGGAACTGCCAGACCACGGGCCCGAGCTTGCTCGACTCGACCAGCGGCATGATGCGCTCGTAGAAGCGATGGATGCCCTGGTCGATCTCGCGCAGCCGCCGGACGTGGGTGAGGTAGCGGCTCGCTTTCACGGCAAAGACGAAGTCGTCCGGGGTCTGCTCGACCCAGCGCGCCACCGCGTCGCGCGAGGCGAGCCGGTAGAAGGTCGAGTTGACCTCGACCGTGTCGAACTCCTCCGCGTAGCGAGCGAGCCAGCGTGACTGCGGCAGCCCCTCGGGGTAGAGCCGCCCGCGCCAGTCCTTGTACTGCCAGCCCGAGCAGCCGACCCGAACCGGGCGGACGCTACTCCGAGACGAGCGTCTGCTCGTCGCGCTCGGTGAAGTCGACCTTCTGCGTGCGGGCGCGCTCGCGCTGGTCATGGAGGCTCCCCGCCTGCTTGCGGCGCTTGGCGTAGTCGATCGTGGCGGCGGTGGCGATGGCGATCACGGCCACCGGGATGGCCACGATCACCGCTCCGCCCGCAAAGGCGAACGACATGGCGACGAGGGCGAGGGCGAACGCGGCAACAACCGTGGTCAAAGCAGACATGGTCTCGGGGTACCCGCGCAGGCGGAGCGGAAACCCCGCTAGGGCCGCAGCCGAGCGGCGTCCACGACCTCGAATGCGCTGCCCGGCACGCCATGCAGCGCGTGCAGCTGATCGTTGTCCCAGCCCGGGCTCGGGGTGCCGCTCACGTACCAGGACGACCCGTTGTCGGCGAGGATCATCCCGTAGCGCTTCAGCGCCGTCAGGACGATGCGCGCCTGGCGCGGGAAGCGCGAGATGTCGTAGCCGCGCCGGAGGCGCAGTCGCTGGCCCATCGCCGGCAGGTCGGGGTCGGTCAGGTTCGAGGCGAAGTGGCGCGCGGGGTAGACGAACGCCTGGCGGGTGCGCTCCGCCGTGAAGCGCAGCGCGTGGTCGATGCGCCCGCGCTTGACCTCCTCGAAGCGAGCCAGCCCGGGCAGGATAGGCAGGCCCGCTGCGTCGGCGGAGGTCCAGCCCCGCGGCCGCAGGCGGTTCGAGCGGAGGTTCCAGATCGCGCCCGATCCGGCGGTCCAGCCGCCGGCGCGCGGGTAGGCCGCGAACAGCTCGTAGAGGCGGCACCGGGAGCGGTCGACGACGATCACGTGCCGGTCGCCGTCGGAGCCGCGGCCGCCCTCGATCGGGACGCCGGGCGGGATCGGATAGCGGCCGCCGTCGGACTCATCCGCGTAGTCGAAGCTGACCGGCACCTTGGGCTGAGCGCCGCCGACGGTCACGAAGGGAATGCCGATCGGCCCGCCCTCCCAGAGGCCCGAGCCGAAGTCCGCGTGCATCGTGTCCGTGAGCCCGATCGAGCGCACGATCGCGGCGGAGTTAGGGTGGACCGGCAGGCGGTCGACACGCTGGTTCCAGGCGTTGTCCTTCGGGAAGACGGGGCAGCCGGCGATGCGAGGAGCGGCGGCTGCCGGCGTTGCCAGCAGCGCCAGCGCTGAAACGGCAGCGGCGATGGAGACGGTGATGCGCATCCGCGTGGTTGCATCGGCGCGTCGCGCCAGCGGCTTGAAGCGCCGGGCCCTACTCGGCGGTCGGGCTCGGCCCCACGCGGCTCGTCTCGCCCTCGGGCAGGCGCCCGTCGCGGCCCACGTACCCGTCCTTGCCGCCGGCGATCACGTAGAGCGCGGGCTCGTCGCCCACGTTCTTGATCTTGCGCACGGTCGCCGCGTCCACGCGTGCCAGCCCACCCGGGCCCAGCACGTGGGTGCTCTCGTCGTTGAGCGTGAACTGGACCCGCCCGCGGTGCACGAAGTAGAGCTCTTCCTGCTCGTCGTGGAAGTGCCGCCCCGTCTCGTACCCGGGTGGGATCTCGATCGCGTTCACCCCGAAGGCGGTCACCCCGAGCTCGCGGCGCACCTTGCGGAAGCCGGGACCCTCCCCCAGCGCGTCGACGTTCGCGACGGCGTAGCCGTCGCCCTGCACGACTTCGTTCACCTCGTCGGCCATGGCAGCAGCCTACCGCCGGCCACTAGGCGGCGCGCTCGGCGCTGCGCAGGCCCCCGCGGGCCCACAGCACCGTGACGGCGGTGAGCAGGGTGGCCACCCCGAACGCCGGCAGCGCCTTCGTCGGCTCGCCCGCCAGAAAGCCGCGGCCGGCCTCGAGCACGAGCGTGATCGGGTTGAACGACGCCGCCCCCTGCACCCAGCCCGTCAGCAGGTCGTACGGCACCCAGACCGGCGCCAGGAACAGCAGCAGGAACGCCGGCATCTGGATCGCCGGCGCGGCCTGCATCGTGCGCAGTCGCATCGCGATGCCCGTGCCGAACAGCATGGCCGCGGCGTTCACCAGCACCGCCAGCGAGTAGAGGCCGACGAGGTCGACCAGGCCGCCGTTCACCTGGAGCCCCACGATGACCGCGACGGTCGTTATCACCGCGACCGTGAAGATCGCCCGCGTCAGCGCCGCCAGCCAGTAGCCGGCGATGATGCCGCCGTGGCGCCTGGCCGCGAGGAAGAGCCGGCGCGAGAAGCCCGACTCGAAGTCGCGCGCGATCGAGAACCCGGTGAAGATGCCCCCGAACGTGGACGCCTGGAGCAGCACGAAGCCGTAGACGAACGTCGTGTAGCCGGCGTCGTAGTCGAAGCCGGGCACCTGGTCCACGCGCGACAGCCCGCCCGCGAACGCCGTGAAGAAGAACATCGGGAACAGCAGCGCCGGGATGATCATCGCCGGGTTGGTGAAGAAGTTGTGGGCGTTGCGCCAGGCCACAGCCCGCGCGACCGACCAGAACCCGCCGCGACTCATGTGCGCACCATCTGCGTCCGAAGTGCCATCGACGCTCCCGCCAGCGCCACCAGCGCCAGGCCGCCGGCACAGGCGAACCCGAGCGCCAGCGCCTCGCCGTCCCACCCGGTGATCACCAGCGAGCGGATCGCCTCGAGCATGTAGGACACCGGGTTCCAGTCCGCGACCGTGCGGAACCAGTCGGTCTCGATCAGGTTGCGCGGCAGCGCCATCGACGACAGGAAGAGCGCCGCGAAGAAGAGCGGGAACACGCCCTGCACCGCCTCGCCCGAGCCGGTGCGCAGCGCGACGAACGCGCCGATGCACCCGAAGGCGAGCGAGATGACCAGGGAGAGCGCCACGATCACCACCGCGCCGCTCACGCCGGCCGCGATGCCGCTGCCGAAGGCGACGCCGATGATCACGAAGGTGGTCGCCTGGATCAGGCCGAGCACGAGGATGCCGGCCAGCTGGCCCATCATCAGCGCCACCCGGCGCAGCGGGGTGAGCGCCAGCCGGTTCAGGAAGCCGCTCTCGATGTCGTTCGCCATGTTGGTGCCGGCGCTGTTGGCGGAGAAGAGGGCGCCCTGGACGAAGGGGATCGCCAGCGCGAACTGGAAGTAGGAATCGGTCGGGAAGCCCGGCAGGCTCGTGGCGGAGTCGAGCCCGCTCGAGTTGATCGCCAGCAGGATCAGAGGGAACACGAGCGAGGGGATCACCATCGCCGGCTGACGCAGCGTGCGCACCACCGAGCGGCGGGCCAGCACGCCCACCTGAACTCCCAGGGTGGACCGCCTCAAGCCGCGACCACCGCGTTGGGATCGGGCTGCTCGGGCTCGTCCGCCGCGCCCTCGAGCGAGCGGCCGGTCTTCTCGAGGAACACGTCGTCGAGCGTGGGCGCGTGCAGCTGGAGGTGCTGGACGTGGATGTTCTCGGCGTCCAGGGCGCGCACGACGTCGGCCAGCTGCGCCTCGCCCTCCGACAGGCGCACGGCGGCGCCCTTGGGCGACGAGCTCGCGGGCTCGCCGAAGCGAGCCAGCACCTCGCGCGTGCGCGGCAGCTGGTCGTGCTCTGCCGGGATGATCTCCAGCGTCGGCCGGCTGATCTCCGCCTTCAGCGCCTCGGGAGTCCCCTCGGCCACGATGCGGCCGTGGTCGATGATGCCGATGCGGTCCGCGAGCACGTCCGCCTCCTCCAGGTACTGCGTGGTGAGGAAGACCGTCACGCCGCTGTCGGAGGCCAGCCGCTGCACCTCGTCCCAGAGCGCGCTGCGGCTCTGCGGGTCCAGGCCGGTCGTCGGCTCGTCGAGGAACAGGATGCGCGGCTCGTGCACCAGCGCGAGCGCGAGGTCGAGCCGGCGCTTCATGCCGCCCGAGTAGCCGCCCACCTTGCGGTCGGCGGCCTGGGTCAGCCCCACGCGCGCGAGCAGCTCGTCCGAGCGCCGCCTGGCCTCGTCGCGGCGCATGCCGTGAAGGGCGGTCTGCAGCCGCATGTGCTCGGCGCCGGTGAGGAAGGGGTCGAGCGCGGCCTCCTGGAGCGCGGCGCCGATCGTGGCACGCACCTGGGGGCCCTCGCGTACGACGTCGTAACCGCCCACCCGCGCCGTGCCCGACGTGGGGGGCAGCAGGGTGGTGAGCATGTGGACGGTGGTCGACTTGCCGGCGCCGTTGGGGCCAAGGAAGCCGTAGACCTCGCCCGCCTCCACGCGCAGGTCGATGCCATCGACGGCGCGCGGACCCTTCTTGAAGTCCCTGACCAGGCTCGTAGCTTCGATCGCGGCTTCAGTCATGGCGACCTAATCTACGCCCCCGGCAGCCGCCCGCCCCCGGCAGCCGCCCGCCCGCGCAGCCGCCCGCCCGCGCAGGCGCCCGCCCGCGGAGACGCTCGCCTAGAAGCGGAGCAGCGCCGCTACGCCGTCGGCGCGATCGGCCAGCTCGTCGCGGTGCCGGCTCACCGCCAGGATCTCGGCGGACTGCTGGATCGTCAGCTCCACCGCCGCCTCGATCAGATCGTCGCCGTGGAGCTGCTCGAGCTCGGTTCCGTCTGCCGGGCAGGTGCGCTCGCCGGCGGGCCCGAGCCACCCGCACCTCGGGCAGCACGTCCCGTCCGCCGAGAAGCGCTCGTCCACGACGAGCGTCTCCACGCGCCGCTCGTTGAGCGCGCGCAGCACGTCCTCCAGCCCGAGCGCAGCGCGGCCGGGCTCGGCCACGCGCTCCAGCGCCTCCGCCTCGCGCTCTTCCTCCAGCTCCTGAAAGCGCGGCTGCACCGCCTCGAGCACCTGCTCCGGCGTGGAGTGCTCCACGTCCACGTCGATGCGGCCGGCCAGCCGCTCGGCGAGGTAGCCGTGGAGCTTCGACTCGAAGTCGGCGACCACCTCACGCGGCCCGCCCACGATCAGACGCTCGAACGGGCGCCGCTTGAAGTGCTTCATCAGCACCTCGGCGGTGTGCTTGAGGTGGTCGTCCTTTTCCTTCTCGATCCCCCGCTGGAAGCGTGCCTGTGACCAGCCGCCGCGGTCGTGCTGCCCGTACACGACGTCGTGGACCTGCTCGATCTCGCGCAGACCGTCCTGGGCGCCGCGGAAGACGCGCGCGTCGCGCCGGTTGACGAGCGTCACGCACCAGCGCTCCCGACGCGCCAGCCGTACCAGCGGCGCCACCAGCGGCGAGCGGCGGATCGCCACGCGGTTCGGGAGCGGTCGCGGCAGCCTGAGCGCCTCGAACAGGTCGGCCGGCTCGGCGGCGAAGACCGCGACCGCCTGGGCGCCCTCGCTGGGCAGGTCCCCCTGGAGCAGCTCGGTCGCTCGCTCGAGGCTCGCCCGTACGCCCATGCGCTCTTCGTGCGACAGGTGGTCGAAGTCGCGGATCCGGCGCTCAGCCTCGTCCAGCAGGGAGCGCACGGCGGTTGCCCGCGCGGGTGGGGTCGCGAACTCGGCGGGGTCGAGATCGAGGTAGAGGCTCAGCACGACCGGGCGATCGAGCCGGGTTTCCGCGAGACGCCGGAGCTCGTCTCGGTCGGGAGCCATCACCTGCATTGCCTTGCCCATACCCCGCCCACACGGCGCCAACACAGAGCGAGTCAAAGCTGGACACAGCTCTTACGATTAGTAAGTAACTATTCCCGGCCTCTGGAGTATTTGCTTGTGTGTGCAACCAGATCCCCGAGAGCAAGCTCAACATCTCGCTAGAGGGCGATTTGGCGGCGCAGACACGGGCACCAGACTTCAGTCCGGCCTATACAGACTTCAATCAGGCCCCCCTATGAGGTATACTTTCGATGAACGTCGAACGATCTAACGAAGGATTGACCACGAGTACCACCGAGAAGGCCCCCAGCTACTCGTTCACCCCCGAGCTGGAGGATTCGCTACAGCTGTTCTTCAACGAGGCTCGCAAGCACCCCCTCCTCAACGCCGAGGAGGAAGTCGCGCTGGCCAAGCGCATCGAGAAGGGCGATCTCGATGCCAAGGACCGCATGATCAACTCGAACCTGCGGCTCGTGATCTCGGTCGCCCGCAAGTACCAGGGTCAGGGACTGCCGCTCGGCGACTTGATCCAGGAGGGCATGCTTGGCCTGATTCGCGCGGTTGAGAAGTTCGACTGGCGCAAGGGCTTCAAGTTCTCCACCTACGGCACGCTGTGGATCCGCCAGGCCATCGGCCGCGGGCTCGCCAACTCGGGCCGCACCGTGCGGCTGCCCGTGCACATCGTGGCGCGGGCGCGCAAGATCTC
>JAXDIH010000058.1:0-10222 GCA_034664105.1 Thermoleophilaceae bacterium
TGATCAGCTGGGGCATCGTGGCCGCGGCCACGGCGTTCGTGTGGGACGGGGCATCGCTGGTGGTGGCGCGCATCCTGCTCGGCGTCGGCGAGGCCGGCTTCTTCCCGGGCGTCGTGTACCTGATCGCGTGCTGGTTCCCGGAGCGCGACCGCGCCCGGGCGATGAGCATCTTCATGCTCGGGATCGTGGGCGCGTCGGTGATCGGCGGTCCGCTCTCCGGCGCCACGCTGGAGCTCGACGGGGTGCTGGGCCTGGAGGGCTGGCGGTGGCTGTTCCTGGTGCAGGGGCTGCCCGCGATCGCGGTTGGCATGTGGGTGCTGCGCGACCTGCCCAGCTCGCCTGCCGAGGCGGACTGGCTGGCGCCCGACGAGCGGGAGGCGCTGATGCGAGAGCTGGCCGCCGAGACCGCGGCCCGCGACGCGCGCCAGTCGCTCACGCTGCGCCAGGCACTGCGTGACCGCCGCATCCTGCACTGCGCCGCCGTCTACTTCACGATCAACTTCGCGAGCTACGGGACGATCTTCTGGTTCGCCGACATCATCGAGCGGATCGGCGACATCAGCGGCATCGAGCTGGGGTTGCTGGCCGGGATACCGATGGCGCTGGGCTCCGCCGGGCTGATCGTGATCGGGCGCCGCTCGGACCGCAGCGGCGACCGCCGCCGCTGGGTGGTGATCGGCATGCTGCTCGGCGCGGCGGGGCTGGTCGGCACGGCCCTGCTGCCGCCGGCAGCGGGCGTGCTCACCCTGGCGGTGTGCGCGTTCGGGCTGCTCGGGGCGATCCCGGCCTTCTGGGCGATGCCGACCTCGCTGCTGTCGGGCCGCGCCGCGGCGGGCGCGATCGCGCTGGTCAACACGATCGGCGTGACCGGCGGGCTATTCGGCCCGATCGTGGTGGGCGCCGCGAAGGACGCCGGCTCACTGGAGGCCGGCCTGGGCGCCCTCGCGGCCGTGCTGCTGCTCGGAGCGGCGATGGCGTCCCGGCTGCCGTTCGCGGCGCCGGCTCGACAAGCGGCCTTGATGTGAGCGAGATACGCGACATAATGCCAAGTACTACAGATCGCAAGACCGAATGTTGAGTTAGGTGCTTGCGCAATGGCGCCCACGTATGTGACAGCGCAGCTTCGGCCGGACATTGCGGAACAGCTGCGCTCTGGATCGCCGACCACCGAGGCCGCTGACGAGGTCTTGCGTGTAGTCGGAGAGCGAGGGCTGCAGCTGCGTCCGGTGACCCCTGAGTCTGTAATCGGTGGAGTCGCGAATGACGCACTGCGCTCCACGTTCGTGGTGGAGACGCTCGGAGAGGCAGAGGCCATGGAGCTGCGCGAAGCACTGCAGCGGGTGGACGCCGTCGAGGGCGCCTACATCAAGCAAGCGGCGGCGCCGCCGTGAGCAGGAGGCGCCGGTAGACCGACCAAGGGAGGACGTCATGCCGCAACCGAGATCGCAGCGCAAGCCGTCACGCCCATTCGAGGGAGAGTCCGAGCTCATCGTCATTGCCGACCCGGCCGCGGGCCTTCGCGCCGCGCCCGACGGCGCCACTGCCGTCGCGGTGGACGCGGCGCCGATTGTGGAGGCACTCGAGGGCGCCCGCCTGGTGCCGCTGTTCGGCCCGTCGGAGGAACGCGTGCGCCAGAACATCCTGGAGGCGACGACCGCACCCCAGCAGGAAGTCCCGGACCTGTCCGTCTACTACCGCGTCCATGCTGACCCGTCCCGCCTCGACGCGCTGGCAGAGGCGCTCCTGGCCCACGAGGGCGTCATCGCCGCATACGTGAAGCCCCCGGCCGAGCCTGCCGTGTTTGAGGAGATGCTCAACGAGATGGTGCCGGCCGCGGACCCGGCGCCGCCGACGACGCCTGACTTCACCGGCCGCCAGGGATACCTCGATGCCGCGCCGGGCGGAATTGACGCGCGGTTCGCCTGGACCAGGCCGGGCGGCAACGGCTTCGGCGTACGCATTTGCGATGTCGAAGGCGCATGGCGCTTCGATCACGAGGATCTGCTGCTCAACACCGGTGGGGCCGTCGGCACGGAGTCGACCGACCTGGGTTGGCGCAACCACGGGACCGCCGTGCAGGGGGAGGCCAGCGGCGACCAGAACACATTCGGCATAACCGGGATCTGCCCCGAGGCCAACTTCCGGGGTTTCCCGATCTTCGGCGGAACCGGCTCGTCGGGTGCGATCACCGCCGCGGCGAACGCGCTGTCGCCCGGCGATGTCCTCCTGATCGAGCTTCACCGACCCGGACCAGGTGCCTCCGGCGCCGGCCAAGACGGGTTCATCGCGATGGAGTGGTGGCCGGACGACTTCGCGGCCATTTCGTTCGCAACCGCCACCAAGGGGGTGGTCGTCGTAGAGGCGGGCGGCAACGGCTCGCGCAACCTCGACGACCCGATCTACAACAATCCGGACCCGGGATTCCCGCCCTCGTGGCGCAACCCGTTCAACCGAATGCTCGCTGACTCCGGCGCGATCGTCGTTGGCGCCGGCGCCCCGCCACCGGGTACCCATGGGCGGGATCACGGACCCGACCGCTCCCGCCTGGATTTCTCGAACTACGGCTCGTGTGTCGATGCACAGGGGTGGGGCCGGGAAGTCACGACCGCAGGCTATGGCGACCTCCAGGGCGGTGTGGACGAGCGCGTCTGGTACACCGATCAGTTCAGTGGTACGTCCAGCGCCTCTCCGATCGTCGTCGGCGCGGTTGGCTGCACACAGGGAAACCGACGGGCGCGGGGGCTCACGCCGTACACGCCGGCGCAGATGAGGTCGCAACTCCGGGCTACGGGCTCGCCGCAGCAGGACGCGCCCGGCCGCCCGTCCTCGGAGCGGATCGGAAACCGGCCGAACCTGCGGCAGCTCATCGGCATAAAGCCGATCAAGCTCGAGAAGGACATCCTCAAGCGCGAAAAGCGCGAGAAGCTAGAGAAGCCCGAGAAGCTAGAGAAGCCCGAGAAGCTCGAGAAGATCGAGAAGCGGGAGAAGCTCGAGAAGTCCGAAAAGCGCGAAAAGTTCGAGAAGGCCGAGAAGCCCGAGAAGTTCGAGAAGTCCGAAAAGCGCGAAAAGTACGAGAAGGCCGAGAAGCCCGAGAAGCTCGAGTCTGAGCACAGGAAGCAGTTCCGCGAGCTCAAGTTCGAGGAGCGATTCGAGGGGATCCAGCAGCGGCTGTCACCTGTGACGGGCGCCGAGGAGGGAAGCGGCGAGCTCGAGGCTCGACTTGCGGCGCTCGAGCTGGCGGTAGAGGAGCTCGCCCACTTCATCGGACCGGAACTGCGCCCGGATCTGTCGATGGGGGCAATGACAGAGGAGCCTGACTACGAAGGGTGGGGCGAGGAACCGCAGAAGCTTTCCGAGTACTGATTCCGATCGTGCCGCTCCTGCTGTGCGACGCGGAGGACGCACCCGCCCTCTGGGCCTGGCGGCACCTCGTCGGGCGCGGGGTCGCGCTCGACGTCGTGACATCCGCGGACCTGATGCGTGCCCACCGCTGGGAGCACCGGCTCGAGGGCGGTACTGCGCGGGCCCTCGTCGAGCTGAGCGACGGTCGCACGATTGACACCGCGGAGGTTCGCGGCACACTCAATCGGCTCACGGCCCCGCGGGCGGAGCTGCTCGGCCGAGCCGTCGAGAGCGACCGCGACTATGCCGTCCAGGAAGTCTGGGCAATGTGGATGAGCTGGCTCCACACGCTTCCGGAGCCGGTGCTCAACCGGGTCACGCCGCCAAGCCTCAGCGGACCGTGGCCGTCCTACCCACAGTGGCTTGTCCACGCATCCGAGGCCGGCTTGCGCACGGCTCCGTGGGCTGGCGGCGAGACGGAGCCACCGCGGCCTCACACCGCGCCGATGTTGTTCGTGGCCGCCGGGGCGGTGGTCGGGCCACGGGCCCCCGCCAGCGTCGTACGTGGCTGTCGCGCGCTTAGCGCCGCGGTCGGCTGCGCTCTTCTCGGCGTCTGGTTTGGTCCGGGTTGGACGTTCGCGGGAGCCACCGCGCAGCCCGACCTGCGGCGCGGCGGACGCGCGCTGGTCGACGTGTTGGCCAACGCTCTGAGAGGGCTGGAGTGATTCTGCTGTGCGGCATCCCATCCGAACGTCCCCTCGAGCTCGTCGCCACGGAGCTCGAAGATCGAGGTGCCCCATACGCGGTGCTAAACCAGCGTCGCTTTGCGGAATGCGAGCTCACGCTCGAGGTCGTCGCCGGTGAGATGGGCGGGCTGCTGCGGCTTGGTCGCCGGGCGGTGCCGGTGGCGGACGTGTCCGCTGCGTACGTGCGCCTGATGGACGACCGTGCGCTGCCCGAGCTGCGTGGTGTCGGGCCACACGCCCACCTGCGGACGCGCTGCCGAGCGTTGCACGAGGCGCTCGACCAATGGCTAGAGGTGACCCCTGCGCGGGTAGTGAACCGCACGAGTGCCCAGGCCTCCAACGGGTCCAAGCCCTATCAGTCGCAGCTCATCGTTGCCGCCGGCCTACGCGTGCCGGACACCCTGATCACGAACGATCCAGAAGCGGTACTCGCGTTTCGAGCGCGCCATCGACGCGTGGTCTACAAGTCGATGAGCGGGGTGCGGTCGATCGTCCGCGAGCTGGGCGAGGAGGACCTCCCCCGCCTTGAGCGCATCCGCTGGTGCCCGACGCAGTTTCAAGAGCGCGTCCAAGGCACCGACGTGCGTGTGCATTGCGTGGGAGGCGAGGCATACGCCACCGCGGTGCGATCCTCCGCGACCGACTACCGCTACGGGCATCAGGACGGTGAGGAGGCGCGGCTGGAGGCTGTGGCCTTGGATGACGATGTCGCGCAGCTATGCCTTCGGCTCACCGCGACGCTCGGCCTCGAGCTGGCCGGCCTCGATCTGCGGATGCCGCCCGACGGCGACCCTTACTGCTTCGAGGTCAATCCGAGCCCCGCGTTCTCCTACTACGAGGACCACACGGGGCAGCCGGTCGCGGGTGCGATTGCCCGTCACCTCGCGGCCGCCTGAAACGACGAAGCCCCGCCGGAGCGGGGCTTCGTAGTGGAGGCGGCCGGTACTGCCCCGGCGTCCGCGGAACATCTTCCCGATGCTTGCTACGAGTGTTCCCGACGGAGTCTGATCTCGGCTACCGGGTCGGTCGGTCCGCGGGGTACGTCACCGGAGCCATACCCTCCTGAATTGTCCCCCGGCGACCAAGGGTCCTGCCGCCGGGGTAATCCCGCTATATGAAGCCGCAAATCCGGGCCGCGGGCTGCCCGGTGCGACTCCCTCAGCTACTTGTTAAGCAGCGAGGGCGAACTCGTGATTACGGTCCGCACATATGGTTTTCCGGGATCATTTAACGAGGCCAACCCGGAATCCTCGACTCGCTACATCGGGAAAATCACGCTCCACGTCGAAGCTGATTCGCCCCCTTGTCGCAACACCAAGTCTAGCGTCACCGCTGCCACACTAAGTGGTGATGCAACCGCAGGCGTATCCCCTTCCGGAGGCGCCCACAGCGCCTCCGCCCCAGGGCAACGAGCGGCCCACCTGGCGCCGCGCGCTCGGCTGGCTCGCCGGGCTCGGCGTGCTGGCGGTCAAGTTCGCGGCCAAGCTGAAGGCGCTGCTCCTGCTGCTTCCGAAGCTCAAGCTGTTCACCACCTCCGCCTCGATGCTCGTCTCGATCGGCGCCTACTCGCTGATCTGGGGCTGGAAGTTCGCCGTCGGGTTCGTGCTGCTGCTGCTCGTGCACGAGCTGGGGCACGTGATCCAGCTGAGGCGTGAGGGCATTCCGGCCTCCGCGCCGATGTTCATCCCCTTCCTGGGCGCCCTGGTGGCGATGAAGGAGCTCCCCAAGGACGCGGCGGCCGAGGCCCGCGTCGGACTGGCCGGACCGGTGCTGGGCTCGCTCGCGTCGCTCGTGCCGCTCGGCATCTACGCGCTCACCGGCGAGGAGCTGTTCAAGGCGCTCGCCTTCGTGGGCTTCTTCCTCAACCTGTTCAACCTGCTGCCGGTGCTGCCGCTCGACGGCGGGCGGGCCATGGCCGCTCTGTCGCCCTGGATGTGGTTCGTGGGGTACGCGCTGCTGATCGCGGCGACGATCGCCTTCCCCAACCCGATCATGCTCCTGATCCTCCTGTTCGGCGGGCTCGAGACCTGGCGTCGCTGGAAGGAGCGCAAGTCGCCCGAGTCGCGCGCGTTCCATCGGGTGCCGACCCGCACCCGCTTGGCGATCGCCGGCGTGTACCTGCTGCTCGCGGCGGCCCTCGCGGTGGGCATGGACGCGACCTTCCTGCACCGCGATTTCGGAGACGTCTAGGGGCCTTCCCCTAGGGACGATTCCCAATTGGCGTGGCGCCTTGGCGCCGGCACTCTGGATGGCGGAAACTCAACCGTCATCGGAGGATCGTCATGGAAGCGAACGACACGCACGAGAACGAGCAGACACCGCCCGGCCCGAGGCGGCTGACGCGCTCGCGGGAGGACCGCGTCATCGGCGGCGTGTGTGGCGGGCTCGGCCGCTACTTCAACGTCGACCCCCTCTTCTTCCGCATCGGCGCCATCGCGCTCGCGCTCGTCGGCGGGGCCGGAGTGCTCCTCTACCTCGCCGCGCTGCTGCTGGTGCCGAGCGAGGATCATCCCGCTCCGATCGCGCCGGGCACCCAGCGCAATCGTGGCCTCGTGATCGCGGCCGTGGTGGTGGGCCTGCTGATCGCGTCGCCCTTTCTTGTCGGGGGTGGACTTCTCCTCGCAGGGCTTGGGATTCCCCTCGCCATTCTGGTCGGCGCCGGTGTGCTCGTGTGGTGGCTCGTCTCAGGCGAAGGGCCGAGCGGCGAACCCGCCGAGATCGCCCGCCGGGCCGCCCTCGGCGTGGGCATTCTCATCCTCTGTCTTTTCATCTTCATCGCGGGCGGGTTCGCGGCGGCGGCCGGACCTGACTGGCTGGTCCCCGCTCTGGTCATCGTCGCCGGCGCCGCAATCGCAGCCGGCGCGTTCCTGAAGCCGGTGCGCTGGCTGGTGCTGCCGGCGCTGACGCTCGGACTGGCGGCCGGCGGCGTGGCGGCCGCCGGCATCGACCTCGACGGGGGCATCGGCCACCGCGAGTACCGGCCGGGCACCGCTGCGGACGTGCGTGACCACTACAACCTCGGCATTGGCGAGCTGGTGGTCGACCTCCGCAATGCCGACCTGCCGAAGGGCGACCTGCCGATCGAGATCGACATCGGCATCGGCGAGGCCCGCCTGATCGTGCCCGACGACGTGTGCGTGGCGACCGAAGCGCAGGTCGGCATGGGCAACATCCACCTGTTCGGCGCCGACAATGGCGGCGTGGACGTCGACTTCCAGGACACCCCGGAGGCCAAGCCCACCCTGACTCGCCTGCAGGTGCACGGAGACGTCGGCCTCGGTGAGCTGCGCGTGCAGCACACCCAGGACGTGCGGCTCTTCGACAACCACCGCTTCGGCGCGTTCCACGGCGACGGCATCGACCTGAGCGCGGCCCAGCCCGACGCCTGCACAACCGGCTAGTGAGGGGCGGCCCCGACATCCGGGCGCTGGTGGCGGGGCTGGCCGTGGTGGCACTCGGAAGCGTGCTCCTGCTCGATGCCCTGAACGTCGTCGACCTGAGCTTTGCGGTGTTCGCGCCACTGGCGTGCGCCGCGACTGGGGCGATCCTGCTGGCCAACGGGCTGAGCCGGAGCCGATGAGAACGCTCCGGCGTGACCGCTCGCGTGCGTGGATCGCGGGCGTGTGCGCCGGCATCGCCCGTCGCCTGGGCGTAGATCCAGCGCTGGTGCGGGTGGCCTTCGTCATCGCGACGGCGGCCGGCGGCGTGGGCGTGGCGCTCTACCTGCTGGCCTGGCTCGTGATCCCCGCGGGCGAGGCCCCCGGCCGCCGCCGCCTGGCGACGGGGCGCGGGGCCATGGAGGTCGCGCTGGGCACGGGTCTGCTGCTGCTCAGTGTGCTGCTCACCTTCCGCGCGCTCGGCATCTGGTTCTCCGACGCGATCGTCTGGCCGCTGGTGCTGATCGCCGGAGGAGCGGCCCTGATCTGGCGCGGCTCGGCCGCGGTCGAGGCAGAGCCGCCGGCCGCCGGTGTGCCCGGGGCGAGCGCCAGCCGCCCGGCCACCGCGGCGCCGAGCCCCGACGCAGCCGAGCCCACGGCCCGCACCGCGGCCGCGGTCTCCCGCACCGGCGTGGGCATCGCGCTGGTGATCGCGGCCGGCTTCGCGTTCCTGCAGGCCACCGGCGCACTGAGCGCCGCCCGCGACGTCGTGCTGGCCCTGGTCGCCTCCGTGGTGGTGCTCGGCGTGATCTTCGCGCCCTGGGTCGTGCGCCTGGTCGGCTCGCTCACCGCGGAGCGCTCGGAGCGCATCCGCTCCCAGGAGCGCGCCGAGGTTGCCGCCCACCTGCACGACTCGGTGCTCCAGACGCTGGCCCTGGTGCAGCGCTCGGACGACCCGCAGCAGGTGGCGGCGCTCGCCCGCCGCCAGGAGCGCGAGCTGCGCGCGTGGCTCGCCGGGCGGCCCGCCCCGGGCCAGGCCGCGCGCCTGGCCCCGGCGCTGGAGGCCGCCGCCGTGGAGATCGAGGAGAATCACGGCGTGCCGGTCGAGGTGATCGTCGTCGGCGACCGCGAGCTGGATCCGGCCGTGGACGCGGTGGTGGCCGCCGCGCGCGAGGCCATGACCAACGCCGCCAAGTTCGGCGGCAGCTCCGCCGTCGACGTGTACGCGGAGTGCACTCCGGAGCGCCTCCAGGTGTTCGTGCGCGACCGCGGGCCGGGCTTCGACCCAGCGGCGGTGCCGGCCGACCGCCGCGGCGTGCGCGAGTCGATCGTCGGCCGAATGGAGCGCCACGGCGGGCGCGCGCGCATCACCAGCGAGGCCGGTAGCGGGACCGAGGTCGAGCTGGTGCTGGAGGCGGGCCGGTGAGCACGCCCGAGCCGCGCGTGGTCATCGTCGACGACCACAAGCTGTTTCGCTCCGGCGTGCGGGCGGAGCTGGAGCCGTTGCTGGAGATCCTCGCCGAGGCGGGCACGGTGGAGGAGGCGGAGGCCGCCATCGCCCAGCACGAGCCCGACGTGGTGCTGCTCGACGTGCACATGCCCGGTGGCGGCGGTGTCGAGGTGATCCGCCGCGCGGCCGCGGCGGGGCAGCGGCCGACGTTCCTGGCGCTGTCCGTGTCGGACGCCGCCGAAGACGTGATCGCGGTGATCCGGGCCGGCGCCCGCGGCTACGTGACCAAGAACATCTCCCCCGAGGAGCTGGCCGACGCGGTCCGGCGCGTGCACGACGGCGACGCGGTCTTCTCGCCGCGCCTGGCCGGGTTCGTGCTCGACGCTTTCACCGGCCCGGCGCCGCAGCCCGAGACCGAGCTTGACCTGCTCACGCCCCGCGAGCGCGAGGTGCTCCAGCACATCGCCCGCGGGTACATGTACAAGGAGATCGCGCTGCGGCTGGACATCTCCCCGAAGACCGTGGAGGCGCACGTGTCGTCGGTGCTGCGCAAGCTCCAGCTGTCGAGCCGCCACGAGCTGACCCGCTGGGCGGCCGATCGGGGCCTCGGTTGACCCGCGGAAAAACCGGCCTAGGTAGAGCACCATGCCCAGCCGGCGAGTCAGTCGCGTCCTCTGCTTATCCGAGCCCCGCGGCGGAGATCGCCTGGAGGGCGACGCGCCGGTCTCGGACCACCTGCGCGAGAGCGACGGCCGCTACGCGGTCGTAGACCTGCAAACGCGCGAGGTCGAGCTCGAGGAGCTGGCTCCCGCGCAGGCAAGAGGATGAAGGAGACCACCATGGCCTTGCCCGTCCGTCGCAACCCGCAGACCACGGGACTGGACCGCCGCTCGACGCCGTTCGGCGAGCTGGACGACCTGCACAGCCGCATGGAGCAGCTGATGTCGGGGATCTGGTCGGAGCTACCGGACGTGGCGGCCCCGATCTGGGCACCCCCGGTGGACATCGAGGAGACCGAGGACGCCTGGATCGTCGAGGCGAACCTGCCCGGCGTGGACAAGAAGGACGTGAACATCGAGGTCCGCGAGTCCGAGGTGGTCGTCAACGGCGAGATCAAGGAGCGCGAGCGCAAGGGCATCCTGCGCCGCCGCACCCGCCCGGTGGGTCGCTTCGAGTACCGCGTCGCGCTGCCGGGTCAGACCGATCCGGAGAACGTCGAGGCCACGCTGGACGACGGCGTCCTGCGGATTCAAATCCCCAAGCCGGAGCAGACTCGCCCGCGCCGCATCGAGGTGACCTCCAACGGG
>JAXDIH010000060.1:0-22791 GCA_034664105.1 Thermoleophilaceae bacterium
AGCGCCGCGTCCCAGGCGGGCAGGCGCATCACGACGGTGGCCAGGTACTCCGAGGCCTCTTCCCACTCCGCCGCACGCTCGAGATCCCCGGCCCGGGCGGCCGCGATCGCGGCCGGCACGGCCAGCGTGATCCTGCAGCCGGGGCAGCTCTCGACGGGGCCGCGCACGGCGGCCTCCGCCTCCTCGAGCGCCGCCAGGGCGGACGCCGGGTCGGGGGCCGCGGCGACCCGAGTCCCATAGATGCGATCGAGCAGGTGGAAGCCCACGTCCGACTCGCGGGCCACCGCCAGCGCCTCGTCGAGCAGCGCCATGCCGTCCGCCTGGCGGCCCTGGTGGAGCGCGACCTCGGCGCGCCGCTGCAGCGCAAACGCCTCGCCGGTCGCGGCCCCGATCTCCCGATGGAGCTCCACGCCCGCGGCGAGGTCCTCGTCGGCCTCGTCGAGCTGCCCCGAGAGCAGCTTCGCCTCGCCCCGGATCGTCACCGCGAACGCCCGCCCGCGCGCCGCACCGAGCCGCTCGGCCTCCGCCTCCAGGGAGTCGGCGAACGCGATCACTTCGGAATACGGGCGCGCTCCGTAGAGGAGCCTCTGCGTGATGCAGAGCTGACCGTCGAACACGCTGACCGCGAGCGTGGGCAGCGCGTGCGTCTCGTAGAGGTCCGCCCGCACGCTGCTGCGCAGGTCGCCACGGGCGTGCTCGGCGGCCGCGCGCGCCCACGAGGCCACGACCACGGCCGCGGGGTCGCCGGACTGCACGGCCAGCTGGCGCGCCTCGACGGCCTTGGCGGCGCCCAGCTCGGGATCGCCGAACCCGAGCGCCGCCGCGCCGCACATCGCCAGTGCCTGCGCAAGGCGCCCGTCGAGCGTCTCGGGCTCGACTCCCTCGAGCACCTGGAGTCCGCCGGGCGCATCGCCGAGCTTGATCTGGGCAAGCGCCTGCTTGGCCCTGAGCTCGTGGGCCGCCGGCTCGCCGAGGAGGAGCGCCGCGGCGGCGTAGGCAGCCGGCGCACCCTTGTCCCCGATCGCGTCGAGCGCTTCCGCCCGCAGGCAGAGGGCCTCCGTGTGTTCCGGCTGGTGATCGAGCAGGCGGTCCAGATGGACGAGCGCATCCGCGAACGCCCCCAGCTTCACCGCCTGGCCGGCCGCGGTCAGCAGCCACTCGCCGGCCTCGTCCGGCCGGCCCGCGGCGAGCCAGTGGCGCGCGATCAGGCCGGGCTCCGCGCCGGCATCCGCGAGCCGTCGCGCCGTGTCGCGATGGAGCGCCAGTCGCTGGTGCGGCGGCAGCTGGTCGACCAGCGCCTGGCGGACCAGCTCGTGCCGGAACCGGTAGCTCCCGCCGGAGACCACGAGTACGCCCGACTCCAGCGCCACGTCGAGCAGCGCGAATGCCTCCGCCTCGGAGGAGGCGGTCAGCGCCACGACGGCGCTCGGATCGAGATCGTCCCCGGCTAGCGCCAGCCGCCGCAGCGTCGCCACCGTGTCCTCGTCCAGGTCGAGGAACCTCGCGGCGATGGCGTCTCGGGCCGTCGCGACCAGCGCCGGGACACCCGCAACCGCGCTGCGCGCCAGCTCGAGCGTCAGGAACGGATTGCCCTCCGCCAGCTCGACGATCCGGTCGACGACCTCGTCGCCCCGCGGCATCGGCGCGCCCGCCGCCACCAGGGCGGCCGCGTCCTCGCGATCGAGCGGCTCGAGGTCGATCTCCACGGCCCTGTCCGCCAGCGCCAGCCTCGCGATACCCCGGGTCAGCGCTTCGGGTGCCGGCTCCGGGCGGTATGCGAGCACCGCGAGCAGCGGAGTGCCGCTCGCGGCGCCGAGGTGGTGCAGCACGTCGATCGTGGCCTCGTCGGCGAGGTGCGCGTCGTCGACGACCAGCGCCACGGGGGCGCCGTCGCCGGCAGCCAGCAGCAGACGGCGCACCGCGCCGATCACCTGGTGGCGAGTGAGCGGTTGCTCCTGCGGCGCGTCCGGCGAGCTGAGCTCGGCCAGCACCGCGCGGCCGCGGACACCGAGCGCCTCGAGCAGCGCGTGGTCGCGGGCTTGGAGCTGCTCGGCGACGCTCGCGAGCGGCGCATACGGGCCGCCCGCCTCGGTGGCGGTGACGGCAATCACCGTCCACCCTTCGGCCCGTGCCACGCGCGCCAGCTCCCGGCAGAACGCCGACTTGCCGATGCCGGCCGGGCCCCGCACCGCGAGCGCGCCCAGCTCGCCGGCCCGCTCCGACCGCAGCACCGCGGTGGCCGTCGCCAGCTCGAGCTGGCGACCCACGAAGGCGGGGTCGGCGATGCCCAGGCCCGCCACGCACTCGTCGTAGATGGCCTCGGTCTCGCCGCTCGGCGCTATCCCCACCTGGCGACGCAGGGCGGTGCGCAGCCGTCCGTACCAGCGAATCGCGCCGGGGCGGCTGCCGGCATCCAACTCGCGCCGCATCAGCTCCCGGTGGGCAGGCTCGTCGGTCGGCTCGATCTCGACCAGCCGCTCCCACTCGCCCGCGCGTCGCAGCAGCTCCACGCACAGCGCCCGGAGATGCTCGCGCGGCGCCTGGGTCCACTCCTCGTACAGGGCCTCGGGCAGCAGATCGCCGGCGTACCCGGCGGCGGCCGCGGCACAGGTCGCTGCATCGCCGCCGGCCAGAGCGGCACGGGCCCGACTCTCGAACTCCCCGAAGTCGGTCTCGATCGTTCGATCGCGGAACAGGGCAACCTGCCCGCCGCGGAGCGCGACGGCGTCGGGGCTGGCGAGCGCCTGCCTGGCGTGGTGGGCGGCCTTGCGCAGGTTGGCGGCACCGGCGTCGACGTCCAGGTGGGGCCAGAGCGCCTCGATCACCTGGTCACGGGTAAGGCGATGCCCGTCGGCAAGCGCGAGCAGCTGCACGAGCTCGGCGGCGCGCCGACCCGGCCACGCAGCCGCCGCGACCGCGTCGGCCTCGACCACGACGCGAAATCCACCGAGCAGCTCGACCCGGATGCCATCGCCCTGCGGTTCAGAGGCCATTCGCTCCAGCTCCCCCCGAGCCAACTTACATGAGCAGCGGCCAGGAACGTTTCGGGAACGCTCGCCCGGGATCGTGACCGCGTCATCGAGTCGGAGGAGAACCATGAAGGCCACATCGCGGGCGGATGCACCAGTTGTGATCGAGGGCGACGGCGTCGAGATTCGTCTCCAGGAGCTGGGCGGCGGGATGAGCGCGGGGTTCGTACGCGTGCCCAAGGGCGCGGACCTGAGGCCCGCCGTCGTCGGACTTCCCGACGACCTGTGCCAATGCCCGCACTGGGGCTACCTGCTCAAGGGGCGCGTGAAGATGCACACGCGCAACGGGGCGGAGGTCTACGAGGCGGGCCAGGCCTTCTACTGGGCTCCCGGGCACGCCCCCGAGGCCCTCGAGGACTCCGAGTACGTGGACTTCTCGCCCACGGACGAGTTCAACCACGTCATCGAGCACATCAAGCGGCAGGGATGATCGTCGCCGCGCGCGCCACGGCCGGGTATAGGTTCGAGGTCGTGCGCAAGCGGAAGGCCCGATGAGCAGACCGCAGCGGTGGGCCCGGCGGCTGATGCCCCGCCGCGCCGGCGAGATGGAGCGCCAATCGCGCGAGTGGAAGGTGATCTGCCGCAAGTGCGGGCGCGAGCGCAGCATCTGGGAGCTCGGCGGCATCCGCTACGGCGCCAAGTCGCGCGGCAAGTTCATGGGCATGAAGTGCGACGCGTGCGGGCGCTGGGGGATGCACAAGGTCGAGCGGCGCCCGGACCCGCGAGCGCCTAACGTCCGTTGAGCGCTCGGTGCATCAAGGTCTGATGCAAGCCCGTCGATGCGGCGGGTGTGCCCAAAGACTCGACTCATCCAGCAGCATCCTCGGTTGTTCCGCTTGCGCTGGTTGCGCTTGCGTTCGCCGTCCTCTCCCTGATCTCACCGTCAGGGGCCAATGCGGCGGATCGGCGGGCCGTCGTGAGCCTGACGACGGTCGAGGTGGGCGCCCCTTCCAACCCCTCGGTGGCAATCGTCCCTTTCACCGACGCGATCTACCAGTCATGCGCCGACGCGCCTCAGACGAAATCAGCCTGTCAGACGCTTGGAGGCGTCGACTACCGCTACGCCATCGGTCGCCTGGAGATCACGGTCGGGCAGTGGGTAGCGTTCCTGAACACCACCGATCCGAGCGGGCGCGATCCCCACAACCTCTATGACCCGACCGAGAGCTCGCCGGCGTGGCCGAAGTTCGGTCAGATCAACATGGCGTCGCGTGCCACCCGCGGCCGCCACTACTCCGTCGCCTACCCCGCGTGGAGAGACAAGCCCTATGGCTTCGCCAACTTCCTGCGCGCCGCACGCTTCGTGAACTCGCTCGACAACGGCCGCGTGCTGTCCAGGCGCGCCGGCAACGCGGGCGGCGTTCCGACCGTCACGCGCCGGGTCCTGCTCTCGGGCAAGACCGAGCGGGGGATGTACGACATGCGCCGCCACAAGGCCACCCGGACCAAGAAGGCGGGCTTCGTCCTCCCGAGCCAGGACGAGTGGACGAAGGCGGCGTACTACGACCCCAGCGGGGGCGGCACCATGTCGTACTGGAAGTACCCGACGAACGCCGGCGTCTTTGGCGACGGCACCGCGACGGCCCCCAGCCCGACGACGCTCGCCCCCTCGAGCGGCGACGTGACAAACGGGTCGACCCAGCCGCTCGCGACCTATCACGCCACCGACTTGACGGCCCCGACCTGGTGCCCGGGCGGCGTACAACCGGCCAGCGACTGCACCGACGTCAACCCGTTCGGGATGGATCCCACCAACTATGCGAAGGCCTACCAGGGCTCGCTGAGCACGGTCGGTCAGGCGCGGACCACCTCGCCCTGGGGCACGCTCGACCAGGGCGGCAACGTGGTGGAGTGGACCGATACGATCAGTCCGTCGCCACTGGGGACCGACAAGGGGCGCGTGTGGCGCCGGCTGCACGGCGGCATCGCGAACGCTCCCGCCTACCAGCTGTGGCTCTCCGCCGTCGGCCTCCAGCCCCAGGACAACGCGCTGTTCACGGTCACGTACCCGTGGCTGGGAATCCGGATCGGGGCCATCGGCAACCCGAACGGATGATGAGGTAGCCGGGAGCGGCGGCTACTCCACGAGCCCGAGCCGCAGTACGACCGCGACCGCGGCGGCCCGGTCGGACACGCCAAGCTTGGAATAGGCGTTCTCGAAGTGCGTCTTGATCGTGCCCGTGCTGACGACGAAGGCCTCGGCGATCTCCCTGGCCGTCATGCCGCGCGCCGCGAAGGCCAGCACCTCCAGCTCGCGCGGCGTGAGCGGCGGCATGTCGAGCTCGTGCCTGCGCGTGTCCAGGAACTGCCCTAGCTCGAAGCCGATGCCGGTCAGCGACCGCAGGAGCGACTCGGGCAGGTACAGGGGCTCGCGCGATCTCAGCTCGATGACGGCCAGTACCTCGTCTCTTGACACCGCGGGGATCGCGATTGCCGACGGAGAACGGGCGGCTTCGCGGCGCGCCATCGCCGTCCATCCCAGCTCGCCACGGGGTAGCCGCGACCCCCCTCTGACCGGATCGAGGATCGTCGCGTCCGAGTTCCCGTCGCGCCACTTCATGCGCGCGACGAGATAGGCCTTGACGGGGAGCCACACGATGGCGCCCTCGCAGTCCAGCGCATCGGCCAGGCCTGCGAGCAGCTCGCGCGCCCCGTGCTCGAAGGACGTCCACGACGTGATCGCCTCGGAGACGGCCAGGTGCGCGACGATCGCGCGCCGGGCTCGCAGGCGATCGGTGAGGTCCTGCACGTAGCCGACGAAGCGGTAGGGCTCGTCGTCGCGCACCTCGGCCACCGCGAGCGCCGTCCGTAGGTGGCGCACGTCGCCGTCGGGGCGGACGATCCGGTAGGTCACCGGCGACAGCTCGCCGCTGCTCCGCATCGCTTGCTGCTCGCGCCGCACGCGCTCGCGGTCGTCGGGATGGGTGAGCCGCACGATGACCGCGGGGTCCGGGCTCACAGCTCCGGGCTCCAGGCCGAGAATCCGGTACACGTTGTCCGACCAGACGAGCTTGGACTGCGAGGGAGTCCACTCCCAGCTGCCGACGGCGGCGAGCTCCTCGCCCGCCTCGAGGACAGTGCGCTTCTCGTCGGCGGCCGCCCGGTCGGCCTCCAGCTGAGACAGCTGGCGGATCCACGCCGTGAAGCGCGGCGGCGCCTCGCTCGTGCGCGTGACGAACAGCTCGACCATGATCTCCTCACCGTCCGAGCGCTGCGCGCTCAGCCGCACGCGACGCCCCATGATCCGCGGCTCGCCACCGGCGACGACGCGCCGCAGGCCGGCCGCGTGCGCCGGGCGCTGGGGCTCGGGCACCAGCAGGTCGCCCACTCTGCGGCCGAGCGCCTGGGGGCGCGTCAGGTCGAAGATCCGCTCGGCGGCGGTGTTGAGCTCGAGGATCGCCCCGGCGCCGTCGATCGTGATGACCCCATCGGGGGCAGCGTCGAGAACCGCATCCGCCACGGACACGGTGATAGCACGCACGCTCGAGGAGTCCATGCCTTTTGCTTACGAGCCAGCTAAGTCGTGATGCTCGTCGGAACTAAGCCGGGGGGCTTTGGCCGATGAACCTTCGAAGCTTGCGTGCAAACTGGCAAAAGTTTTGTTACGGTGCCCCCGCCTGTGGCGGTCAGGGATCCGCCGGGCCCGGAGAGAGAGCACCTGCCACGCCTGAGCGCCTGGCGCGCGCGGGTCGACGAGGGAGGAAATGCTGTGAGCAGTTTTCGGTACGCCTACAACGCGCTCGTCTATTACGGCGAGGACATAGCCCAGAGCGTCGAGCGCGTGGCGCGCTACGGCTATGACGCGATCGAGCTGCCTGGCGAGCCGGCGGCCTTCGAGACGGCCCGGATCCGCGCGGCCGTGGCCGACGCGGGCATCGGGGTCAGCTCGATCTGCTCCATCTACACGGATGAGCGCGATCTCGCGCACCCGGAGCCGGCCAAGCGCGCCGAGGCTCTCGAGTACGTGCGCGAGGTGGCGGACTTCGCCTCCGCGGTCGGGGCGCCGACCATGATCATCGCGCCCACGGCCTGCATGAAGACCGCGCCGCTCGCGGAGCAGGGCGACGAGTGGAAGTGGGCGGTCGAGGGCATCCGCGCGGGCGGCGAGTACGCGGCCTCCGTCGGGGTGAACCTCACGCTCGAGTGCTGGAACCGCTACGAGACCTACTTCCTGAACCGGCTCGAGCAGGCGGCGCGCATGTGGAAGGAGACCGGCCTCGAGAACGGCGGTGTCATGGGGGACACCTTCCACATGAACATCGAGGAGGGCTCGATCGCCGACGCGATCACCCAGACCGGCTCCCTCCTCAACCACGTCCACATCGCGGACTCCAACCGTGCGGCGCCGGGGAAGGGGCACATCGACTTCGAGCCGATCCTCCAGGCGCTGGCCGACGTGAACTACGACGGCTACCTCAGCTTCGAGCTGCTGCCGCCCTCGGCCGACCCGTTCGGCGTCATGCGAGCCGGCGGTCACACCGCCTTCCTCGACGAGTACACGGAGAGCGCGATCAACGAGCTCAAGGCAGTGGAGTCCCGGCTGGTGGGAGCACCCGGATGATCTACGGCGCGAGCACGTTCATCTGGGCGTCGCCGTTCGGAGACGACCAGCTGCATCTGGCCAAGCACGTCGCGGACCTCGGGTTCGACGTGCTCGAGATCTGCGTCGAGGATCCGGATCGGATCACCGCGGACGCCCTTGGCGCCGCCGCCGAGGAGGCCGGGGTCAAGGTGTCCGTGTGCGGCGCCTTCGGGCCGGACCGCGACGTCTCGCACGACGACGCGGACCGTCGCGAGCAGGGGATCGACTACATCAAGCTCTGCGTGGACCTGGCGGAGGCTGTCGGATCGCCCCACGTGGCTGGGCCGATGTACTCCAGCACCGGGAAGACGCGCCTGCTGCCGGAAGACGAGCGCAAGCAGCAGCGCGAGTGGGCGGCGGAGAGCCTGCGCGAGGTGGCCGACTACGCCGGTGAGCGCGGCGTAAAGCTCGCGATCGAGCCCCTCAATCGCTTCGAGACCGACCTCGTCAACACGGTCGAGCAGGGGCTCGAGCTGTGTGAGCTGATCGACCGTGACAACGCCGGCCTGCTCCTCGACACGTTCCACCTCAACATCGAGGAGAAGGACGTCGGCTCTGCTATTCGCGCGGCCGGGAATCGGGTGTTCCACTTCCACGCGTGTGAGAACGACCGCGGCGCACCGGGCTCCGGGCACGTCGAGTGGGACGACGTATTCGCGGCGCTCGGCGACATCGGCTTCGACCAGCAAACAGTGATCGAGTCGTTCACCCCGGAGATCCAGGAGATCGCGCGTGCCGTGTCGATGTGGCGCCCGGTCGCCGAGTCTTCGGACCAGCTCGCTGCCGACGGCCTGGCCTTCCTGCGAAGCGGCGTGGGGGTACGTGGGTGATCGCGGTCGACGCCGCTGAGGCGTCGCCGCCGGTCGCCGCTCACCTCGAGGCAAGCGGCGTCGTAAAGCGCTTCCCCGGTGTGGTCGCGCTGGACGGTGTGACGCTCAGCCTTCACGGCGGCGAGGTCCATTGCCTCGTCGGCGAGAACGGCGCGGGTAAGTCGACGCTGATCAAGATCCTCTCCGGGCTCTACGCGCCGGATGAGGGAACCGTCTCGCTCGACGGGCTGCCGCTGCGGTCGAACGCGGCTGACGCCCGAGCGGCGGGGATCGTGACGATCCACCAGGAGCACAACCTGGTCCCCGACCTCTCGGTCGCTGAGAACGTGATGCTCGGGATCTGGGGAGAGCGCTTCGGCCTCGTCTCGCAGGCGAGGCTGCGCGTTCAGGCCAAGCGGGCGCTGGAGGTGGTGGCCCCGGACATCCCCGTGGGCGTGCCGGCTCGCAGCCTCTCCGCGGCGGAGGGCCAGCTCGTCGAGGTCGCCCGCGCCGTGGCGCAGGACGCCAAGGTCGTGATCATGGACGAGCCGACCACGGCCCTGGCGGACCAGGACGTGGACCGCCTGTTCCGGCTCGTGCGCGACCTTCGCGGCAGGGGCCTCGCTCTCCTCTACGTCTCGCACAAGCTCGACGAGGTCTTCGCTCTCGCCGATCGCATCACCGTGATGCGCGACGGCAGGGTGGTTGCCAGTGGCGAAGCTTCGGAGTTCGACCAGAGAGGCGTCGTCAGGGCCATGGTGGGCGAGGACGTGGAGTTGTACGTGCCTCGCGACCACACCCCGGGCGACCCGGTGCTCGAGGTCAAGGGGCTACGGCGTGAGGGTGTCCTCGACCCGATCGACCTGACCGTCCGTGCGGGCGAGATCGTGGGACTCGCCGGGCTGGTCGGAGCGGGGCGCACCGAGCTGGCCCGTTGCATCTTCGGCGCGGAGCCGCCGGACGGGGGCGAGGTGTTCCTCGACGGCAAGCTGCTCAAGCTGAAGAGCCCGGCGGACGCGATCCAGGCCGGCATCGGACTGGTGCCGGAGGAGCGCAAGCAAGAGGGGCTCGTGGAGCTGCTCAACGTGCGCGAGAACATCGGACTCGCGCTCCTCGACCGTCTTGCCCGCTGGGGGGTCCTGCGGCGAGCCGACGAGCGCCACACGGCCGAGACCCTCGTCGAGCAGCTCGACATACGGACCCCGGGGGTCGAGACCGCGGTGGCCAGCCTCTCGGGGGGAAACCAGCAGAAGGTCGTGCTCGCGCGCTGGCTCGCGCGCCGCCCGCGGCTGCTGATCCTCGACGAGCCCACCAAGGGCGTCGACGTGGGCGCGAAGGCGGAGATTCACCGCCTGGTGGAAGAGCTGGCGCGGACCGGCGTGGCCGTCCTGCTCATCTCGAGCGAGCTGCCCGAGTTGCTGGCCCTCTCGGATCGAGTGGCAGTGATGCGCGAGGGCAGCCTGGTCGCGGTGCTCGATCGCTCCGAGGCCACGAAGGAGACCGTGATGTTCCACGCCGCGGAGTCGTCTGAGACGGGAGGGAGCGCTCATGCCTAGCGCGAAAGCGGGCAGGTCGCCCTGGTTCGTCCGGCTGGTCCAGGGCCAGGGGTTGCTGCTGGCCATCTTCCTCTTCGGGTTCATCCTGTTCCTGCTCACGCCGGACTTCCTGACGAAGACGAACATCATCAATCTGTTCTTCCAGGCGACGATCCTGGCGGTCTTCGCGCTCGGGATGACGTTCGTGATCCTCACCGCAGGCATCGACCTGTCGGTCGGCTCGGTGGCCGCCCTGACCTCGGTGCTCTCGATGGGAGTGATCGTCAAGAGCGGGCTGCCGCCCGTGGTGGGGGTTCTGATCGGCCTGCTGGTGGGCGTGGCGATCGGTGCCCTCAACGGGCTCGCGGTGGCGAAGCTCGGGATCTCAGCCCTGATCGCGACGCTGGCCTCGTTGGCGGCCGCGAGCGGTGGCGCGTTCGCGTACTCGAACGGATCCAACATCGCCCCCGTCCCCAACGCCCTGACGGACATCACCCGGGCGGAGGTGTGGGACATCCCGATCCTGATCCCGGTGGTGTTGGTGTTCGCGGTCTTCGCGCACCTGATCCTGACCCGAACCAGCTTCGGCAGGGGGCTCTACGCGGTCGGCGGCAACCCGGAGGCCGCGAAGCTGGCGGGAATCCGGGTCGATCGCGTGAAGATCCTCGCCTACACGATCTGCGGATTCACGGCGGCGCTGGCGGGGCTGATGCTCACCGCGCGGCTCGGGTCGGGCAGCCCCCGCGCCGGCGACGGAGTCGAGCTGACCGCGATCGCGGCGGTCGTGATCGGTGGCACCAGCCTGTTCGGCGGCCAGGGTGACATCAAGGGGTCGATGTTCGGCGTCCTGCTGATCTCGATGGTGTCGAACGCGGTGAACCTGCTCGGTGTGCCGTCGGCGTACGACCAGATCGTTCAGGGCGGCGTGATCTTCACCGCGGCGACGCTCGACATCTATCGCAATCGCTACATCGAGCGCACGATGTCCCGCCGTGCGCGGAGACGAGGGGAGCCTCCCGAGGAAGGGAGCGAAGCGGATCTGCCGGGGGACTCTGAGCCAGCCGGCGCAACACAGGCACTCCAGGAGGAGAGATGACAGTGAGGTTTCTTGAAGGGAGACGGCAGCAGTTCTTCGCCGTCGCATTGGTTGCTCTTACGCTCGTCAGCGCGGGAATGGTCACCGCATGTGGTGGCGTCGCCGGCGGTGGCGACTCCGGCAAGAAGAAGGTCGCCGTGCTGCTGTGGAGTCAAGGGTTCGAGTTCATGGTCGCCCTCGGCCAGGGCATCAAGGACGAGGCCAAGAAGCTCGACGTCGAGGTCACCGTCCTCGACGCGCAGGCCGACTCGGCGAACCAGATCAGCCAGATCGAGGACCAGATCGCGGCCGGCGTGGACGGGTTCGTGCTGAGCCCGGTCAACTCCGAGGAGCTGGTGCCGGGCGTGGAGCGCATCAACGAGGCCGACATCCCGGTTGTGACGGTGGACTCGATCATGGCGGGCGGGAAGGTCGACAGCGCCATCGCCTACGACAACGTGGCCGCCGGCGAGATGGGAGCCACCTACCTGGGCGAGAAGCTCATGGGCGGCAAGGGCACCGCGCTGGAGTACGAGGGCGCGCAGGGCGCCTTCCACGCCATCCGGCGTGGCGACGGCTTCAAGAAGGGCATCGCGGCGTTCCCGGACATCAAGCGGATCTCGCGCGATTCGAACTGGACGGCGGACAAGGCGTTGACGATCACCGCCGACGTGCTGAGCAGCGACGACAGCATCACGGGCCTGTTCAGCCACAACGACGAGATGATCAAGGGCATCGTCTCCGGCCTACGGCAGATCGGAAAGGACGCGAAGGCCGGCCAGGACGGCCACGTGGCGATCGTCGGAGTCGACGGGACTCCGCTCGCCCTGGACCGGATCCGCGACGGAAGCCAGGACGCGACCGTCGATCAGGACCCGTTCGTGATGGGGAGCCTCGCGATGGCCAGCCTCGTCAAGGTCCTCAACGGGGAGAAGCTGCCGAAGGAGCAGCTCACGCCCCCGAAGATGATCACCCCGGAGAACGTCGACGACCCGAAGCTGTGGGGCAACAAGTTCAAGGGGTAGGGACACAGGGCCACCGGCGCGACGCGCCGGTGGCCCCGCCCACCATGAAGGCGGCCGTCTTCCACGGCTCGGGTGAGCTGCGGGTCGACTCGGTCCCGCAGCCACGCCCGGGCCCGGACGAGGTCCTCGTCAGGGTGCACCGCTGCGGCATCTGCGGAACGGACCTGCACATCGTGGGCGGGTCGTTTCGCACCCCGAACCTGCCGCTCATCATCGGACACGAGTTCGCCGGCGAAGTGGTGGAGGCGGGGCCGGACGCCGGCGACCTGAAGCCCGGCGATCGGGTCACGGCTGACATCAACATCGCTTGCGGCAGGTGCTACTTCTGCCGCAAGCGCAGCAAGCTGTTCTGTCCGTCGATTCGCCAGCTCGGCGTGCACACGCACGGCGGCATGGCGGAGTACGTGGCGGTGCCGGCGGCGAACGTCTATCGCCTGCCGGACGGCATGTCCTTCGAGCAGGGCGCGTACGTCGAGCCGCTGTCGTGCGCGATCCACGGCCAGCGCCGCGTGGGCGTGGACTTCGGCGACACGGTCGCGATCATCGGCGCGGGCTCGATGGGGCTCGCCCACGTGGCGCTGAGCAAGCTGAGCGGTGCCGGCCAGGTGATCGTCACCGAGCCGCACGAGGGCCGTCGCGCGCTCGCGCAGCGTCTCGGCGCGGACCTGGTCCTCGATCCCACCGGGGCGGATGTGCCCGCCGCCGTGGCCGATGCCACCGACGGCAGGGGCGCCGACGTCGTGATCGAGGCGGTCGGCGCGGTCGCCACGTACGCCGACGCCTTCGCGATGGTTCGGGCCGGTGGCAGGCTGCTGGCGTTCGGCGCCACCGCCCCCGACGCGGACCTCGTCATCCAGCCGTTCGACATCTTCGCGAGGGAGCTGACGATCGTCGGCTCCTACGCCTCCGCCTACGAGGCGTGGCCCGACGCGATCAGCCTGATCGAGTCCGGCGCCTTCGACCCGGGTCTGATCGTCGACTCGGTGCGGCCGCTGTCGGCCATCGGCGAGGCGTTCGAGGAGCTGACCGGCGCGAGCCCGCTGGTCAAGGCTCAGGTCGACACGCTGGACGGAGCCGCCTGATGGCGCTCGGCCTGCTGCAGGTCGGCGCCGGCGCCTGGGGCGAGAGCTGGATCCGCGTCGTCCAGCAGCACCCCGACTGGGAGCTCGCTGGACTGATCGACATCGACGAGTCCGTCCTCCAGCGGGCGGCGTCTACCGCCGCCGTGAGTCCCGACCGCTGCTTCGGCGGGCTGGACGAAGCCCTCGGGGCGGGCGTCCGGGCCGATGCCGTGCTCATCGCCGTGCCGCCCGCGGTGCACGCGCCGGTCGCGCTCGAGGCCCTCGGGCACGGGCTTCACTGCCTGATCGAGAAGCCGCTCGCCGACACGCTGCCCGCCGCCTGGTCGATCGTGAAGGCGGCCGAGGCGGGCGGACTCGAGGTGATGGTCTCGCAGAACTATCGCTTCAAGCGCGCCCCGCGGACCGTCCGCCGCCTGATCGCCGAGGGCGTGATCGGCCCGGTGGAGCAAGTCCGGGTCGACTTCCGCAAGAACCCGCCGTTCTCGGGTTTCCGCCTGGAGATGGACGAGCCGCTGATCCACGACATGGCTGTGCATCACCTCGACCAGCTGCGCGGCATCCTCGGACTCGAGCCCGACGTCATCCGCGCCCGCTCGTGGAACCCCTCGTGGTCCGCTTTCGCCGGCAACGCCGCCTGCCTGATCGAGCTCGAGCACGGCGACGGCGGGCGGGTCGTCTACACGGGCAGCTGGTGCGCGCTCTCACGGCACACCAGCTGGGACGGAGACTGGGAGATAGAGGGTCCGCGCGGCTCGATCCGGTGGTCCGAGAACCGCGTCGAGGTGCGCTTCGAGTCGCTCTTCGACACTGTCTTCCTGCCGCGAGCGCTCGAGCGCGACGGTGTGATGGAGGTCGAGCTGGACGTGCTCGAGGCCGAGGAGCGCAACGGCTCGCTGGCTGAGTTCGCGCAAGCCCTCCGCGAAGGGCGACCGCCGGAGACGAACGCGCGGGACAACGTCAGGAGTCTGAGCCTGGTGCTCGGGGCGGTCGAGTCCGCCGCGAGCGGAAGTGCCGTCGACCTGGGCGTCCTCGCAGCCGAGCCGGAGTCGTCCTAGCCGACCGCCGCGAGGCGCTCGGCGACCATCAACGTCGGCAGCATCGTGTTCGCCGCCGGGACGGTCGGGATGACCGACGCGTCCGCCACCCGCAGTCCCTCGCAGCCCCGCACGCGGCCCTGCTCGTCGACCACCGCGCGCTCGTCGCCCGCCGGTCCCATCCGCGCCGTGCCGGTGAAGTGATAGGCGGAGGCCACCCGACTGTCGAGGGCGGCGTCCAGCGCGTCGTCGTCGGCGACCGTTTCCGCGTCGAGCCCGAGCGGCTCGTGGAGCATGCTCGCCAGCGGCTCGCCGGTCACGATGCTCCAGCCGAGGCGCACGATCTCGCGCGTGACGGCGCGGTCGGTCGGGTCCTCCAGGTAATTCGGCTCCACCCGCGGCAGCACGGCCGGATCGGTGGTCGTGATCCGCACGGTCCCCGTGGCGCGCGGCTTGTTGTTCACGCAGCCCACCCCGGCCACGTGGTCCAGGCCGGTGGAGACCTCCCCGGCCAGCCCGCGCGAGCCCTCGGAGGCCCCGGTGGTGCGGACGTTGAGGTACGTGAACATGAGGATCTGGGCGTCCATGCTGCCCGGCTGCACCGAGGTCGACGTCCGCAGCGCGGTCTGAAGGCTGAAGTGGTCCGGCGCCCAGGCGCCCTCGCGCGGCGGCGCCATCAGCGGTACGGCGAAGTGGTCGCCGAGGTTGGCGCCCACCGGCAGGTCGGCGATCACCTGCACGCCGAGCTGGTCTAGGAGCCCGCTCGGCCCCACGCCCGAGCGCTGAAGCAGCGCCGGGGTAGCTATCGCGCCGGCGCAGAGGACGACCTCGCGGGCGCCGATGACGGTCCCGTCGACCAGCTCGACGCCGCTCGCGCGCGCGCCCTGGAACACGATCCGGGCCACCTGCGTCCGGCCTCGAACGGTCAGGTTCGGTCGGGAGCGCACCGGGTTGAGGTACGCGTCGGCCGCGGAGATGCGGCGGGTTCCGGCGCGCGCCATCGGCGCCGGCCCCACGCCGTGCGCGTCGGGGGCGTTGAGGTCCCAGGCTTCGGGCTGCCCGAGTCCCCGGCAGGTCTGCACGAACGCCGCCTGCAGCGGTGCGTACTCGCGTTCGTGGGAGCGGCTGATCGTCCACGGACCGCCCTGGCCGTGGATCTCCGATGGGCCGGCCGTGTCGTCTTCGAGCGCGCGGAACGCCTCCAGCACCGGCTCCCAGTCCCAGTCGGGCATGCCGTCCGCCGCCCACTCGCGATAGTCGGCGGTCGCCCCGCGCAGCGAGATCGATCCGTTGATCGCCGAGCCGCCGCCGATCGTGCGGCCCTGCGGCACCGAGATCCGCTGCCCGTCCTTGGCGACCGCGGTCAGGCCCCAGTCGTGCCGCGGGTCGGGGTCGGGATGGTGACCCCGCATCGGCACGTAGCGGACGTCCGACAGCAGCGACGGCACATCATCCCGGCGCGGATAGTCGTCGCCCGCCTCCAGCAGCAGGACCTGTCGAGCGGAGTCCTCGCTGAGCCGGCTGGCGACCACGCACCCGGACGTGCCGCCGCCGACGATCACGGTGTCGAACCGCTCAGACACGCACTTCGAGGGAGCGGTACCGGATGTCCACGGACTGATCGGCCTCGGACGAGCGCGCAATCGCATCGCAGACCTCGGCGGCCCGGTAGCCGTCGCGGAAGGTCGCCCCGTGTGGCTCCACGTCGCCGTCCTCGGCGATCGCCTTGAGCAGGTGGTGGATCTCGTGAACGAAGGTGTGCTCCCAACCGATCACGTGACCCGGCGGCCACCAGTTGGCCATGAACGGGTGCTCGCTCTCCGTGACCGAGACGGTGCGGAAGCCGTCGACCGAGGTCGGCAGGCTCGGCACGCTGACCTGGAGCTCGTTGGGACGCTCGAGGTCGAACGCAACCGACCCGTTCGACCCGTTCAGCTCGAGGCTGAGGGCGTTCTTGCGCCCGCGCGCGAAGCGGGTGGCCTCGAGGGTCCCCACGGCGCCGCCCTCGAACGCCACGGTTGCCTCGAAGGCGTCGTCGACGTCGACCGTCCCACCCGGCCGGTCGTCGATGAACGTGCGTGTGAGGCCGGTGACCGACGCGATATCGCCGACCAGGTAGTGCCCCAGGTCGATGATGTGCGAGCCGAGGTCGCCGAGCGCACCGGAGCCGGCCTGCTCGCGGTCGAGCCGCCACACCATGGGGAAGTCCGGCTCGGTGATCCAGTCCTGCAGGTACCGCGCCCGGTAATGACGGATCTCGCCGAGCTCGCCCGACTCGATCAGCTCGCGCGCGAGCCGGATGGCCGGCACGAACCGATAGTTGAAGGCGCACAGGTGCTTCACGCCGGTCGCTTCCACGCGCCGCCACGTCTCGAAGCTCTCGTCCGCGTCGCGCCCCAGCGGCTTCTCGCAGATCACGTGCTTGCCGGCCTCCGCTGCGGCGATGGTCGGCTCGGCGTGCATGAAGTTCGGCCCACAGTTGTCGAAGATGTCGACGCGCGGGTCCGTGACCACGTCATGCCAGTCGGTCGTGTGGGCCTTGAAGCCGTAGCGTCGCGCGGCCTCGGCGACGGCGGACTCGTCGCGGCCCGCCACCACCACCAGCTCGGGCTGCACCGGCGGCGGCCACATCATGTAGCCGACCGTGCGAAACGCGTTCGCGTGCGCCTTCCCCATGAAGGAGTAGCCCAGCATGCCGACGCCGACGGTCTCGATCGGATCGGTGGTCATCAGCTCCCCTCCGCGAAGGCGGCGTCGAACGCGACCGCGGACGCCGGGAAGTTGACCGTGGTCACGAACTCGACCGCCTGCGCGGCGCCCACCTCCCGGTCCATTCCGGCGTCCTCCCACTCGACCGACAGCGGACCCTCGTAACCGATCCGGTTGAGGGCTCTCACCATCGCCTCCAGGTCCACGTCACCGCGGCCGGGCGAGACGAAGTCCCACCCGCGCTCGGCGGCGCCGAACTCGAGATGCGATCCGAGGATGCTGCGGCGCCCGTCCAGCCGCCGGCGCACGTCCTTGACGTGCACGTGGTAGATGCGGTCGGCGAACTCCTCGATGAAGCGCTCCGGATCGAGGAACTGGTGCACCAGGTGGCTCGGGTCGAAGTTGATCCCGAACGCCGGGTGACGATTGATGGCCTCCAGCGTGAGCCGCGTCGTGACGAAGTCGTACGCGATCTCGGTGGGGTGCACCTCGAGGCCGAACCGAACGCCCTCGGCCTGGAAGGTCTCCATGATCGGGCCCCAGCGCTCGGCGAAGTCGCGATAGCCGGCGTCGATCTGCGCCGGGTCGTTGGGCGGGAACGAGTAGATCAGGTGCCAGATGCTCGAGCCGGTGAAGCCGTTCACCTGCTTGACCCCGAAGCGTGCCGCCGCCCGCGCGGCGTCGGCGACCTCCTCGGCCGCGCGCCGTCGCACGCCCTCGGGATCGCCGTCGCCCCACACGCGCTCCGGCAGGATCGCGCGGTGGCGCTCGTCGATCGGGTCGCAGACCGCCTGGCCGACCAGGTGGGTGCTGATCGCGTGGCAGTCGAGGCCGTAGCGACCGAGCAGCTCACGCCGGCCGCCGACGTAGTCCGGCTCGGCCAAAGCCCGGGCGACGTCGAAGTGGTCCCCCCAGCACGCGAGCTCGAGCCCGTCGTAGCCCCACTGCTGAGCCTTGGCGGCGAGCTCTTCCAGCGGAAGGTCCGCCCATTGTCCGGTGAAAAGGGTTACTGGGCGTGGCACTGGTTCGACCTCCGGTTGTTGAAGTACGTCCCGGCGGCCGTGGCCCAAGGACCACGGCCGCCGGAGGGGCTACTTGGTTGCGAATTCCGACAACTTGTCGTTGACGTTGTCCTTGGTGAAGACGAGCGGGGGTCCGAGCAGGACCTCACCGTTCTCGCCGACCTCCTTCTGGCCGAGCTTGCCGGCGTCGAACGTGTCGCCGGGGTCGCCCTTGATCTTCCCGCTCTGGAGCGCTGCCGCGGCGTAGTAGGCCAGATAGCCCAGCTGCCGAGGGCTCCAGAGGATGTACTTGTTGACCTTGCCGGTGAGGAGCAGCTGCTTGTCGGCCGGCGGGAAGCCGAGGCCGGTGACCTTGACGCCCTTCTTGCCGAGGTCGTCGAGCGCCTTGACGGCCGCGGCCAGGCTGACCGGAGTCGGGCAGATGATGCCCTTGAGGCTCGGGTAGCCCTGGATCAGGCTGACCGCCTCGTCGTAGCTCTTCTTGGCCTCGTCGTTGCCGTAGGCGATCTTGACGAGCTTCATGCCGCTGTACTCCGGCTTGGAGAGCTCCTTCTTCATCCAGTCGATCCACGCGTTCTGGTTCGCCGCCGTGATCTGTGCCGAGAGGATCGCGTAGTCGCCCTTGTTGTCGAGGTCCGCGGCCATCAGCTTGGCCATGCCGACTCCCAGGCCCTCCTCCGACGCCTGGTTGATGAACAGCGTGCGGGCGTCGGCCTTCACGTCCGCGTCGTAGCTGATCACCTTCGAGCCCGTTGCGGCCGCCTGCTTGAGAGCCGGAGCCACGGCGTTCGGGTCCAGTGCGGACACGGCGATCACCGGCTGACGGCGCTGGGCGAGGCTGCCGATCAGCCGCACCTGGTCCGGCACGCTCGGGGCCGCGGTGCCCACCTGCTTGTAGTCGCCGCCGAGCTCCTTGGCGGCATCCTGGGCCCCGACGCCGACCGCGGCGAAGTAGGGCTGGTCGGTGCTCTTCGGGATGAAGGCAACGCTGGGCTTCTCGCTCGAGCTCCCTCCGCCGCCTCCACCCCCGCTGCTGCTGTCGTCGCCGCAGGCGGCGATCAGCACACTGATCGCCAGGATCTGACCCGCCAGGGCCAGTCTCCACATCGACTTTCGTCGTATCACCGCTCCTCCTCCTGTTTGACCCTCATGGCGTCTCGACGCTTGGCTCTGGGCCCGCTAACTCGTGCCGCGAGAGCCGCCGCCGCACGCGGGCCAGCGTCTCCGGCAACACGACCGCCGAGATCATCAGCGAGCCGATCACGATGTCCTGCACCTCGCTGCCGATGTCCTGCAGCGAGAAGACGTTGCGCAGGACCGCGACGAGGATCAGCGCGAGCAGGACCCCCAGCAGCGATCCGCGTCCGCCGAAGATGCTCACTCCACCGAGCAGCACCGCGGCGATGACCTGAAGCTCGAGGCCCGTGCCGTTGTCGGCGCGCACGGACGAGACCCGCGCCGTGTAGACGATCGCCGCGACCGCGGCGAGCAGGCCCGACACGACGAAGAGCGCCATCCGGATCTGGTCCACCTTGATGCCGGTGAAGCGAGCCGTCTGGGCGTTCAAGCCGATCGCGTAGATCTGCCGGCCGAAGTACGTCCGGTGCAGCACCACGGCGAAGATCGCGAACAGCACGCCGAAGACCACGAACGACCACGGCACCTGCGTCCCGGGGACGGCCCCGATGCCGATGTCGGTGAACCAGACGGGGAACTCGCTGACGGACTTGGTGCCGAACAGCCCGAAGCCGAGGCCGCGCAGCATCGCAAGCGTCCCGATCGTGACCACGATCGAGGGCAGGCCCACCTTCACGATCAGCGCTCCGTTGAACGCGCCGGCTACCGCGCCCGTGAGGAGCGCGGCGGCGAGCGCCACACCCATCGGCGCGCCGCCGTCCACCAGCAGGCCGAGGACGACGCTGGCCAGCCCGAAGACCGACGCGACCGAGAGGTCGATCTCGCGCGCGACGATGATCAACGTCATCGCCAGCGCCATGATCGCGATCTCCATGAAGTCCGAGACGCCGACGCGGAAGTTGGTCTCGGTCAGGAAGAACTCGGAGGTCGCCGAGCCGGCGATGATGGCGCCGACCACCAGAGCGATGAGGAAGAGCTCCCAGCCGCTGACCCGAGCTAGCTCCCGGGTGACGCGCTTCACCGCTGCTCCCGCCTGCGGTTGAGCGCCCGCGCCAGCGTCCGGCGCCCCGCCACGTGATCGGCGGTCACGGCCAGCAGCAGCGCGGCTCCGGCGATCGCTTGCAGCCACAGCTGCGAGACGCGCGTGAGGGCGAGCGCGTTCGAGATCGTCGCCAGCACGAGCGACCCCAGCATCGCGCCGAAGACGGTGCCGGCTCCGCCGAACACGTTTACGCCGCCGACCACGGCCGCCGCCACCACCTGCAGCTCGAGCCCGGTGGCGGCGTCGGATGTGACGGTCGCGAACTGGGCGCTCCACAGCACGCCGCCGAGCCCCGCCATCAGCCCGCTGAAGCAGAGCGTGGCGAACACCAGGCGCCGGCTGTGGATGCCCGCCGACGCCGCCGCGTCCGGGTTGCTGCCGATCGCGTAGAGCTGGCGGCCGGAGCGCCGGTAGCGCAGGAACAAGCCCACGACCAGGCCAATCGCGACGGCGATCAGCACCATCACCGGGATGCCGGCGACGCGGCTCGTCGCCAGCGAGGCGTAGGACGACGGCACGGTCGAGGAGCTGACCTGCTTCCCGCTCGCGATCAGCGAGTCGACGCCGCGGTAGACGTAGAGCGTGCCGAGCGTCGCCATGATGGCCGGGACGTTCGCCACGGTCACCAGCAGGCCGTTGACCGCTCCCAGTCCGAGTCCGATGGCGCAGCCCATCAGCACCACGAGCACGGTCGGCGTCGTCGGGTTGTTCGAGATGAAGTCGCCGCAGACGAAGGCGGTGATGCCGACGACCGACCCCACCGAGATGTCGATGTTGCGGGTCAGGATCACCGGCGTCTGCCCGATGACGACGATCGTCAGGATCGCGGCCGAGACGAGGATCTCGCGGAAGTTGCCGAAGGTGAGGAACTCGCCGACGAAGGCGCCGACCGACAACACGAGGAGCGCGTAGATGGCGAGCAGGTTGAACTCGCGCAGGGAGCCGAGCCGCTGAAGCAGCTCGCCGGCGCGGGGTCGCGCCAGGGCCTCGGTGCTCACGAGGCGACCTCCTCGGGCCGGGCGTCCACGGCCGCCGCCATGACCTGCTCCTCGTCGAACGGTGGCTGGTCGAACCGCGCGGCCAGCCGCCCGCGGCTGAACACGAGCAGCCGGTCGGACATCGCCCTGACCTCGTCGAGCTCGTTCGAGATCAGGATGATCGCCACGCCCTCCGTCGCGAGGCTCGACATCAGCCGGTGCACCTCGGCCTTGGTGCCGACGTCGATGCCGCGCGTGGGGTCGTCGAGGATGATGATCGACGGCTTGGTCACGAGCCACTTGGCGAGGACCACCTTCTGCTGGTTGCCGCCGGAGAGCGAGGCGACCACCTGCTTGAGGCTCGAGGCCTTGACCTGCAGGCGCTCGGCGTATTCCTGCGCCAGGCGCTCCTCGCGTCCTGTGTCGAGCATCCCGCCGCGGGCCAGCTCGGGCAGCACGGGCAGCGTGATGTTCGGCGTGATCGGCAGTTCGAGGACCACCCCCTGTGCGTGGCGGTCCTCCGGCACGAGCGCGATGCCCTCCCGCATCATCTGCTTGGGCGAGCGGGGCACGACCGCGCTGCCGTTGATCCTGATCGTGCCGGCGTCGAGCGAGTCGATCCCGAAGATCGCCCGGGCGAGCTCGGTTCGGCCGGCGCCGACGAGCCCCGCGAAGCCCAGGATCTCGCCGCGGCGCAGGTCGAAGCTCACGTCCTCGAAGAAGCCCCGCCTGGTGAGGCCCGTGGCCTCCAGCACCGTCTCGCCGATGTCGCCCTTCACCTTGGGGTAGAGCGAGTCCAGCTGCCGGCCGACCATGGCCCGGATGACGTCGTCGATGGTGACCTCGGGCGCCATGGCCGTTCGGACCAGCGCGCCGTCGCGCAGCACGGTCAGCCGGTCCGCCACGCGGAAGACCTCGTCCAGACGGTGCCCCACGAACATCAGCGCCACGCCCTGCTCCTTCAGCGACTGGACGAGCGCGAACAGGCGCTCGACCTCGGTCGAGGACAGCGAGGCGGTGGCCTCGTCGAGCACCAGCACCTTGGCCTTGAAGGTCAGCGCGCGCGCGAGCTCCACGAGCTGCTGCTCGGCCGCCGAGAGGCCCTCGACCGGCCGGCGGGCCGACAGCGGGACGCCGAACCCGTCGAGCTTGTCCTGCGCCTCGGCGTACATCCGGCGCCAATCCACGTTCCCGAAGCGCGTGCGCGGCGGGTTCTCCAGGTAGATGTTCTCCGCCACGCTGAGCTGCGGGAACAGCACCGGCTCCTGGTGCACCACTGCGATGCCGAGCGTGCGCGAGTGCTCGGGGTTCGCGATCTCCTGGAGCTCGCCGTCGATGCGGATCGCGCCCGCGTCCGGCTTGTGGATGCCGGCGAGGATCTTGACCATCGTGCTCTTGCCGGCGCCGTTCTCGCCGACCAGCGCGTGCACCTCGCCCGCGTACAGGTCGAGGTCCACGCCGCGCAGCGCATCTACTCCGGCGAAGTGCTTCCGGATGTCGCTGGCCTTGAGGACCGGGGCAACCGCCCCGGCCTCGGCGCTCATGCGGACGCGCCCCGTCCGGCCCTGTACGCGTACTTGAACGGCACCTCGATCTCCTCCAGTCCAGGCGCCCCGGAGCGCCGGCGCCCGGAAGCTACGTCAAGGTTTCGGTGCTGTCAAGCAAAAGTCCCGTACCTTTGCGGCGCGCGGTACCCAACTTATGCGCGCGGAACCGCAAAAGACTCAGGCCCA
>JAXDIH010000066.1:0-25270 GCA_034664105.1 Thermoleophilaceae bacterium
GGCGTGCCGCCCTCGTCCTGAACGGCCTTCCACGGCTCGGTCAGCTCGACCTGCTCGACCCCGTCGGTAGCGAGGAACGCGATCTTCTTTCCTTCAAGTCTGTTGGCCATGGTTTCGAGGTACCGGGACCGATCTGCCCTAAACGACCAGCTAGAGGCGTTTGAGCACCGCGCTGGCCGCGACCTCGCCGGAGCGGACCGCCCCGTCCATGTAGCCGTTCCAGACCGTGGCGTACTCGGCGCCGGCCCAATGCAGCGGGCCGATCGGCTCGCGCAGGGCGGGGCCGTAGCCGGTCCAGGCGCCGGTCGGCATGTGGCAGCCGTAGCAGCCGCGCGACCACTCCTCCTCGGCCCAGAGGCGCTCCACGTAGCCGGCCGGGCGCCCCGCCCGGGGGCCGAACAGGCGGGTGAAGCAGTCCACCACCGCGGTACGGCGCTCCTCGGGGCGGAGCCGTCCCAGCTCGCGCGCCTGGCGCCCCTCGAGGAAGCCCAGCAGCACGCCGGGCGAACCGCCCGGCGGGGAGTTGTCGTAGGTCAGTCTCACCGGCCCGATCTCGCTCGTGGCCTGGCCCGACAGCCCCTCGCTCCGCCAGAACGGCTCGTCGTAGATCGCCATGCACTTCGCCACCGTCCCGAGCGGCATGCGCTGGGTGAGCTGGTCGCGAAAGCCGGGCAGCGGCGGGTCGTAGGCGATCCTGCCCGCCAGGGTGGGCGCCACGGCGACGACCGCCTGGCGAGCGCGCACGGTCGCGCCGTCGGCCTCCACGGTCACCCCGTGGTCGCCGCGACGGATCATGCGGACCGGCGCGTCGAGGATCACGTTCTCCCGCTCCAGCGCCTGCGCCATCAGGATCGGGATGCGCTGCGACCCGCCCACGAAGCGGTCCTGCTGGGCGCCGCCCTCGGTGTCGAACAGCATCTCGAGGCTGCCCGCCGAGTGGATGTAGAACAGCACGTGCAGGAGCGACATGTCCTCGGGCTGAGCCGCCCAGACGGCCTCGATGCCGAGCTCCAGGAGCATCCGACCGGCCTTGGTGGCGAGGTTGCGGCGCATCCAGGTGGCGGCCGTCTGCCCGTCGAGGGCGGCGGCCTTCGGGGCCTCCCACGGCGCTTCGAGCGGCACTTGAGCGGCCAGCCGGTTGAGGCGACGCTGGGCGCGCTCCACGTCGAGCAGCACGAGCGGGTTGATGCGCGGGATCGTGCCCCGGTAGCGGCGCAGCCGACCGCCGTACTCGATCAGGTTCTCGCCCTCGCCGTGCGTGGGGAAGGTCTGCACGCCCAGCTCGCCCGCCAGCGCCGCCAGGCGCTCCTGCGTGGGCCCGATCCACTGGCCGCCCACCTCCACCACCTCGCCGCCGCCGATGTCTTCGTTGAGGACCCGGCCGCCGACCCGGTCGCGCGCCTCGACTACGACGACCTTGGCGCCGGCCGCGGCTGCCGTGCGTGCCGCCGAGAGCCCGGCCAGGCCGGCCCCGACCACGACCAGGTCGGCGTCACGCGTATGCGAGTCCGGCATCGCGCCGCAACCCTATCCGCGCGACAGCCTTCGTTATGGTGAGCCCGGATGAGCTCACCCCCGCGCAGCAAGCGCGAGGAGGAGCAGCGTCTCAACATGCGGACGCTCGTGATTGCGAGTGCCGCGTCTGCAACGGCGGCGCTCGTCACCTCGCGTCTGTGGATCGCCGGCACCTGGATCGCCGCGGCGATGACGCCTGTGCTGGTCACGCTGATCAGCGAGCTCCTGCGCCGGCCGACCGAGCGGATCGCCCGCGGCATCACCACCGACGGCCCCGCTCTGCAGCCGGACGCCGAGGCGTCCGTGCCGCGCGCGGTGGCCCCGGAGTCCGCCGCGGCCGAGCGCGTGGCGGAGCGGCTGCGCGGTGGCGATCCCGCCCGCGCGCTCCCGGATCCCGAGGCGCCGCTGCCGCAGGCGCGGCCGCGCGAAGCGGTGCCGCGCGGGGCTCCGCCGGCCCCCACCCGCGTGTACCGCAGCGAGGCGTCGCTTTCGGCGCCGCGCCGGCGCAGGATCGCGTTCCGCGTGGTGTTCGCCACGGCGGCGCTCGCCTTCGCGATCGGCCTGCTCGTGCTGACCGCCGGGGAGCTCCTCGGCGGCGGCTCGTTCGGCAACAACGACCGCCGCGTCACGGTCATCCCGGGATCGAGCAAGCAGAAGTCCAGCGACAACCAGGCGCCGGCGAGCACCACGCCCGACCAGACCGAGACGCAGACCGAGCCCCAGCAGCCGACGACGACCACGGAAACGCCGACGGACACGGAGACCACGCCGACCACGCCGACGGCGCCCGAGCAGCAGCCGCCGGGCGAACCGGCGCCCACGGACACGACGCAGACCACGCCGGCCCAGCCCTGAGCGAGGGACCCCGGCGGCCCTCGCGTGCGTATCCGGGGCATGCGACCCCGCCGCCTGCTCATCCCACTGCTCCTGCTCGCCTTCGTCCCGGCGTCCCCCGCGGCCGGTGACGGCCCGCCGACCTTGCGCGACGCCGGCTCCGAGGGCGTCATCGACCGGGGCAGCGGCGATCGCCTCACCGCGCTCCCCGTTCGGGCCGCCACCGTGCTCACGCGGTCGCAGACCGACGGCGGTCGCGTGCGGTTCGCCGCCCTGGTGCGCGGGCGCTGGGGAGTGCCGGTGGTGGCCTACGACGCCACCTCCGGCGGGCTCTCCGCCGACGGCGCGACGCTGATCCTGATGCGCCCCCCGCGCACCTACCCGCGCCGCCGCACCAAGTTCGCGGTCGTGGACACGAAGCGGCTCGGCCTGCGGCGCACGATCGTCCTGAAGGGGGAGTGGAGCTTCGACGCGATCTCCCCCGACGGGTCGACGGTGTACCTCGTCCAAGCGCTTTCGCGCCGCGACCCGAACCGGTACGCGGTGCGCGCCTACGACATGCGCGCCCACCGGCTGCTGCCCGAGCCGATCGTGGACCGCTCCGAGCCCGACGAGCCGATGCGGGGCGTGCCCGTCACCCGGACGACCGGCCCTGGCGGGCGCTGGGAGTACACGCTCTACGCCGGCGGCGAGCACCCCTTCGTCCACGCGCTCGACACCGTGCGACGCCAGTCGATCTGCATCGACCTGCCCCAGCGCATCGCGCGCAGCCGCTACCTGTATCAGCTGCGTCTGCGGCTGCGCGGGAAGCAGGTGGCGGTCCTCCACCACGAGCGCGTGGTGGCCTCGGCACCGCTGCGCCCGGCGCAGGCCTCCACGGGCAGCGGTCCTCCCTGGCTCCTGGCCGCGCTGGCGCTGACCGGCCTGGTCGCCGCGGCCGGCGTGCGGCGCGCGCGGCGGAGGCCTAGCCCGTCCGCGCACCCAGGCCGCTGAGGAACTCGCGGGCACGCAGCCGGCCGGCGTTGCCCGCCTCGAGCGGTGGGGTGTCGAGCCCCGCGCCCTCGCGCAGACCGGCGAGCAGGTCGCGGAGCGCGTCGGCGGCCGAGCGTCGCGGCTGCCAGCCCAGCTCCCGACGCGCGCGCGAGCAGTCCATGATCGGCACCTGGAGCGCCATGTCGAGCCAGCCCGGCTCTGACGGCTGGAGGCGCAGCTTGAATGCCGCACTGGCCGCCGCTCGCAGGAGCCGCGCCGAGACCGGCACCGGCCGAGCACCCAGGATGCGGGCCAGCTCACCGGGATCCAGCACCGGCTCGGCCGCGATGTTGAAGGGCCCGGCGGCCTCGCCTACCAGGGCGAGCCTGTAGGCCTCACCGACGTCGTGGGAGTGCACCGCCTGGAAGACGAGCCGGTCCACGTCGGGGACCACGGGCAGCAGGGCCGGCCGCAGCAGCGAGCCCGGCAGCAGCGGACCCGCGAACAGCCGCCGGATGCCCGACGCCGCCTCGCGCTTGAAGATCAGGCCGGGCCGCATGCGGACGACGCGCACGTGCCGGTGCTCGGCCTCGAAACGATCCAGCAGCCTCTCCACCTCCGCCTTGTGGCGCGAGTAGAACGAGGTCGGGACCCCGCTGGTCGGCCAGCTCTCGTCCACGCGGCGATCCTTCGGGCCGGGCGCGTAGGCGCCCACAGAGGAGGCGTACACGAGGGTGCCCACGCCGGCCGCGGCCGCCTCACCGAATACGCGTGCGCTGCCGTCCACGTTCACCGACCGCACCAGCCGCTGATCGCGGCCGGGCTGGATCAGCCAGGCCAGGTGCACGACCGCGTCGGCACCCTCGAAATGCGGGCGCAGCGGAGAGCTGCTCACGTCGGCCGCCCGCCACTCCACCTTGGGGAAGCTCGCCTCGGGGACCCGCCGGCACAGGCCGAGCACGGACTCCACCGCGGGCTCGTCGCCGAGCGAGCGCAGCAGGCTGGTGCCGACGTTCCCGCTGGCGCCGATTACGACGACTCGCACGGCCGGGCCTCCGGCGGCAGCTCGACATCGGCGAGCTTCCGGCAGCCGGCCTGCGGCCCGATGCGGGCGTGCCACTCGACCCACCAACCCGCGTGGCGCACCGCCGACGCCGCCAGCGCCGCCGCCGCTTCCAGCCCGGTGATGATCCCGCCCGGCACGCTGACTGGCTACCCAGCCAACGGGGCTTCAACCCCCTGTCACCATCTGGGCGAGATGGCCCACCACCATCATCACCACGTGCCGACCGGGGACAGCAAGCGGCTCGGCATCGCGCTCGCGCTCATCCTCGCGTTCATGGTGGTGGAGGTCGTGGCCGGCATCCTGGCCGACTCGCTGGCGCTGCTCTCCGACGCCGGCCACATGCTCACCGACGCCGGCGCGATCGCCCTCGCGCTGGTGGCCGCGCGGCTGGCCGCCAGGCCCGCCAGCGGCGGCTTCACTTTCGGCCTGAAGCGCGCCGAGATCCTGTCCGCCCAGGTCAACGGCGCCACGCTCGTCGCCCTTGCTGTGGTGATCCTCGCCGAGGGCGTGCGGCGCGTGATCGACCCACCGTCGGTCGAGGGCCTGCCCGTGCTCGTCGTGGCGGTCGCCGGGATCGCGGTGAACCTCGCCGCGACCTGGGTGCTGGCGGGGGCCGATCGGCGCAGCCTCAACGTGGAGGGCGCGTTCCAGCACGTGCTCACCGACCTGTTCGCCTTCATCGCGACCGCGATCGCCGGAGTCGTGATTCTGACCACGGACTTCGGCCGCGCCGACGGCATCGCCGCCCTCCTGGTGGCCGCGCTGATGCTGCGCTCCGGCTGGGCCCTGCTGCGCGACTCGGGCCGGGTGCTGCTGGAGGCGGCCCCGCGCGGGCTCGATCCCGACGAGGTCGGGCGCACGCTGGCGGGGCAGCAACACGTGGTGGAGGTGCACGACCTGCACGTGTGGGAGGTGACCTCCGGCATGACCTCGCTGTCGGCGCACGTGACCGTGCGCGCCGGCTGCGACACCCAGTCCCACCGGCGCCAGCTCGCCGACCTGCTGCGCGTGCAGTTCGGCATCGACCACACAACGCTGCAGGTGGAGGAGCGGCACGAGGGGCCGCTGGAGATAGAGCCGCTGCGCCCCGGGCACCCGGCTGTGTAGATGCCGCGCTTCGTGATCCAGCAGCACCACGCCACCAGCATGCACTGGGACTTCCGGCTGGAGGTGGCCGGGACGTTCAAGTCCTGGGCCGTGCCGAAGGGCCCTTCGCTGGACCCGCGCGACAAGCGCCTGGCGATGGCGGTGGACGACCACAGCATCGCCTGGGGAGACTTCGAGGGCGTCATCGGCGAGGGCCAGTACGGGGCCGGCCCGGTGATCGTGTGGGATCGCGGCACCTACGAGAACCTGCGCGACGAGCCGATGGAGGAGGCGCTCGCCGCCGGCCATGCGTCGTTCTGGCTCGAAGGCGAGAAGCTGCGCGGCGGCTGGAGCCTGCGCCGCATCGACGGCCGCCGCTGGCTGCTCGTCAAGCGCCGCGACGAGTACGCGAACACCGGCGACCCGGTCGCGACGCGGCCCGAGTCGGTGGTGTCCGGCCGCAGGATCGAGGGTAAACGCCTACGTATGCCACCACGCGGAGTCAAGCAGGGCACCAAGCGTGCCCGGCAGTACGAGGAGATCAAGAAGAGCGAGAAGAAGCAGGGTCGTTCCGAGCAGCGGGCCGAGGAGATCGCCGCCCGCACCGTGAACAAGGCGCGCGCCCGCAGCGGCGAGTCGCGCACACGGTCGCGCACCTCGACGCAGGACATGTCGTCCAGCCGCCGCGGCGGCCAGCGCTCCGGCACCAGCGGTCCGAAGGGTCGCACCCGCGACCAGCTCTACAACGAGGCGAAGAAGCTCAACGTGGAGGGTCGTTCCCGGATGAACAAGGCGCAGTTGCAGCGCGCCGTAGACAACAAGAAGCGCTGACCGGCTACGAGCCGATGAAGGCCGTCCTCTGGGACGAGCCCTTCTCTGACCCCGATTGGATCTTCGAGCGCAAGCTGGACGGCGTGCGCTGCCTCGCGCACCGCGACGGCGGCGGCGCCGTCCGCCTGCTCTCGCGCACCGACCGCAACATGAACGGCGACTACCCTGAGCTGGTGAAGGCCCTCGAGAGCGAGCCCTGCCAGGACTTCGTGGTCGACGGGGAGGTCGTGGCCTTCGGGCCGCACGGAGTCACGAGCTTCTCGCGCCTCCAGCGCCGCGGCCGGGAGCGCGTGCCGGTGTTCCTGTACCTGTTCGACCTGCTGCGCCTCGACGGACGCGACGTCCGCGACCTGCCGCTGCGCAAGCGCAAGGCCGAGCTGCGCCGGGCGCTGACCTTCGACGGCCCGGTCCGCTACACCCCCCACCGCAACGAGCGCGGCGAGGAGATGTTCGAAGAGGCCTGCCGCAAGGGCCTCGAGGGCGTGATCGCCAAGCGCGCGGACAGCCCGTACCGCTCGACTCGATCGAGCGACTGGCGCAAGCTCAAGTGCCACGCCGAGCAGGAGCTCGTGATCGGCGGCTACACGGCTCCGCAGGGGTCGCGTACCGACTTCGGCGCGCTGCTCGTCGGCTACTGGGATGACGGGGACCTGCGCTACGCCGGCAAGGTCGGCACCGGCTTCGACCAGGAGACGCTGCGCGAGCTCGGCCAGCGGCTGCGCGACCTCGAGCGCCCCGACCCGCCGTTCGCCGACGTCGACCCGATCCCGCGCGGAACCCACTGGGTGGAGCCGGAGCTGGTCGGGCAGATCGGCTTCACCGAGTGGACGCGCGACGGACGCCTGCGCCACCCGCGCTTCCTCGGCCTGCGCACGGACAAGCCGGCCCGCGACGTGGTCAGGGAGCGGCCGGCGTGAGCGTGGCGATCACCCATCCCGAGAAGCTGCTGTTCCCCGCCGACGGGCTCAGCAAGGCCGACATCGCCGGCTACTACGAGGCGGTGGCGGAGTGGATGCTGCCGCACATCAAGAACCGGCCGGTCAGCATGCTGCGCTTCCCCGACGGCGTGGACGGCGACGGCTTCTTCCACAAGAACGTGCCCGACCACTACCCGAAGTGGATCAAGCGCGTGGAGGTCGAGAAGCGCGGCGGCACGCTGGTGCACGCGGTGGTCTGCGACGCCGAGACGCTCGTCTACATGGTCGGCCAGAACACCATCACGCCGCACGTCTGGCTGTCGCGCGCCGACCGGCTGCGCCAGCCCGACCGCGTGGTGTTCGACCTCGACCCCGCACCGGGAGCGGACTTCGCCGCCGTGCGCCGCGCGGCGCGGCAGGTCGGCGACCTGCTGCGCGAGATCGGCATGGAGCCGTTCGCCCAGGTGACCGGCTCGAAGGGCATTCACGTCTGGACGCCGCTGCGCCGGCGCGCCACGTTCGAGGACGTCAAGCCGTTCGCTCGGGCCGCGGCCGAGCTGCTGGCCAGCCGCAGCCCGGACGAGCTCACCACGGAGTTCCGCAAGTCGGAGCGCGGCGGCCGCATCCTGATCGACGTGATGCGCAACGCCTATGCCCAGACCACCGTCCCCCCGTATGCGGTGCGGCCCAGGCCGGGCGCGCCGGTGGCCACGCCGATCACGTGGGAGGAGCTGTCCGACTCCAAGCTGCGCCCCGACCGCTGGACGGTCAAGAGCGTGCTGCGCCGCCTGCAGGCCAAGGGCGATCCGTGGGCCGACATCGCGTCGTTCGCGCGCGGCCTGTCGCGGGCGCGCAAGCGCCTGGACGCGCTCAGCTCCGGCTAGCCAGCCGCGCCGCGTGGTCCACGCTGGGCGGCACGGGCCGCCGCTCCCGCAGCACCCAGGGCACGCCGCGACCGGCTTCGAGCAGGGCGCCGGCGCGACCTTCGCGCAGCGCGGCGGCCGTCAGTCGCGCGCTGCGCGCCAGCGCGCCCGCGGGGCGGCGCCGCAGCCACGCCACCCAGAGCGCGTTGCGCAGCTGCACCTCCGCCCGGCTCGAGCGTCCCGGCCCCGGCTCGGGGTGGTGGTGGGCCACCACCGACTCTACGTAAGCGAGCTGCCAGCCCGCGGCCGCCAGGTCCAGCGCCAGCAGCTCCTCCTCGCCGCCCACGCCCAGCCTCGGATGGAAGCCGCCGGCGGCGAGGAACGGCGCCCGCCGGACGACGACCCCGCAGGCAACGAAGCCCATCAGCGCCGGGCCCGGCAGGCCCGCGGGCGCGGGAACGCGGCTGCGCCCCATGGCTGCGCAGGTCGGGTCCAGCCGGCGCCCGGGACCAACGAGGATGCGCCCCTGCAGCAGCGCCAGGCACGGGTGCTCCGCGAACACGGCCACCGCTCGCCGGAGCGCGCCCGGCTCCCACCACGAGTCGTCGTCGCTGAACGCCGCGAGCGGCGTGTCCAGTGCCCGCACGCCGGCCGTGCGGGCGGCGGCGGCGGCGTTGCGTCCCAGCTCGATCACTCGCACGTCGGGGTGGCGGCGCCCGATCGCGGCGGGCGTGCCGTCGCCCGAGCCGTTGTCGACCACCACCACCGGCGGGCGCTCGGGCAGGTCGGCGAGCCGGTCGAGCGTGGCCAGCGCGCGGTCGCGGCGGTCGCGCGTGGCCATGACCACGCCCACCGCGGCGGTCATGGCGTGGCGAGCTCTGCGATCGCCTCGAGCGCGTCCTCCACGCCGAGCTCCAGCAGGCCGGAGTCGGGTGCGTCCGAGTGTGGATCGCCCGTGCGGCCGGCCCAGAGCACCCGGTGTCGCGGGCAGCCGGGCGGTGGCCCCCACTCGGCCGGGGACGTGGGCCCGAACAGCAGGACCGACGGCGTGCCGAAAGCCGTGGCCATGTGGGCGACGCCGGTGTCGCCGCACACCACCCGCTCGGCCGCGGCCACCGCGCGCGCCAGCGCCTCGAGGTCCGTGGAGCCGGCGAGCACCGCGTCGGCGGGGAGCTCGGCGCGGGCCGCCAGCTCGTGCGCCAGCGGCGCCTCGGCGCGCGACCCCGTGACAACCACGCGGTGCCCGGCGTCGGCCTCGGCGCGCGCCACGGCGGCGAAGTGGTCCACCGGCCATCGGCGCGCCGCGCTGGCCGCCCCCGGGTGGATCAGCGTCGCGCCGGCGCTCCGCCCGGGCGCCGGCCCCGGCGGCGGGTCGAGGCTCAGCTCGGCCGGGTTGGCGGCCACGCCCGACTCGCGCAGCAGACGGCACCAGCGGGCGACCTCGTGCTCCCCCGCTGTCCACGGCGGCGACCCGTGGCTCTCCGGGATCTCGTGGTGCTCGAACCAGAGCGCGCGGCCGGGGTGCGCGTCCCGCACCAGCCGGTGGCTCTGCGGGCCGCGCCCGTGCAGGTTCACCACCACGTCCGCGCCGTGCAGCTCGACGGGCAGCGGCTCCAGCTCGCCGACCGGCGCCAGCTCCCAGCCGGCCAGCTCGACCAGGGGGGCCAACGGCTGGGGCGCGGCAAGCACCAGCCGGTGGGCTGGGTAGGCGCGCGCCAGTCCGCGCAGCGCCGGCACGGCTGTGAGCAGGTCGCCGAGCCCGAGCGCCCGCAGCACCACCACGGTGGGTGTCCCGTCTAGGGCCACGACGGCTCCGTGGACGGGCACACCACCAGCTCGCGCAGCTCCACCCCGTCGGGGCGCGTGAGCGCGAACATCACGGTCTCGGCAACGCGGCTGGGCGGGGCCAGGTCGGCGTCGGGGGGCGGCTTGTACCGCTCGTCGCGCCCGTCGAAGAACGAGGTCTGCATGCCGCCCGGCACCAGGCAGGTGACGCCGACGCGGCCGGCGGTCTCCGCTGCCAGAGCCCGCGAGAAGCCGATCACGCCGAACTTGCTGGCGCAGTAGGCGGTGGCGTCGCTCAGCGCCCGCAGGCCGAGCGTGGACGCGACGGTGATCACGCGGCCACCGGAGCGCTCGAGGTGTGGCAGCGCGGCCCGCACCACGGCGGCCGTGCCCAGCAGGTTCACCGCGACAACGCGGTCCCAGTCCTCGCCGTCGACGTCCTCGATGCGGCCGCAGGCGTCCACGCCCGCCGCGGTCACCACGGCGTCGATCGCGCCGTGCTGCTCGGCGATCCGACCCACCGCGGCCTCGGCGTCACGCGTGCGCGACAGGTCCACCTGCTCGAACGCGAAGCCGTTCCGCGGCTGCTGCACGTCGAGGACCACGGCGTTCCCGCCGCGCTCCAGCACGGCCTCCGAGATCGCGGCTCCCAGGCCGCTCGCTCCGCCGGTCACGATCACTGTCCCAAGCTCAGGCACGGCAGGCTGCCTCCTCGATCAGGCGGGTTGTGGACCGGCCCTCCACGTACGGCACCAGCAACGCGCGCCCGCCCCAGCGGCGCAGCACGTGCTCCTCGGGGAGGTCCGCTCCCTCGTAATCGCCCCCCTTGACCCAGATCTGGGGGCGCAGCTGCTCGAGCGCGCGCTCCGGTGTGTCCTCGCCGAACACGAGCACGGCGTCCACGCAGGAGAGCGCTCCCAGCACGGCGGCCCGGTCGCACTCGGGCACCAGCGGACGGTCCGGCCCCTTGAGGCGGCGCACGGACTCGTCCGAGTTCAGGCACACGACCAGCGCGTCGCCGAGGCGGCGAGCCGCCTCCAGCGTGCGCACGTGGCCGGCGTGCAGCAGGTCGAAGCAACCGCCGGTGGCCACCAGCGTCCCGCCGGCTCCGCGGACCCGCTCGGCAACCGCCACGCCGTCCTCGACGGTCAGGGGAGCGGCGCCGTCGACCCCCGCTCTCAGCGCACCCGCCCCGCCGGCGCCGACGAAGTAGGAGGCGCATGCCACGGCGTCGACCACGGCGTCCTCCGCCTCGGCGCCGCGGGCCAGCTGGAGCGCCAGCCGGGTGGAGAAGCGATCGCCCGCGCCGCACGGATCGCCGCCGCCGACGGGCGGCGCGGCCACCGCGAGCGCCGGGCGTCCGGAGCGCACCAGCAGCGCGCCGCCCCGACCGCGCGTCATGCAGAGGGCGCCGGCGTTCCAGCGCTCGCGCAGGGCGGTGGCCCGCCCGGAGGCTGCCGCGGTGTCCGCGCCGCGTGGCTCGGGCTCGAGCCGGGTCACCTCCGCGTCGTTCGGCGTGGTCACGCTCACGCCGGGCGGCGGCGCGGGCCCGCGCGGGTGCGGGTCCCACACCGTCGGCACGCGTCCGACGACCGCGGCCACCGCGTCGCGCACGTCGCCGGCGCCGGCCACGCCGCGCCCGTAGTCGGACACCAGCACGGCGGCCGCCCAGTCCACCGCCGCGCGTCCGGCCGCCGGAAGCGAGCCGATCGCGCCGCCATCGCCGCCGCGGTCGAGTCGCAGCAGCGGGCGCTGGCCGGTCCGGAAGCGCACCTTCTCCGGCGTGTGGCCGTCGAGGCCGAGGTCCAGCACGTCGACACCGGCGGCCTCCAGCAGGAAGCGCAGCTCTCCCGCGGCGTCGTCGCGCGCGAGTGCCGTGATCAGCGTCACCGGGCCGCCGTCGGATGCGGCCAGCGCGGCCGCCAGCGCCGCCCCGCCCGGCCGGGCGACCACACCGGCCTCGTCGAGCACCGGCACCGGGGCGTCGGGGCTGAGCCGGTCGACGCTGCCGTCGATGTCGCGGTCGAGCAGGGAGTCGCCGATCACCACCAGCGGCCGCTTCACGCGTGCACCTCCTCGCGGCTGCGTCCGAGCGTGCGCAGCGCGACCTCGCGGTCGATCGCGCCGCACACGAGGTGCAGGGCCACCTGGTGCAGCTCCTGCACGGTGGCGGCGGAGCCGCAATCGAGCGCGACGGCCTCGTCGCAGAGCTCGACCAGCGGGTTCGGGGCGCCGCCGCTCAACGCCCAGGTGCCCAGGCCGCAATCGCGGGCGGCGCGCACAGCCGCCAGCACGTTCGGGCTGCGGCCCGAGGTGGACAGGGCGAGCAGCACGTCGCCCCCACGCCCGTGCGCGCGCACCTGCCGCGCGAACGCCTCCTCGATCCCGTAGTCGTTGCAGATCGCCGTGAGGCTCGACGTGTCGCCGTGCAGGCAGATCGCGCTCAGCGGCTCGCGCTCGGACTGGTAGCGCCCGACCAGCTCGGCCGTCAGGTGCTGCGCCTGCGCGGCGCTGCCCCCGTTCCCGACCACCAGCAGGCGTCCGCCTTCGAGCAGGCGGCTCGCCAGCCGCTCGCCCCAGGAGGTGAGCTGGTCCAGCTCGCCCTCCAGGCGGTGCAGCGCCTCCTCCACGGCGGCCAGGTGCTCGGCCGCGGTCGGCGGCAGCCGGAAGCTGCCGTTCGAGGCCGCGGGGCGGCGGCGCGGCGCGCGCCGGCGCACGCGCTCGTACACGTCGAGCGACGAGGCCGCGATCCGGTTCCAGTCGTACAAGCGCCGGGCGCGCTCCACCCCGGCGCGCCCGTACGCGCGGCGCCGGTCGGGGTCGCCGAGCAGGTCGGCCAGCACGGCGGCCAGGCGCTCGGGGTCGCGCGGGGGCACGTGCACGCCGGTCACACCGTCGACGACGCTGTCGATCATCCCGCCCACCGCCGAGGCCACGACGGGCACGCCGCAGGCCATCGCCTCGAGCGGCACGATCCCGAATGGCTCGTACCAGGGCGCCGACACCACGGCGTCGACCGAGCGCATCAAGGGGGGCACCGCGCTGCGCTGCAGGCCGCCGCAGAGGTGCACGCGGTCTGCCACGCCGGCCTCCTCGGCGAGCAGGGTGAGGCGGCGCGCCTCCGGATCCTCGTCGAGCCGCTCGCGATCGGGGCCGCCCGCGATGACCAGCTCGGCGTCCGGCACGCCGGCCAGCGACGAGATCACGTTGCCGATGCCCTTGCGCTCCACCAAGCGACCGATGCAGAGCAGCCGGCTCAGCCCGGGCGCCCGTGCGGCCGCCGGGCCGTCCGGGCGGAACAGCTCCAGGTCCACGCCGCAGGGGATCACGGTCACGTGCGGGCTGGGGGCGCCCATGCGGATCAGCTCGAAGACCTCGTCGGTGCAGGTGGCGACGATCCGGTCGACCCGCCGCACCAGGTCGCGCTCGATCCCGGTCCGTTCGGCGGGGCTCGGGTCGCGCTCGCCCTGGTAACGGCGCTTGACCACCCCGAGCGCGTGGAACGTGTGCGCCACCGGGATGCCGAGCGGCGCGGCCGCCTCCATGGCGGCCCAGCCCGACATCCAGAAGTGCGAGTGGACCACGTCCGGCCGCTCGCGCCGCCAAGCCTCGCCGAGCTGCGCCGCGAACCGGGGCATGTGCGGCAGCAGCTCGTCCTTCGGGATGGCAGCCGCGGGCCCAGCGTCCACGTGCTGTACCTCCACGCCGGGCGCCATCGCCACCCGCGCGGGCAGGTCGGGGTCGTCGCGGCGGGTATGGACGACCACCTCCACCCCGCGGCGGGCCACGGCGCAGGCCAGCGCGGCCACGTGCACGTTCTGGCCACCGGCGTCGACGCCACCGAGGGCGGCCAGCGGGCTGGCGTGCTCGGACACCATCGCCACCCTCATCCGGCCACCTCCTCCAGCAGCTCGTCCCAGTCGGACAGGAAGCGGCTCAGCCCGTAGCGCTCCAGCGCCGCGCAACGCGCGATCTCCCCGGCGGCGCGCGCGGCATCCGGATCGCGCACGAAGTCGCGCACCGCGTGCGACAGCACGTCCACGTCGGTCGACACGATCCCCGCGGCGGCCGGAACCGCCTCGGGCGCCTCGGTGGTGGCCAGCGCGACGATCGGCATGCCCAGGTGCATCGCCTCGATCAGCGACAGGCCCAGCGACGTCCAGCGGATCGGGTGCAGGTACACGCGCCGGCGCGCCATCTCGGTGTGCAGCTGCTCCTGCGGCGGGTTCTCGGTGCCGCCGAGCGCGCCGGCGTCCATGCCGAACAGGTCGACCGGCACCTTGCCGTTCACGCGGGACAGGAGGTCGGTACCGGTCACCCGGCCGCGGCGGCGCGCCTCGTTGATGACAACCGCCGCGCGCGGCAGCTCGCCCGTGTAGCGCTTGCCGGGGTCGACGATCCCGTGATCGATAACCCGCGTCGGGGTGGATCCGGCGTCCCAGAACAGGTCGTTGAAGTGGGTCACGTGCACGAGCACGACATCCGGCCGGTCGGAGGCCGGGTGGCGCATCTCGGCGATGCGCCCCTGGGGCGCGTTGTGCTCGACGTAGATGGCGGGCAGGTCGCGCCCCGGGCGGCGCCCGCCCAGCCACGCCTCCGCCAGCCCGTTCAACTCCGCCGGGCGCTGCAGGACGATCGCGTCCACGTCCGCCTCGGCAGCCTCCTCGGGCGTGACCTCCACCGCGTGCGGCGGCCAGTCCCAGGTCCGCGCGCGGCCGCGCCCGTCCGGGCCGCGGTCGGGGAGCACCGGCAGCAGGTACTGGTGTGCGCCGTGGACGAGGGCGGTGGTCCACGAGCCGTGCACGTGCCAGAGCAGCACCCTCACGGTCGAGCTCCGAGCACGTGGTCGACGGCCTCCAGCAGCGTCCGCGCAAGCACGGGAGCGGCCACGACCTCCTCGGGCCGGGTGGCGGGCGTGGGCACCAGCACCGCCTGCGCGCCGGCCGCTCGAGCGGCCTCGACATCGGCGCCGATGTCTCCGATCACCACGCAGCGCTCCGGCCTGACCCCGAGCCGGCCGGCCGCGTCGAGCACCAGCCCCGGCCGCGGCTTGCGGCAGTCGCAACCGTCCTCCGGGGCGTGCGGGCAGACGACCCAGGGACCGAGCGGGCCGAGCACCTCCTCGACGCGGCGGTTGACCGCCGCCACGTCGCGCGCGCGGATCAGGCCGCGGCCGACGCCGCTCTGGTTCGAGATCACCGCCGTGGGGATCCCGGCCGCGCGGAGGCGATCGAGCGCCTCGCCGGCGCCCTCGATCGGCTCCACCCGCTCGGGGTCGCCGTTGTAGGGGACGTCGCGGATGAGCGTGCCGTCGCGGTCGAGCAGCACGGCCTCCGGCAGCGGCCGCGGCGTGCGTGCCGAGTCCGCGAGCAGTCGCGCCCGGCGCGCGTGGCCGCGCAGCCGCTGGGCCGTGGCGGCGGGCGGGATCAACGCCGACGTCGCGAGCATGGTCGCCAGCTCGGCGGGGGTGCCCGGCCCCGGCCGCACGCGCGCCCAGGCCAGCTCGGCGGTCCCGGCCAGCCAGGCGCCCAGGCCAACGGCCGCGGTCCGGCGGCTGCCCGCGGCGAGCGCGCCCGCACCGGCGAGAGCCGCGGCCGTGACCGCCACGTGGCGGGGCAGCCGCCCGCCCGGCGCGGCGGCGCGGTCCCTCCAGTCACGGCCGTGCAGCGCGGCCATGAGCACGTCGTCGGCGTTGCCGGCCTGCAGGCGCACGCTCACCAGCGGTCCGGCCCGGCGCACCGGATGCACGACGGTGCGCTCGCCGCGGACGATCTCCCACCCGGCGCCGGTCACGCGCAGCCCCAGGTCCGCGTCCTCGCGGTAGGCGCGCTCGAAGCGCTCGTCGAAGCCGCCGACCGACGCGAGGACAGAGCGGCGATAGGCCATGTCGGCCGTCGCCCAGCGAGCCCGCTCGAGGCCCGCCGTGTTGCGCTCCCAGTCGGTCGGCCGCCGGACACCGGGCAGCGGCACTTGGATCCGCCCCTGGGAGCCAGCCACGCAACCGGAGAGGGAGTCGGTGTCGCGCGTCAGTTCCCGCCGCCAACCCGGTGCCGGCAGCACGTCGTCGTCGAGGAAGGCCACCCAGTCGGCGCGGGCGCGCCTCCAACCGCGGTTGCGGGCCGCGGCGGGCCCGCGGCCCGCGCCGCGCACCACCTCGATCAGCTCGAACAGCTCTTCAGGCGGTTCGCCGATGGGCAACGCGCCGTCCGGCGCCCTGCGGTCGTCCACGACCAGGACTCGCTGCGGCAGCGGCCCGGCGCCGGCGCCCAGCGCCGCCAGCAGCGGCGCCAGCGAAGGTCGCCCGCTCGTGGGGATGACCACGTCGTAGCTCACGCCAGCACCCCGGCCTCCTCCGGTTGCCCCATAGCCGCCTCAGAGGTCGGCCGGCGCACGAGGAACGGGCCCATGACGAGCGCGTCGACCGGCGCGGAGCCGAAGCACTCGAGCGCGTCGCGCGGGTCGTCGACCATCGGGCGGCCGGCAGTGTTGAGGCTCGTGTTGACCACCACCGGCACGCCGGTGCGGCGCTCGAACGCGCGCAGCATGCGCGCGATCGCGGGCTCCCGCTCGGCGTCGACCGTCTGGATGCGCGCCGTGCCGTCCACGTGGACCACGGCGGGGATGCGCTCGAGCCACTCCGGCGCCACGTCGTGGGTGAACAGCATGTAGGGGCTCGGGATCGGCCCGCCGGAGAAGATCTCCCCCGCCCGCTCGGCCAGCACCATCGGGGCGACCGGCCGGAACTGCTCGCGGCCCTTGACGTCGTTGAGGCGCTCCAGGTTGGCGGCGGAGCGCGGGTCCGCGAGCAGGCTGCGGTGTCCGAGCGCGCGCGGGCCGAACTCGGCGCGCCCCTCGAACCACGCGACCACGCCGTCGCGCGCGAGGATCTCCGCGGCCTCCTCGGCCACGTCGTCCGGTCGCTCGTAGGCAATCGCCGCCCGCTGCAGCCAGGCGTCCAGCGCGTCGCCGTCCCAGCTTCGCCCGAGGGCCGCGGTGTCCATCGGCGCGATCCGGTCGCCCAGCTCCCGGGCCACCTGCTGCGCGGCGCCCAGCGCGGTGCCGGCGTCGCCGGCCGCGGGCTGCACCCACATCTCGTCGAAGGGGCCCTCGCGCCAGAGCCGCGAGTTGCAGACGCAGTTGAGCGCCACCCCACCGGCCAGCGCCAGTCTCGACTCGCCCGTGCGCGCGTGGACCCAGCGGGCCAGGTCGAGCACCACCTCCTCCAGGCGGCGCTGCACGCTGGCTGCGAGGTCGGCGTGCTCGGAGCCCCAGACCCCGCCTCCCGCCAGCGCCGGCGCGAAGCGGTCCCAGTCGAGCGGCTCGGCCACGAAGCCGCCATCGGGCGTGACCCGCAGCGCCTCGCGCAGCTCGCCGAGCCAGCGCGGCTCGCCGTACGAGGCGAGCGCCATCACCTTGTACTCGTCCGAGGCGCGCCGGAAGCCGAGGTGCTCGGTCAGGTCCTCGTAGACGAGCCCGAGCGAGTGCGGCAGCCGCTGCTCGTACAGCACCTCGAGTTGACCGTCGCGCGCGTGCCCCGCCAGCTGGGAGGTGCTCTCGCCGCGCCCGTCCAAGGTCAGCACCGCGCAGGAGTCGAACGGCGCGGCGAGGAAGGCCGATGCCGCGTGCGCGACGTGGTGCGCGACGAAGCGCACGCGCGAGGGGTCGAGGCCCGGGAGCGCCGTCTTCAGGAACAGCGGCGCGCGCTCCGCGAAGAGCGTGCGCAGACCCTCCCAGCGGGCGGCGATCGGATCGTCGCTGCGCACGGAGGCCAGCGCCGGGTCGTAGGCGTAGACGACGGCGTCGAGCTCCGCGGGCTCGAGGCCCGCCTGCTCCAGGCACCAGCGGGCGGAGCGCTCCGGCAGCTCCCACGCCGAGAACGGCACCGGCTCCTTGCCGTGCTTGCGCCGCGAGAAGCGCTCCTCCTCGGCGGCCGCGACGACCTTCCCGTCGCACACCAGCGCAGCCGACGGGTCGTGGAACGCGGCGTTGATTCCGAGCACCCGGAAAGGCAAGGCAAACCTCCGATTGAGTCCTTCTGCGGAGTCCGCCCCGACGCGACACAGCGCCTGGTACGTCCCTCGACTACTACTTCAAGTGCGTCCGCCCCGCCCCGATTTCAAGCGGGCTCGTCCTGTCCGGCCTCGCTACCCGAGAAGCGGTTCCAGAAACAGTCGCTTCAACCGGTCCGCCGCCGGGCAACCGGTTCGCGGGATGCCGCCCCTTCCCCCCACCGCTCAGCGCGTGCTCTGCGTCCGCCTGGACACGCTCGGCGACGTGCTGATGACCGGTCCCGCCCTGCGCGCCCTGCGCGCCGCCGCCCCCGGCCGGCGGCTGACGTTGCTCACCTCGCCCCCGGGGGCGGCCGCGGGCAACCTGATGCCCGAGGTGGACGAGACGATCGTCTACGACGCGCCCTGGATGAAGCGCGAGCGCAACGGCGGGTCCGCGCCCGACGAGCACCTGCTGGGCGCGCTGCGCGACGGCGGCTTCGACGCCGCGGTGATCTTCACCGTTTACACCCAGAGCCCCCTGCCCGCGGCGCTGATGTGCCACCTCGCCGGCGTGCCGCGCCGCGCGGCCCACTGCCGCGAGAACCCGTACGGGCTCCTCACCGACTGGCTGCCCGAGCCGGAGCCGGAGGACCTGCAGCGCCACGAGGTGCGCCGCCAGCTCGCGCTCGTGGAGTCGCTGGGCGCAACGGCACCGAACGCTCCCCTCCAGGTCGAGGTGCCCGAAGCCGCCCGGGCCAGCGTGCGCGCGATGCTGGCCGGCGCCGACCTCGACGGCGCCTGGGCGGTCGTCCATCCCGGCGCCACCGCGCAGTCACGGCGCTACCCGGTAGAGCTGTGGGGGCAGGCCTGCCGAACGCTCGCCGAGGAGCACGGGCTGCGGCTGGTCTTCACGGGCGACCCGTCCGAGGTCGAGGTGGCCGCGCGGGCGCACGAGCTCGCGGGCGAGCCGGGCCCGATGCTCGCCGGGCAGCTGGGCCTGGACGAGCTGGCCGCGCTGCTCGAGGCGGCGCCGCTCCTGATGGCAGGCAACTCCGGGCCCGTCCACCTGGCCGCCGCGGTCGGCACGCCGGTCGTCGACCTCTACGCGCTGACCAACCCGCAGCACATGCCCTGGATGGTCCCGAGCCGGGTGCTGTTCCACGACGTGCCCTGCCGCTGGTGCTACCGCAGCGTCTGCCCGCAGGGACACCACCTCTGCCTGCGCGGCGTGCGGCCCGACCGGGTCGTGGCGGCGGCGGTCGAGCTGCTCGCCGAAACCGCTACGGCACCGACTCCAGGATGAAGACCACCGCCATCATGTCCGGCTCGTGATGGGCGCAGCTCATCGTCGCGATAACGGGCCGCGCGATCGCGTGCTCCACCGCTTGGCGCATCGCGGTGTCGAGCACGCCCTGGACCGCGTGGCGATAGCGATCGGCGGCGTGCTCACGTCCCGCGGCCCAGAGCGTCTTCTCGGCCTGCGTGAAGCAGTCGCGGAAGAGCACGATCAGCGTGTCGTCGCCGGTCCAGTAGGCCTTGGCGCGCGTGGGTCCGCGGCCGCCGCGCTCGCGCATGAGCCGCACCAGGCGACGCGACAACCGGCCGAGGTCGAGACCGCCGGAGAGCTGGACGAGTGTTCGTTGGGCGGCCTCGTCGCCGATATCGCCATTGTGGCAAAGCGATAGCGGTTGCGCAATCGCCTGCGCCCCCCTAGGCTGCCCGCGTGACGACTCGCAAGATGCACCAGACGACGGTGCGCTTCGGCGCCGACCTGTGGGATGCACTGGAGAGCGAGTGCGCGGAGCTCGGGCTCAGCGTCGCGCAGTATGTCCGCGAGGCGGCGCTCGCCCGGCTGGTCTACGCGGCCGGCAAGCGGGGCGACGCGGACCGCGAGCTGGCGCTGGTCGTGGCCCTCGAGCAGGAGGCTCAGCCGGAGCCTCGGGCCGAGCATTGGCCGGAGGGCCAGGCGCACCTGCGCGCTCGCGAGGTACGCGACGAGATCCTGCTCAAGCGCCGCGAGCGCGAGCAGAACCGTCCCGCATAGCCAGTTTCGGTCCCCGGGCCGTGGGTAGACCTTGAATATGCCGACGATGACGGACGGTGCCGCCGAGGGGCGGGTCGAAGCGCTGGTGGAGCGGGGCGAGGAGAGCGGCTGCGTCAACCTGTCCGAGCTCTCGGAGCTGGTCCAGGAGCTCGATCTCCCGGAGGAGGACGCGCAGGCGCTACAGGAGCGACTCGACGCGCGCGGGATCGAGCTCAGCGACGACTGCGGGAACGATCGCGCGGGCGCGCACTACAACCACGAGGAGCTGGCGACGATGACCAGCGACACGCTGCAGCTGTTCCTGCGCGACGTTCGCCGTCACCCGCTGCTCTCCGCCTCCGACGAGGTGGACCTGGCCAAGCGAATCGAGCGCGGCGACCTGGAGGCGAAGGACCGCATGGTCAACTCGAACCTGCGTCTGGTCGTGTCGATCGCCAAGAAGTACCAGGGCCACGAGCTGGCGCTGCTCGACCTGATCCAGGAGGGCATCCTCGGGCTGATCCGCGCGGCCGAGAAGTTCGACTGGCGCAAGGGCTACAAGTTCTCCACCTACGCGACGTTCTGGATCCGGCAGGCGATCCAGCGCGGCCTGGCCAACCAGGGTCGGACCATCAGGATCCCCGTCCACATCGGCCAGCGCGAGCGCAAGATCGTGCGCTCCGAGCGCGAGCTGGCGGCCAAGCACGGCCGTCCGCCCACCGACGAGGAGATCGCCGAGGCTGCCGAGATCACGCTGGACGAGCTCAACGAGACGCGCGAGGTGATGCGCACCATCACGAGCCTGGAGCGGCCGGTCGGCACCGAGGGCGAGACCGAGCTGGGCGAGCTGCTCGCGAGCGACGAGATCGAGCCCCACGAGGAGGTCGAGATCGGCCTGCGCGACCAGGCGGTGCGCGCGGCGCTCGACCAGCTACCCGACCAGGAGCGCGAGGTGATCGGCCTGCGCTACGGGATCGGCGGCGCCGACCCCACCCCGCTGCGCGAAGCGGGACGGCGCCTGGGCCTGTCGCCCGAGCGCGTGCGCCGCATCGAGCACAAGGCGCTCGAGCGGCTTGCGGAGTTCCGCGAGGTCGCGGCGCTCTCGGAAGCCGCCTGAGTACGCGACCACACGAGGGGTAGCCGGGAGCATGGACCGCGAGAACGCCGAGGGCCCGACCGACCTCAAGCGGGGCTCCTGGCTCGGCGTGCTCAAGCGCACCGTCAAGGAGTTCAACGACGACGGGTTGACCGACTGGGCCGCCGCGCTCACCTATTACGCGGTGCTCGCGATCTTCCCGGCGCTGATCGTGATGGTGTCCGTGCTGGGCCTGATCGGCGAGTCGGCGACCAAGCCGCTGCTCGACAACCTCGGCAGCGTGGCCCCGGGTCCGGCGAAGGACATCTTCACCAGCGCGATCAAGAACATCCAAGGCAGCCAGGGCGCCGCCGGCGTGTTCTTCATCGTGGGCCTGGTCGCCGCGATCTGGTCGGCTTCCGGGTACGTAGGCGCCTTCATGCGCGCGTCGAACGCGATCTACGAGATCGAAGAGGGCCGGCCGCTCTGGAAGACGCTGCCACTGCGGGTGGGCCTCACCGTGCTGCTGATGGTGCTCACCGCGATCAGCGCGATCGGCGTGACGCTCAGCGGCGGACTCGCCAAGGAGGCCGGCAATCTGATCGGCGTCGGCAACACCGCCGTAGATGTCTGGAATATCGCCAAGTGGCCGGTGCTGCTGCTGCTGGTGAGCTTCATGTTCGCGGTGCTCTACTGGGCGGCGCCGAACGTCAAGCAGCCGGGCTTCCGCTGGATCACGCCCGGCGGCGTACTGGCCGTGCTCGGGTGGGTGCTCGCGTCGCTGGCGTTCGCGTTCTACGTGAGCAACTTCGGTTCCTACAACAAGACCTATGGGGCCCTCGCCGGGCCGATCGTCTTCCTGGTCTGGCTGTGGATCTCGAACGTCATGATCCTGCTCGGAGCCGAGTTCAACGCCGAGCTCGAGCGCGGGCGAGCCATCGAGCAGGGCATGCGCCCTGAGGACAAGGAGCCGTTCGTGGAACCACGCGACACGCGCAAGATGGAGGGCAGCCCGTCGTGAGCGTGGAGGCCACCCGAGCCCGCGCCGAGGGCGCCTACGCCGGCTACGCCGAGCCGGGCGAGCGGCCGCCGTTCGCGGCATACGCGACGCTGGCGGCTCTGTTCAACGCCGCGATGGCCGCGGGGGTCGCCGGGGCCAAGCGCAGCGGGCGCGAGCTCCCCGAACGCATCGAGACGCGCGACATCGTGCTCACGGGCGTGGCCACGCACAAGCTGTCGCGGCTGCTGTCGAAGGACAGGATCACGGCCTTCGCGCGGGCGCCGTTCACGGAGTTCCAGCAGCCCGGCGGGCCGGCCGAGGTGGAGGAGCGCGCCCGCGGGCAGGGATGGCGGCGATCGATCGGCGAGCTGCTGATCTGCCCCTACTGCCTGGGCATGTGGATCTCCGGCGCCTTCAACCTCGGCCTGGTGGTGGCGCCGCGCGGCACGCGCTTCACGACGTCGGTGCTGACCGGGCTGACGATCTCAGACTTCCTGCAGATCGCCTACAAGGTCGCGGAGGACCGCGGCCTGGGCGGCAACTGAGCTCAGGGCTCGAGCACGAACAGCTCGAAGCCGATGTCCGCGTCCACGAGCAGCTGGCTGTGGTAGGCCACCACCTTGCGCCCGAGCGCCTGCTCGACCACGTTGACGAACGAGGCCTCCAGCGCCTCCTGAAAGGTGAGGCGGGTGCTGCGCACCTGGCTGCCGTGCCCGCCGGCAGCCAGCGTCCGCTCGACCGTCGTCATGGTGTCGCGCAGGACGGTGACGAGGTACGTGTCGTCCAGGAGGTAGCTCTTGGCCCGAGTGGGGCCGCGGCCGTAGTACTCACTGAACAGCTGCACGATCCCGTTCGTGATCTGCGCGAGCTCCTCGCCTGGGCGCGAGTCCACCTCGGGAGCGGGAATGCCGTCCATCCCGGGAATCTTACGATGCCGACGCGGTGTCGCCGCGGTCACTGCCCGCCAGCCGTTCGCCGGCCTTCTCCTGCAGGCGCGGTGGCAGCGCCGAACGGAACAGGCGACTGACCTTGCCGAGCTTGGCCCGGCAGCGCGGGCACTCCTCGAACGTCGCCGACGTCGGGGCGTTGTACACCGTAAGCCTGCAGGTAGGGCAGTTCAGGTATGCCATGCATTCTCCTCGTGCGCGGAAGGTCGGCAAACCCACGAGGTCCGTCCGACCGCCCTTCGTCGGCGCACGTCCCGCGATAACGGGTGGAAACGGAAGGTAGCCCAAACGGGGGGCAGCGTCAACGGAAATAGGTATGACCTATGGCGGATGCCTCACCAAAGGTGACCCTCGTGCGCGCCACGGCAATCGCGCGCCGCGGACCCTTGGAGCGTGTGCACCAGCGGCGTCGCAAGCCGGGCGGCGCGAGCACCGCGATCTTCATCGGATGTGGGTTACCCGGCGCGGACCGGGCACACCGACGCAAGATGGACCAACTCTCCAACTCGCTGGTGGTCAAGGCCGAGAACGTCTTCTTGGTGACACCGCGCGACGGCGGAGTGCCCCTGGACGAGCGGCACGCCTTCGGCCTCTGGTACCGGGACTGCCGCTTCCTGTCGGGTTACGGGCTGCTGCTCAACGGCGAGCCGCCGGTGCTGCTGCAGGCCTCGGACGCGCTCGGCACCACCGCCATCCACGACCTGACCAACCCGGACCTGGAGCTCGCTCCGGGCGTGAGGCTCCCGGCCCAGTCGTTGTCGCTGCGCTGCGAGCGCGTCGTGGACGCACGCGGCGGGCTGCGCGAGCGCCTGGAGCTAGCCAATCACCACCGGGAGCCGGTCCGCCTGGACCTCGAGGTGGTGCTCGCCGCGGACTTCCAGCCGATGCTCGTGACCCGCGGGCTGGTCGCGTCCCACGAGCGCGCTGTGCACGTCGAGGTCGACGAGGGCGCCGTGCGCTTCTCGGTCCTCGGCCGCGACGGCGTGCTGCGGACGACCACCGCGGAGCCGAGCGTCGAGCCGGCCGGGATCGAGCTGTCGAGCGCCAGGGCAGCCGTGCGGTTCGACATCGACCTGCCGGCCGGCGGGTCGCGCGAGTTGACGATCAGGCTCACGGCGGCGGAGATCGGGGAAGGGACGGCCGGCGTCGTCACGCCGCGGTCGCCGCCGGACGGGACGCGTGTGCGGTCGGACCAGGAGCTGTTCGACCGCGTGCTGGCTCGATCGCTCCAGGATCTGGACATGCTGCGCTCGCAGCTGGCGGAGAGCTCGTACTACTCGGCCGGCGTGCCCTGGTACGCGACCCTGTTCGGACGCGACGGCCTGATCAGCGCGATGCAGATGCTCGCCTTCGACTCCGACGTCGCCGCCGAGACGCTGCGGCTGCTGGGCACCCTGCTGGGCCGCGAGGTCGACGACTCGCGCGACGAGCAGCCCGGGCGGGTCTTGCACGAGCTGCGCGTCGGCGAGCCGGCCGCACTCGGCGAGACGCCCTTCGCCCGCTACTACGGCAGTGTGGACGCGACGCCGCTGTGGCTGTCGCTGCTGGCCGACCACGCCGACTGGTCGGGCAACCTGGACCTGTTCCGTGAGCTGCGTCCACAGGTGGACGCCGCGCTTGGGTGGATGGAGCGCTACGGCGACCTCGACGGCGACGGCCTGATCGAGTACCTCTGCCGCGCGCCCGACGGGCTGGTCAACCAAGGCTGGCGGGACTCCTGGGACGGTGTGCCGTACGCGGACGGGATGCCGCTCGAGCCGCCGATCGCGCTGGTCGAGGTGCAGGGCTACGCGATCCGGGCGCTGCGCGGGGTGGCGCGGCTGTTCGAGCTCGACGGCGACGGCGCGCAGGGCGAGCGCCTGCGCGAGCGCGCCGACCGCCTGCGGCTCGAGCTCGACCGGTTCTGGCTTCCCGATATGGCCACCTACGCGATCGGCCTGGACCGCGGGAAGCGCCCGGGCTCCGAGCTCACCTCGAATCCGGGCCACCTGCTCTGGGCCGGGGCGATCTCGCCCGAGCGGGCGCTCAGCGTGCGCGGCGTGCTGATGAGCGAGGCGATGTTCAGCGGCTGGGGCGTGCGCACGCTCGCCGCCGGGCATCCGGGCTACAACCCGATCGGGTACCACACCGGCTCGGTCTGGCCGCACGACACCGCGCTGGTCGCATGCGGGCTGCGCGAGTACGGCTTCGACGACGACTTCAACACGCTGTTCGACGCGCTGCTGGAGGCGTCATCCCAGTTCGGCGACTACCGGCTGCCCGAGCTGTTCGGCGGGCACGCGCGCACGCCCGGCGAAGGCCCGGTGCCGTATCCGGTGGCGTGCCGCCCGCAGGCGTGGGCCGCCGGGTCGATCCCCTACCTGCT
>JAXDIH010000094.1:0-4708 GCA_034664105.1 Thermoleophilaceae bacterium
CCGCGATGACGAGGAAGAACACGATCCCGATCGCCATCCCACGGCGCATGCCCCGCTGGACGAACGCCTCCACGACCGGATTCAGGCCGACTGCCAGGAAGAGCGACACCACGATGAGCACGATGACTGAGCGCGCCTCGGCGATGGCCCGAACGATGCCGAGGGCGAGCAGTACGCCGAGGGCGCCGAGGAAACCCACGACGAACGGTGAGTCACGCCGCAGGGGCCGCCCCAGACGGCCGAACTGCTGGTCCGGCTGCGTGCTCCGCTCTGCGTCCTCGCGGGCGGTCTGGGCCTCTTCGCGGGCCGACTCGACGGCCTCGCGCGCGGCCTCGATGTCCTCCCGCGCGGACTCCGCGTCCTCGCGGACGCTGGCCGGGTCAGTGCCGGCGCTGCTCGCCGGCCGTTCCGGCTGCGACCGCTCGCTCACCGCATCGCTCCCGTCGCCGCTCGGACATCTCGCCGGAGCGTAACCAACTCGTCCGACGGCCCGGGGCGCGCGCCACACCGCAGTGCGCCGTCACGTCGCCGGCGACGTGGGCACCTGGCTACGGTGCTGGCGTTCTTGCCGCGTCGTACTGGTCGGCGTTCCAGGCGATCGACGGCGACCCCAACGAGCAGCTCGTCGTCGGGGAGCTGGGCGGGCGCGTCATCGCCACGGCACAGCGCGTGCTGGCGGGCTGACGACCCGAGGCTCAGCGCTTTGCCGGCCCGGGGCCGCCACCCTTCGCCTTCGCCTCCGCGGCAGTGGTGTCCACGGTGGGCGGCTCCGTGCCGGCTGTCGCTTCTGCCGGCTTGCCCGGGCCGCTCGGCGCGGCTGCAACCGGCTTGTCGCCGGTGGGCTCGCCGTCGGGCGGGGTGTCGGACTCGGGCGTCGGCACGACGTTCGAGGCGGGGGCGGCCGGCGTGCCCGGCTGCGCCGAGGAATCGCCGGTGGCCGGCGCGGCGCCGCCGGGCTTGGCCCCGGGTGCGCTCTCGACCGGTGCGTCGTCGTTCGTGGCCGGGCGGTCCTCTCCGAACGGGTTGGGCAGCGATGCGCCGGTCAGTGTGGCGAGCATCTGGCGCACGTTGGTCAGCTGCGAGTTGATGCTGTCGCGGCGCTGGGTGGCGGCGCTGAGCTCGCGTTCGGACTCGCTGCGGACGCGCTCGGCGTGCGCCTTCGCCTCCGCGAGGATCTCGTCGGCCTGGCGCTGCGCCTCGTCCACGGTGCGCTTGGACTTCCGGTCGGCGTCGGCGCGCAGCTTCTCGGCCTCCAGCCGCAGCTGCTCGGCGCGCTGCGAGACGGCGGCCAGCTGTGCTTCGTTGGACTTCAGCTGCTCGGTGTAGTCGTGTTCGGCCTGGTCGCGCCGGTGGGCGAGCGTCGTCTCGAAGTCGGCAGCCGCCTGCGCGGCCTTCGCCCGGTTGCTCTCGAAGAGTGCCTCGGCCTCCTCGCGACGGGTCTTCGCGTCGCGTTCAGTGGAGTCGCGCAGCTGGTCGGCCTGGCGGCGCGCGTCCTCGAGGACCCGCGCGGCCTCGGCATCGGCCTCGCTGCGCCGCTCCTCGGAGAAGCGCTCGGCCTCGGCGCGGACCTTCTCCGCTGCCTGCTCGGACAGTGCCCGGTGCTGCTCGGTCTCCTCGACTGCCCGTCCGCGCAGCTCCTTGGCCTCCTCGTCGGCCAGCGCGAGGATCTGCTCGATCCGCGGGCCGAGCCCCGCGAACGCTGAGCTGTCGGACTGAGCCTGGTCCTGCTGGCTCTGCAGGTGCAGCTCCTCGACCCGCCGTTCGAGCTCCGCGGCCCGCTGGCGGGCTGCCTGCAGGTCACGGGCCAGTGTCGAGATCCGGCGGTCGACCTGCTGCGGCTCGTAACCACGTCGGACGATCTCGAACTGCTCGCGGGCGGTGTCAGCGGTGTTCGTCATCGCATCCAGTCCTGTCGAATCGAGCGGGCGTGACTCATCTTGGCACTTCCGGTTTGTCGGCATCCAGCCCGTTCATGCCGCTGTCTCGGCGATCCCCACCGCTGCCCCCTCCCACCGGCGTGGGCACGGAGAGGGCCTCGATGACCCCGGACAGGCGGCCGAGCTCGCCCGCGATCTCGTCGCGCCGGGTGGTGAGGGCGGCGACCTCGGCACGCGCGTCGTCCAAGAGCTGGTGGGCGGTCGTGCGCAGCTCGTCGGCCTCCCGGCGAGCATCCGCGACCATGCGGGTGGCCTCGGCCCGGGCGTCTCGCCGGGCCTGCTCCGCCTCACGCTGGGCGAGCGAGACCTGGTTCGCCACCCGTTCCCGCAGGCCCCTGGCGCCTGCCTCGGCCTCCTCCTCACGTCGGGCCGCCCGCGCCTCGATCTCTGCGGCTTTCCGCGTGGAATCGCCGACGGTGCGAGTGGCCCGGTGGCTGGCGTCGTTGAGTCGCCGCTCGGCCTCGGTCTGGGCGGCGGCCAGCGTCTCCTGCCCGCCGGCCTCGACGGCGGCCGCCCGTGCTTCGGCCTCGGCGATCCGCGCGTCGGCGGTCTCCCGGCTCCCGGCGATCAATGTCTCCGCCTGGGCACGAACCTCGGCCACGGTGCTGCGGGCCTCGGCGTGCGCCTCGGTGCGGATGCGCTCCGCATCGGCGTTGGCCGCGGAGACGAGCTCGTCGACGGTGCGGGTGGCCCACGCGGTCTGTTCTCCCGCCGCGGCCAGCACCTCGTCGGCCTCGCGGCGAGCTGCGGTGCGGATCCGCTCCCCCTCCGCCTCCGCGTCGGCGCGCAGGCTGCTGGCCTCGCTCTTGGCCTGGTCCACCTCCGCCTGTACGCCGCGCTTGATCGACTCGACCTGCTCGGCGGCCTCGCGGTGCGCGGTGGCCGCTTGCTCCGCGGCCTCCGCGACGATGCGGCCGGCCTCGTGCTGCGCCTGCTCCAGCCGGCCCGCGGCCTCCTCGTCGGCCTCGCGACGACGCGTGTCGGCGTCAGCACGGGCCTGCGCGATGATCGCATCCGCCTCCTGGCGGGCCTTCTCGCGCAGGTCGATCGCCTGCGCCCGCATCGACTCGGCGTCCGCGGACGCGACATCGCGCACGGTGTCCGCCTCACGCTGCGCGGTGGCCACCAGGTCGTCGGCGCTCGCCGAGCCGCTGGTGACGAGCATCGCACCCTGGTCGGCGGCGTCGGCGAGCAGCTGCTGCGCCTCGTCGGCGGCCTCGGCCCGGTGCCGCTCCGCTTCGGCGAGCGCTGAGTCAAGGCGTCGAGCAGCCTCCTCCAGCGCGTCCGCGCGGCGTCGTACCGCCTCCTCCTCGAGCCGTTCCGCCGCCCCCAGCCGTTCGGCGACCGCGTCGTGCTTGCGCTGGGCCTCGTCGCGCAGCTGGTGGACGACGGCCATCTCGACCGCGATCTCCTGCTGGGTCTGCGTGAGGAGCCGATCGGCCTGCGCCTGGGCGGCATACAGGAGCCGGCCGGCCCGCTCCGCGATCTGCGAGGTGTCGTTGCCGGCGTCGGGGGAGGAAGCTGTGGAGTCAGGCTCCATGGATAGGCATGGTGTCAGAACCAGCGCCGACTGTCAGACTCCGGCGTGCCGGTTGCGGCCGTCCGTTGGGCTAGACGTCGCGGAACCGGTTGATCGCCGGCTCGTGCTGCGCGCGCAGCTGCGCGTTCCGGATGCCGAGACCCTCCCGGGGCGCGAGGGCGAGCACGCCCACCTTCCCCTGGTGGGCGTTGCGATGGACGGCGTACGCCGCCTCGCCGACCTCCTCGAGCGGGTAGGTGCGGGAGAGCGTCGGGTGGATCCTGCCGCGGGCGATGAGCCGGTTGGCCTCCCAGGCCTCCCGGTAGTTGGCGAAGTGGGAGCCGATGATGCGCTTGAGGTTCATCCACAGGTAGCGGTTGTCGTACTCGTGCAGGAAGCCGCTGGTCGAGGCGCAGGTCACGATCGTGCCGCCGCGCCGGGCGACGTACACGCTCGCGCCGAACGTCTCGCGCCCGGGGTGCTCGAACACGATGTCGACGTCGTCGCCCCCGGTGAGGTCGCGGATCTTCTTGCCGAGGCGCTGCCACTCCTTGGGGTCCTGGGTGTGTTCGTCCCGCCAGAACCGGTAGTCCTCCGCACTCCGGTCGATGATCAGCTCCGCGCCCATCGCGCGGGTGATGTCGGCCTTGGCGTCGCTGGACACGACGCACACCGGTGTGGCGCCACCGCCCAGGGCCAGCTGGGTCGCGTACGAGCCCAGGCCGCCGGACGCGCCCCAGATCAGCACGACGTCGCCCTGCTTCATGCCGGCGCCGTTGCGGGACACGAGCTGGCGATAGGCCGTCGAGTTGACCAGCCCCGGGCTTGCCGCCTCCTCCCAGGTGAGATGTGCCGGCTTGGGCATGAGCTGGTTGGACTTCACCAGCGCAAGCTCGGCCAGGCCGCCGAAGTTGGTCTCGAAGCCCCAGATGCGCTGCTCGGGGTCGAGCATCGTGTCGTTGTGCCCGTCCGGGCTCTCCAGCTCGACGCTCAGGCAGTGCGCGACCACCTCGTCACCGGGCTCCCACGCGTGCACGCCGGGGCCGGTGCGCAGGACGACGCCCGCCAGGTCGGACCCGACCACGTGGTAGGGCAGGTCGTGGCGCTTGGACAGCGGGCTCAGCCGGCCGTACCGCTCGAGGAAGGTGAACGTCGACACCGGCTCGAAGATCGATGTCCAGACGGTGTTGTAGTTGATCGCGCTGGCCATGACGGCGACGAGCGCCTCGCCGGGGCCGAGCTCGGGGGTGGG
>JAXDIH010000097.1:0-5444 GCA_034664105.1 Thermoleophilaceae bacterium
GCGGTGACCTACCACGGCCCCGCGGCGGTCGCCAGGTTCCTCCAGGAGTGGGCCTCCGCCTTCGACGACTTCGGCTTCGAGGCCGACGAGGCGATCGATGCGGGCGACTCCGTGGTGGTCTGCCTTCACCAATGGGGGCGCGGCAGGGACACCGGCGCCCGCGTCGAGAGCCGCACCTGGCAGGTGTTCACGTTCCGTGGCCGGAAGGTCATCCACTGCCGTGGCTACGCAACGAAGGCCGAGGCGCTCGAGGCAGCATCCGGTCGCGCTCCATAGCCTCGATCACCAGCCGCGCCGCCAGCGCGGCCCCCGCCGTGTTGAGGTGCACGCCGTCGTCCTGGCGCACCCGCACCCGCTTGCCGTCGATCGTCATCGAGCTGCGGTAGCGCCCGCCGGGAGTGAACACCTGGCCCAGGTCGATCAGGCGCACGTCGTCCCCGAGCCTGCGCGCCGCCTCACGCAGGGCCGCGTTGACCGCCGGGAAGGCCTCGCGGAAGAACCCCTCGCGCGGCGCGGGCAGCAGCAGCCAGTACACCCGCCCGCGGCCGCCGCGCGCGTAGGTGCGCATCATGTCGCGTGCGCGCCGGGCGTACTCGGCTATCCAGGGCGCACCACAGCAGTCCGCGCCCGCCATCGGGAAGCCGTCGTTGGCCCCGAGGAACACCACCGTCGCGTCGGGCCGGACGCTCGCGGCCTGCTCACGCGCGTGCGCCCGCCAGTCGAGCAGCGACGGCTTGGAGATCCCGGTGGCCACGCGCGCGTCGCTGCGCACCACACCGCGCCGCGAGCCGGCCCGCTCGCGCATGAACGAGTCGACGATCTGGATCATCGAGTCCCCGGTGGCGAGGATGCGCAGGCGCCCGCTCTGCGGGTTCGCGCGCACCGTGCGGCGCAGGCGCTGGTACGGCATCGCGGCGGTCACCACATAGCCCCCCGGCCGCAGCGCTCGGAAGTGGACCGTGCGTTCGCGCCGCCCGGCCCGCAGCGGCACCGACCGGCAGCGCTCGCGCGCGCCCGGCGCGCGCACGCAGAAGCGAACGGCGAAGTCGCCGAGGCGCCAGCGGTCGCGCAGGTGCATGGCCGCCACGCGCGGTGCCCGGATCACGCGCGGGCCGTCCATCGTCATGCGATGGGCACAGGTGGGCGTGCGGACTTCGGCCGAGACCGTGGCGAACGAGCCGTCCGCGGTCACCTGCGTCGCCGTGAAGCGCCGCGTCGAGCTCGCGCAGCTCCACGTCGCGAAGCGCCTCAGCACGAACTCCGCGCTGCTCGGGATGACCGTGCGCTGCACGCCGGTCACCTCGTCGCGCACGATCAGGTCCACGCCGGGACGGGCCTGCACTCGCAGCGCGATCCGGCCGGGGTCGTGAGCGCTGGCACGCAGGCTCAGCGCGCTCGCGGCGGGCGCGAGCAGGAGCAGCAGGCCCAGCGCCAGCGGCAGCGCTGCCGCGCGCCTCACCGCAGGCGGACGGCCGGCCCGGCGACCGTGCCGGCGCGCACTCGGTAGGCGCCCGCGCGCCCGATGCTCGCCCGATAGCGCCCCGAGGCGGTCGTGCGAATGCGCTTCACCGCGACCCAGCGATCGCCGGCGCGACGCTCCAGCACCAGCACCCGGCGCTTCGGCGTCGGTGAGAACTGACCCGCCAGCGCGGGAGCGGTCATTCGGGCGCCCCAGCTCGCCGGCCGCGCCGAGCGCGGGTAGCGCGCGCTGCTCGCGACGCGTACGAACGTGAACCAGGTGTCGCGCAGCCCGAGGCGCGTGCGGATCGTCGGGCCGGTGAGGACGGTGGACCCCTTGGTGCCGAGCACGCGGGCGCGCACGACGCGGGGCGAGACGCCGCGCTCGAGCACCTTCACGCTCTTGAACTTGCCCGGCGCGCCCAGCGCGCGGTCCAGCGCCGCGGCGGTCGTCTTCACCTGCCAGCGGTGGTAGGGCGACTGCGTGTCGTAGGGGTCGGGCACGCCGACCAGCCAGGGCTTGGACAGCGAGCCCACGAAGGAGAACTCCACGTTCTCGGTGTGGCCGCCGGAGGTGGAGAAGTAGTAGGTCACGGCCGGCACGCCCCCGTAGGTGACGATCCGCCCGGCGGTGTCCCGCACGGCGGCGTCGCTGCGCACGCTCTCGCCCGTCACGCCGCGGTAGACCTGCGAGCGCGTGTCGGGGTACTGGTCGTACAGGCCCGTCGTCTTGCGCGTGGCGAGCGCGTAGGTGCGGGCGGCCACGGCCTGCACCTTGAGCGCTTCGAGCGGCCACGAGCTGGGCATCTCGCCGGCCACCACGCCGCGCACGTAGGTGTCGAGGTCCAGCACGTTGATCGCGGTGATGCCCGCACCCTCGGTGCGCAGCTCGATCGCGCCGCGGTAGAGGCCGTCGCTGACGAAGTTCAGGGCAGGGCCGAGCAGCCGCACCGCGTCGGGGCCCTCGAAGCGCGCCCCGTTGCCGACGCGCGCGACGCGCTTGCCCGAAGAGGTCTTCACCACGATGCCGCCGCCCGACTCGCGCGCGACGTAGGTGCGGTCGAGCTTCAGGGCGTGCCCGTCGATGCGGGTGGCGCCGCGCACGCGGATGTAGTTGTCCTCCGGCTGCAGCAGCACGCGAACCGGGCGCGTCGGCGCCGTGGCCAGGCGCGTGCCCTTGTAGTAATGGGCCAGGATCCCCTCGTACTTGGCGCCGTTGAGCGCGTAGCCGTAGGCGCCGTACTGGCTCATGCCGATGCCGTGGCCGAAGCCGGCGCCGCGAATGACGTGGCGCACGGCAGCGTCCGCCGCGGAGGTCGCTACGGCAAAGACGAGCAGTGAGGCTGTGACGGCGAGCGTTCGACGCATGAATCCCTACAACGCTTCTATCGGCGGAAGGTAGCGGGACTTCAACTAACGGAAAAAAGCTGCCATTCGCCGGGAACGCCCCGCAGCTCGTGCGCTCCGCGCTCCTGGAAGTCGATGCCGGACCCCACGACGAGGTCCTTCACGGTGCTCGACACGAGCACCTCGCTGGGCTCGGCGCGGTCCAGCACCCGTGCGGCGATGTGCACGGCCATGCCGCCCAGGTCCCCGTCCATCACCTCCAGCTCGCCGGTGTGCAGGCCGGCCCGCACCTGCAATCCGATCGACGCGACAGCGCCGGCCATGTCCGAGGCGCAGCGGATCGCCCGCGCCGGCCCGTCGAACGTCGCGAGGAAGCCGTCGCCGGTGCGCTTGACCTCGCGGCCGCGGTGGCGCTCCAGAGCGCGCCGGAACAGCGCGTCGTGACGCTCGAGCATGAACCGCCAGCTGCGGTCGCCCATCTTCGCCGCGTGCTCGGTGGAGCCGCAGATGTCCGTGAACAGGACGGTCGCCAGCATGCGATCGGGCTCGCGCAGATCGTGGCGCTCCCCGGTGAGGAACTCCTCGATCTCACCCAGCAGCGCCTCGCTGTCGCCGATCGAGTACATGTTGTCGCCGCCCTCGAGCTCCACGAGCTTCGCGCCCGGGATGCGCTCTGCCATGTAGCGCGAGTGCTCGATCTTGATGAAGCTGTCCTCGCGCCGGTGCAGCACGAGGGTGGGCACGCGGATCGAGGGCAGCACGTCGCGCACGTCGAACTCGCCGATCAGGTCGAAGATGCGCTTGATCGTCGAGGGGCTCGCCGCCAGCCGCTCCAGCCGGCCCGCCCATTCCATGAAGTCGGGGTCGCTCGTCATGCTGGGCGCGACGCTGGCGGCCACCAGGCCTTCCCCCCAGTGCTCGACCGCCTGGTCCATCTGCACCTGGCGTTCCTCCGCCGGCCAGGCCCACTCGTAGCCCGGCGCCCAGGTCGCCCGGGCGAAGGCCGCGTAGAGGATCAGCGCGCTCACCCGGTCCGGGTGCGTGGCCGCGAACAGCGTGGCCATCGGCCCGCCCTCCAGCGTGCCGGCGATCGCGGCTCGCTCGCAGCCGGCGGCGTCCATCACCGCGAGCACGTCGTCCATCTGCTCCTCGAGCGTGGGGGCGCCGGAGAGCGGGTCGGACAGGCCCGAGCCGCGCCGGTCGAACGTGATCACGCGCGCGAAACCGGTCAGACGGTCCATCACGCGCGTCAGCGTCTGCTCGGCCCACAGGTACTCGACCTGGGAGATCCAGGGCGGAATCCAGACCAGGTCGAGCGGGCGGTCGCCCTCCGCGACGTACGCGATGTTGAGGTCTCCGCTCTTGGCGTAACGCGCCACCAGGGCCACATCATTGAAGTTACCGGTCGCGGGTATCGTCCTTGGGCGATGGCCAAGCGCAAGGCATCGGACGTGTTCGTGGAGTGCCTCGAAGCCGAGGGTGTCAAGCACGTGTTCGGGATCCCCGGTGAGGAGACGCTGGACCTCAACGAATCGCTGTCGAACTCGTCGATCGAGTTCGTCCCGGTGCGCCACGAGCAGGGGGGCGCCTACATGGCCGACGTCTACGGCCGGCTGACCGGCCACGCCGGGGTCTGCCTCGGCACACTCGGCCCGGGGGCGCTCAACCTCGTCACCGCGGTGGCGGACGCGTTCCTCGACCGCGCCCCGCTGGTCGCGCTCACCGGCCAGGGCGACCTGGAGCGCATGCACAAGGAGTCGCACCAGTACATCGACCTGCTGCGGGTGATGCGCCCGATCACCAAGTGGAACGCGCGCCTGACCGACGCGGCGATCATCCCCGAGGTCGTGCGCAAGGCGTTCAAGCTGGCCGAGGGGGAGAAGCCGGGCGCCACGCACATCGAGCTGCCCGAGGACGTGATGGTGGAGGAGATCGACGCGTCGCCGCTGCCGCGCAGCCGCCCGGTGCGCAGCGAGCCGGCCGCGCGCGAGTTGCTGCGCGCGGCCGACCTGGTCCGGTCCGCGATCACCCCGGTCGTGCTGGCGGGCAACGGTGTGGTCCGCGCGAAGGGCGCGCCGGCGCTGCGCGAGTTCGTGCGCTCGACCGGCATCCCGGTCGCGGAGACGTTCATGGGCAAGGGGCTGATCCCCCACGACAACCCGAAGTGGCTCGGCTCGGTCGGCCTGCAGTCGGGCGACTACAACATGGCCGGCTTCGACGAGGCCGACCTGGTGCTGGCAATCGGCTACGACCTGGTCGAGCACTCGCCCGAGCACTGGAACCCGCGGCGCGACAAGAAGATCATCTGCATCGACTCGGTGCCGGCCGAGATCGACGAGTACTTCATCCCCGAGGTCGAGCTGATCGGCGACATCTACCACGTGCTCACGCGGCTGGGTGAGGAGTGCCGTCACGTGCCCCACCAAGGCGGGTCCACGCACCTGCGCGACGTCGTGCTCGGGCGCTTCGAGCAGGCGAAGGACGACGACGCGTTCCCGGTGCAGCCGCCGCGAGCGCTTTACGAGATCCGCAAGGCGCTCGGCCGCGAGGACATCCTGATCTCGGACGTCGGCCTGCACAAGCTGTGGATCGGGCGCATGTTCCCGGCCTACGAGCCGAACACCGTCCTGATCGCGAAC
>JAXDIH010000100.1:0-2725 GCA_034664105.1 Thermoleophilaceae bacterium
GATCGTTCCCGTGGCGGTCCACGAGCGCTTCAGGCTGGCGGTGCGGGCGGAGCCGCTGGTGCTGGCCACCGGCCGCCTGGAGCGCCGCGATGGCACTACCAACGTGCTGGTCGACCACATCGAGCGGCTGGAGCGCCCGGACCTGCCCGTGGCCAAGGTCACGCACATCGAGCCGCGGCGCGCGTGGAGCAGCGACGCGGGGGAGGAGGCGGACCTGCGCGCGGTGGCGCCGGCCGGGCACAGCTGGGGGCGCCGGGGGCGGTAGCCGTGCGCGGACTGTACGTAACCGCACCTTGACACCGTCTACCCCCGTGGTCAGAATCACGATCATTCGACCAGGGGCGGCCGATAATCGGACGCTCATGGCCTTTATGACGAGAGGGGACGGGGGTTGTGGGTATAGAAAGGCAGCCTGGGAAATCCTTGGCTACTCGCCGGCAGGTGCTACGCGGCGCGGTAGCGAGTGGAGCCCTACTCGGGGTGGGCGGTGTCCTAGCCGCCTGCGGCAACGACGATCAATCCGCGGACGGAGGCGGGGCGAAGAAGGCCGTAGCGAAGGGCAAATGGCCTGACCTGAGCGGCGTGACGCTCACGATGGCGACCTACGGCGGCGAGACTGGGAAGGCCGCGGACAAGGCGCTCGGGCAGCCCTTCGCCAAGCTGACGGGCTGCACCGTACGCCAGGACGGACCGATCGACTCCGCGAAGCTCCAGGCTCAGGTCGAGTCGAACAACGTGAGCTGGGACATCGTGCACGTGGACGGCTTCCGCTCGCTTGCGCCGGTTCAGACGAAGCTCTACGAGCCGATCGACAAGTCGATCGTCGACCTGTCGAACCTGAACCCGGATTTCGCGGTCAGCGACAACACCGCGCCGTTTTTCGCCTACTCGCAGGTTTTCGCCTACAACAAGTCGTTGAGCCCTCCGCCCAGCGGTTGGGCGGACTTCTTCGACACCGAGAAGTACCCGGGCAAGCGCACCGCCTACAACGCGGCGTACGCGCCGAACACGGGCCTCTTCGAGGCGGCCCTGCTGGCCGACGGAGTAGCGGTCGGCGAGCTGTTCCCCATGGACCTCGACCGCGCGTTCAAGAAGCTCGACACGATCAAATCGGACTACGCGAACTTCGACACGTACGCGCAGGCGATCGAGCAGCTCACCTCCGGCGAGGTCAAGCTGTCGATCGTCCCGAACGGGATCGCATACCAGTCGGCCAGCGCGGGCGGCGACGTCGCGGTCGCGTGGGATCAGAACATCCGCGCATCCGAATCGATCGGCGTGACCAAGAACGGCAAGAACGTCGAGGCCGCCATGTGGTTCCTCAAGTACATCCTCAGCCCGGAGGCGCAGGCCAAGTTCGCCGAGCTCACCTCGTATGACCCGGTCACGCTGGACGCGAAGCCGAAGCTGAGCGCCGAGGCACAGTCGTTCTCGTCGGCGACCGAGGAACACCTCGCCGTGGCCGTCCAGGATGACTGGGAGTACTACGCCGCGAACTACGAGGAGATGATCTCCCGGTGGGTGGAGTGGGCGTCCGGCTGAGCAAGCCCTCGGCGCGTCCAGCCCCAATTCGGTGACTTCGACCTCGATGTCGCGCGGAGGTGAGCGCCCCGCGGCGGGCGCTCGCCTCCGCAGGCGTGCCGGCCGCGCGTGGATTCCGCTCGTCCTGCCGGCCCTGCTGATCCTCGCGGTCTTCTTCCTGTATCCGCTCGCCGAGATCGTCCGGCGGAGCTTCGCGGAAGTCGCACCGCCCGGCAGTGTCCCGTTCGGCAACTACCAGTGGTTCTTCGAGACCTCCGCGAACGTGACGATCCTGCGGCGCACGATCGTCACGTCGGTTGCCGTAACGGCGGCTTGTCTCTTGATCGCGTACCCGTACGCGTACCTCATGACAGTCGTCGGGGGACGCACCCGGGCGCTGCTGCTGGCGCTCGTGCTGGTTCCCTTCTGGACGAGCCTGATGGTGCGCAACTTCGCCTGGATCGTGCTGCTCCAGGACCAAGGGCCCGTCAACGACGTGCTCGCGGCGATCGGTGTGGGGCGCCAGCGCCTCATCGGCAACGTGTCGGGCGTGACGATTGCGATGATTCAGATACTCCTGCCCTTCGCCACGCTGCCGATCTACGCGGCCGTGCGTGGAATAGATCGTCGGCTCCTGCTCGCGGCACAGAGTCTCGGGGCGCCACCGAGGCGTGCCTTCCTGCAGGTCTTCCTACCGCTGTCCGCCTCGGGTGTCCTGGCCGGGGGCCTGATCGTGTTCGTGATCTCGCTTGGCTTCTACGTGACGCCGGCTCTGCTCGGTTCCCCGACCAACGCGCTGATCTCGCAGTTCATCTTCATCCAGGTCAGCACGCTGCTGAACTGGGGCCGCGGCGGTGCGATGGCGATGGTCCTGCTTGTCGTCGCGATGGCCCTGATCGCCCTGGGCAGCATGGTCGCCCGGCGCGGCCAGTCGCGCCTGCGCGCGGGGATCGACCCCGCATGAGCGTCACGGGCTCCGCTGCCGTGCGGCCGAGGCGGCCGTCGCACCTGGGGCAGCGCCTGCATGGCGCTGTCGTGGCGCTTTGGCTCGTGGCGCCGACGCTGGTGGTCATCCCTATGGGCTTCACGGCCGCCAACACGTTCCAGTTCCCGCCCAAGGAGTGGACTCTCGATCGTTACTCGAACCTGTTCAGCGATCCCGCCTGGTTCGAGGCGGTGAGGACGTCGGTCATCGTGGCGGTGC
>JAXDIH010000124.1:0-46202 GCA_034664105.1 Thermoleophilaceae bacterium
CCTCGCCGCCCAGCGCGGCATCAGACGCGTGCGCGCCATCGCACCGCAAACCCTGAGGCTCGCCAACGGCGATCTGCGCATCCGCGTCCTGTCGCCGCCGCCCCGGCCGCCGGGCCCCGCGCCCGAGGACCCGAACCCCAGGGCGGTGGTGGCGATCGTCAGCTCCCGTGGCTTCGATTTGATGCTCTCCGCCGACGCCGAGAGCATCGCGCTCCTGCCCCTCGACCTACCCGACGTGGATGCCATGAAGGTGCCTCATCACGGCAGCTCCGATCCCGGCCTGCCCGAGGTCCTCGAGCGCCTCCGGCCCGAGGTCGCGGGGATCGAGGTCGGGCGGCACAACACCTACGGCCATCCGGCACCCTCGACGCTCGCGGCGCTCCACCACGCCCGCGTGCCGACCTACCGCACGGACAGGGACGGGACCGTCACGCTCACCATCAACGGGCGCGAGCTGCGCGTGGAGACGGAGCGGTGAGCACCTCCGGGCACGCGCCTAGACTGCTCCACCGTGGCCGAGCTGAAGCCCGCCTATCTGATCTGCGGCGACGACGACGCCAAGATCGACGCCTGGCGCGCCCGCGTGCGCCGCCGCGCCGAGGACGAGCGCGGCCCCGGTGGGCTCGACGCCTTCGACGCCCGCTCGACCGAGCCAGGCGAGATCGTCGCGGCCCTGTCCGCGCTCACCTTCGACCCGGGCACCCGCTACGTGCTCGTCGACGACGTCGGGGCGTGGAAGGCCGCCGAGCTCGAGCCCGTCGTGGCGGTCCTGGCCGAGATGCCGCCGGACACCGTGCTGGTGGCGATCGTCCGCGGCAAGGCGCTCAAGCAGCTGGCCAAGGCGGTCGAGAACGCCGGCGGCGAGGTGCGCGAATACGTGGCGCCGAAGGCCTGGGAGCTGCCCAAGTGGCTCCTCGAACGCGGGCGCGAGCTGGGTCTCCAGGTCGACCAGGAGGCCGCCAAGGAGCTGGTCAGCCTGGTCGGCACGAGCCAGCAGCGCCTCTCGCGCGAGCTGGAGAAGCTGGCGCTCTCGGTCCACCCGAGCACGAACGTCACGACCGCGGACGTCGAGGCGGCCGCCGCCCGCGACACCTCTCCGGCGGCCTACGACCTCGCGGACGCGCTCGTGGCCGGCGACCTCCGCGCCACGCTCGCGCTCGCCGAGCAGCTCGAGTCGCATGGCGAGCGACCGGGGCGGCTGGTGTTCCCGGTCGTCCGCCGCCTGCGGGAGGTGCATCGCGCGGCCGCGCTGCTGGACCGGGGTGTGCCCGAGTCCAAGGTCGGCGAGGCGCTCAAGGCGCCGCCCTGGCTGGTCAAGAAGACCGTGGCGCGCGCGAAGAAGGCGGACCGGGCCGCCCTGGAGCGCGCGATCTGCGTCTTCGCCGACCTCGAGATCGACATGCGCGGCGGGGGCCACGTCCAGCTCGACGAGGACACGGCCTTCTCACTCGCCCTCGCTCGCGCCGCCGGCTGACGCCGTGGCGCTCATCCGGCCCGCCCTCGAGCCGGACGCCGAGGCCGTGGCCGCGATCTACAACCAGGGCATCGAGGAGCGCTCCTCGACGTTCGAGACCGAGCCGCGCACGGCCGCGGACATCCGCGCGTGGCTCGACGCCGGCGAGCGCCTGCCGCTGCTGGTCGCCGCCGAGGAGGAAGGGATCCTCGGGTGGGCGCGCGTCCTCGCCTACAGCGACCGGCCCGCTTACGCCGGCGTGGGGGAGGTCTCCGTCTTCGTCGCCGCCGCCGCGCGCGGCAAGGGGGTCGGGCGCGCCCTGCTCCTGGAGCTCGAGAAGACCGCCCGTGAGCTGGGCTACTGGAAGCTGGTCGGGAAGCTGTTCACCGGCAACGTCGCCAGCGCCGCTCTGCTCGAGAGCTGCGGCTGGCGTGAGGTCGGGCTGCACCTGCGCCACGGGCGCCTCGACGGGGAGTGGCGCGACGTGCTGCTCGTCGAGCGGACGCTCTAGCGCGGAGCTGCCTCGACGCCCTTCTTGATCGAGTCCGGCAGCGTGAAGATGTCGCCGGTCTTGCCCTCGTACACGGGCAGCTTGTAGCGCTCGGCGACCTTCTCGATGTCCGCGAGGTCGCTCGCGTGCGCCTGCTGGCTGTCCTGCACGTCGCCGCCGCCGAGCGCGCACGCCTGGGTGACGATCTCCGGTGGGTCGGGCAGCGCGGGCACCTCGAAATCGGGCTGCTGCCACTCGAAGCTGCGCCCGATGTTGTTCGCCCAGCGCATGCGCGTGTTGAGGTCGCCGAGCCCGAAGCGGTACGAGATGAACTTCAGGATCGACTCGTGCCCGAACAGGCCGTGGTCGACGTTGAAGTGGTTGTAGCCCCAGCCGCCGCGGTCGCGCTCCCAGGGCCAGCGCTTCTTCGCTCGGCGCGCGTACGGGGAGACCGCCACCGCCGGCACGCGGAAGCCCATCTGGCCGAAGTCCTCGTTCAGGTCGGTGCTGGCGCGGTCGTCTGGCACGTGCGGCGGCCGGACGTGGTCGAAGAACCCGCCCCACTCGTCGTAGACGACGAACAGGGCGCCGCGGCTGTAGTTGGGCGACTTCACGAAGGCGTTCACCACGTCCGCCATGAACGCCTGGCCGAGCCGCACGTCGCCGAGCGGGTGCTCGTCCGCCGACAGCCCGTCGCCGCCACCGCCGTCGCGGAAGGGCGGGTCGACGATCGTGATGTTCGGCAGCGTGCCCGCCGCGCAGTCGGTGTAGTAGCGGGCGATCGGGTTGATCCAGGCGGCGGAGCGGGCGCCGAACAGCGCGGCGAAGGGGAGGTCCGACGCGTAGTAGCGCGCGCTCAGCCCGCTGCCGATCGCGCGGTCGAAGATCGTCTCCCAGTTGTTGCCGCCCGGTAGGAGGCTGTTCGTCTTCAGGCCACCCGACTGCGCCGACCACTTGTAGAAGCGGTTCGGCCAGGTGGAGGCGAGCAGGGAGCAGAAGTAGCGGTCGTAGGTCGTGTACTGCTTGGCCGCCTCGTGGATGAAGCCCAGCTCGCCCTGGTTGAAGTAGGTGAGTGCGAACTCGTCGTTGCCGGAGCCCGGCGCCAGGAAGCCGCCGAGCAGCTGGGCGCGCCCGGAGTCCCAGCCGTGCCCGGGGTCCGGGTGGCCGCAGCCCTTGAACTGGACACCGCCGGTGCCGAGCGTGGAGAAGTGGCGCGTGGCGACCGGCTGGCCCTGGGGGCTCGGGAAGCTCTGGGTCTGATCGGCGTCGGCGTCGCGCAGCCAGCCGAAGTAGTGGTCGAACGACCTGTTCTCCATCATCAAGATGACGAAGTGGTCGATCTCGATGTTGCGCGGCCGCGGCAGCGGATTGCGCCACCAGTCGGCCTGGGCGGACTCGGCGAGGATCGTCGAGGCCGGCAGCGCAGCGGTCCCAGCGATGCCGGCCGCAAGGGCCGTCCGTTCGAGAAACTCACGGCGGGAGAGGTTGCTCTCCATCGCACCGCGAGCCTATTCCCTACGGCTGCCGCTGTGTAGAGGAACGGTTAAGACAGGCGCGAACGGATGCGTGAGGCGCGGGCCTTCTTGCGCGCACCGTTGTTGCGGTGCAGCGCGCCCGACTTCACGGCTCGATCGATGCGGGAGACCAGGCTGCGGTACTCCTCGTCGGCGGTCGCGGTGTTGCCCTCGCCGACCGCCGTCTCGAGCCGGCGGAACCACGTCTTGACCTGCGACGTGCGGCGGCGGTTTTCAAGCCGCTCGCGCTCCGCCCGGTGGATCCGCTTTTCTTGTGATGCGATGTTGGCCATATATGAACCGAAGCCGCGCCTGGGACTCCGGCGCGGCGGAGGGCAAGTGTAGCGCCTCGGATGCCGTCGCAGACTGACGCGGCCGAGCGGCCCAGCCACGGCCGCCGGCTCGCCCGCAATACAGCATTCTTCTCGTTTGCCACGGGCCTGTCGCGCCTGCTCGGGCTCGCCCGCGAGGTGGTGGCGGCGCGTTACTTCGGCGTCACGCCGGCGATGTCGGCGTTCACGATCGCCTTCCAGGTGCCCAACCTGGTGCGCGCGCTGTTCGCCGACTCGGCGCTGCAGGGGGCTTTCGTGCCCGTGTTCACGGAGCTGCTCGAGAAGGGCGAGCGCAAGGAGGCCTTCCGCGTCGCGTCGAGCCTGTTCTTCCTGATCTGCCTGGCGCTGGGCGCCGTCACCGTGCTGTTCATCCTGCTCGCCGAGCCGCTGATGAGCGTCTTCACGCCCGGCTTCGACGACCAGCCGGCGCTGCGGGACCTCACCGTCCAGCTGTCGCGTCTGATGTTCCCGATCGTGCTGATGCTGGCCCTGTCGGGGCTCGTGGTCGGGATGCTCAACTCGTTCGAGCACTTCGCGGTCCCGGCACTGGCGCCGGTGGCCTGGAACCTCGTGATCATCGCGGCGCTGATCGGCCTCGTCCCGGTGCTGCCGGAAGGCGACGAGATCTACGCGTACGCGATCGGCATCCTCGTCGGGACGGTGATCCAGTTCCTGCTGCCGTTGCCGTGGCTGCGCGGTCGCGGCGGGGGTCTGACGTTGCGGCTCGACTGGCGCGACAAGCGCGTGCGACGCGTGCTCAAGCTGATGCTGCCGGTCACGATCGCGCTCGGCCTGATCAACCTCAGCCTGCTGATCAACTCCCTGTTCGGCACGCTCGTGTCCGACGAGGCGCCGGCCGCGATCGACAAGGCGTTCCGCATCTACCAGCTGCCGCAGGGGCTGTTCTCGATCTCGATCGCGACGATCCTGTTCCCGACGCTGTCGCGCCTCGCCGCCCGCGGCGCCCGCGACGACCTGCGCCGCACGATGGGCAACGGCGTGCGGCAGATCTGCCTGCTGCTGATCCCGAGCGCGGTGGCGATGGCGGTACTGGCCGAGCCGATCACGCGGCTCGTCTACGAGCGCGGCGCCTTCGACGCCCACGCCACCGACCTCACCTCCACCGCGATGGTCTGGTGGTCGATCTCGCTGCCCTTTCAGGGAGTGAGCCTGCTCTTCTCGCGGACGTTCTTCAGCCTGCAGCGACCGTGGGCCACGACCGCTTTGGCGGGCCTCAACCTGCTGGTGAACGCGGCGCTGGCAGCGGCCTTGTACGGGCCCTTCGACATCGCGGGAATCGTGCTGGGGACCGTCGTCGGGACCGTGGTCATGTGCCTGGCCCAGGGGTGGATGCTGAGCCGCGACCTCGGCGGGGTGGAGGCTGGGAGGACGCTGGGCGCCGCCCTGCGGATGGTGATCGCGGCGGCGCTGCTGGGCGCGGTGGCGTATGGCGTCTGGTACGGGCTCGATTCCGCCCTCGGGCGTGGCCTGCTCGGCCAGGCGGTGGCGGTGCTGTCGGCGCTGGCGGCCGGATTCGCCGTGTACGCGGCCACGGTCTGGGCGATGCGGGTGCCCGAGGCGCTGCAGATCAGGCGTCTGCTTGTTAGTCGGGGTCGCTCAGAGGGGTAAGAGCCGGCGCATGCCGGAAGAGCAGATGGATGTCGAGGAGCAGATCAAGTGCCTGAACGAGGCGCTGCGACTACAGCACCGGTCGGTGCTCCAGTACTCGCTGGTGGCGGGGAGCGTGATCGGGCTGGAGTACCAGGCCCACGCCGACAAGATGCGCAAGCACGCGCTCTCGGAGCTCGAGGACGCCACGCGCCTGGTCGAGAAGATCGCGGCGCTGGGCGGCGAGCCGACCACGGACGTGGCGCCGATGAACTTCACCGCCGACCCGGCGGAGGCGCTGGAACGCCTGATCGCGGACGAGGGGGAGACGCTCGGGGCGCTGCAGGCGGCGATCGAGCCGACCGGCCGCGAGGCCGCGTCCGAGGCGGTGGAGCACCGGCTCGAGCACATGATCATGCGCAAGCAGGAGCAGGTGGACTACCTGCTGCGAGCGCAGCGGCGGCCCTGACGGCGAGCAGCTCCGCCGCGAGCGCCGACTCGTCGTCGAAGTCGAGGGAGGTGACCCTTACGACCCGGATCCCCTCGCCGGCCAGCCGGCGGTCACGAATTCGATCTTCGTGGAAGGCCCTGCGTGTGTCGTGCGTGTCGCCGCCGTCGAACTCGACCGCCACGCGCACGTCCGCCCAGTAGGCGTCGACCTCGTAGCCGGCAACCCAGACGTTCGCGGCGGGCGGCGGCAGGCCGCGGCGGCGGCACAGGTTCAGCAGGCGGCGCTCGCCGCGGCTGCGGGTGAAGCGGGGGTCCGGGCGGTAGGCGCGCAGGACCTGTCGCAGGCGGTGGCGCCCTGTGCGGCCGGGCAGCCGGGCAAGCACGCGGTCGATCGCCCTCAGGTCGAAGGCGCGGCGCACTTCGGCCTCGTGGACCGCCCGCGCGAGCCGCTCTGCGCTCAGCACATCGGCGAGGTCGACGAGCGTCCGGGCGACGCTGGTCACCGGAATGCCACGGACGAGGGAACGGTCCTCCGGGTGGATCAGGCGGGAGCGGTGGATGACGATGCCCGCTCGTGGCTTTCGCCCGCGCGGCGCCGTGACGTCGAACTGCGGCGAAGAAGTGAGCAGGCCCTGAGCGGAGCCGGCCGCACGGTGGCTCAGCAGGGCGCCCGGGCCGCAGGCCAGCACAGCAGCCATTCGCCGCGAATCGACCGTCAGGGCAAGGTGGCCGACCGCATAGACACCCGTGTGAAGCCGCTGCAACCGCCTGCTCTCCACCCGCCGGCGCACCGCGTACTTCGTGAAGCCCAACTCGCGCAACTGCGTGCCCGAGACGACGCCGTGCTGCCGGCCGGCAAGCTCGGCTAATGCCTCATCCGGCGAGTGTGGGCTACCTGGGTGGCCATATGCGCAACTTTCGGGGCCCACACTCCGATGGTCCCGCCGACCGCGTGACCTGGGTGCCGTCGTTTGTGACAAGCCGGTGACGAATCACGCGCCCCGGCCCTCGAAGGCCGCCATCGCGTCCGCGGCCGACTGATACACGCGGATGTAGACCACGAGCCCTTCCTCCAGGCGCCAGATCCATCCGGTCGAGCCGGCCACGATGCGGGCCGGGGAGCGGGCGCTTACGCGGCCGGTGACCAGGATCACGTCGCCGTCCTCGCGGAAGTCGTCCGGCACGATGCGCAGCTCGTCCCAGACGGTCGCCACGTCGCGGAAGTACTGCCGGAGGCCGTCGTGGCCCCTGTAGGGCTCCGTGCGGCCGGCGTAATCGCCGGTCACGGGGCTGAAGACGATCTCGCTCCCGGCGTGCGCCAGCACCCCTTCCACGTCGCGCTCGGCGAAGGCCGCGAAGACGGCCTTGACCACGTCGATGTCAGCGCCTGCCACGAGTCCGATCAACAGTCTGACTGATCGCCATACTCAGAAGGTCCGCATGGCAGCTCCCGCGAGCAACATCCGCAACTTCTCGATCATCGCCCACATCGACCATGGGAAATCGACCCTGGCCGATCGCATCCTCGAGATCACCGGCGCGGTCGACGCGCGCGATCACCGGCCGCAGATGCTCGACTCGATGGACCTCGAGCGCGAGCGCGGCATCACGATCAAGGCCCAGGCCGTGCGCGTGGAGTACACCGCGCGGGACGGCAAGCTCTACCGCCTCCACCTGATCGACACCCCGGGCCATGTGGACTTCACCTACGAGGTCTCTCGCTCGCTGGCCGCCTGCGACGGCGCGCTGCTGCTGGTCGACGCCAGTCAGGGCGTCGAGGCCCAGACCGTCGCCAACACCTATCTGGCCGTCGACGCCGGCCTGGAGCTGATCCCGGCGCTCAACAAGATCGACCTCCCCGGATCCGAGCCCGAGCGCGTGGCCGGTGAGCTGCACGAGCTGATCGGGGAGGACAATGTGCTGCGCATCTCCGCCAAGTCGGGGAACGGCGTGGAGGAGCTGCTCGAGGCGATCGTGGCCCGCATCCCGCCGCCCGAGGGCGACTCCGACGACCCCGCGCGGGCGCTGATCTTCGACTCCGAATTCGACCCCTACCGGGGCGTCGTCGCCTACCTCCGGGTGGTGGATGGTGCCCTGCACAAGGGCGATCGGCTGCTCGCCATGCAGACCGGCACGGAGGCCGACGCGGACGAGATCGGCTTCTTCGGCCCGGAGATGACGCCGGTCGAGACCCTCCACGCGGGCGAGGTCGGCTACCTGATCACGGGCATCAAGGAGGTGTCGCTCCTGCGCGTGGGCGACACCCTCACCGCCAAGGCCCGCCCCGCGACGGAGCCGCTGCCCGGCTATCGCGAGGTCAAGCCGATGGTCTTCTGCGGGCTCTTCCCGGTGGACACGGACCAGTTCCCCGACCTGCGCGACGCGCTCGAGAAGCTGTCCCTCAACGACGCCGCGCTGTCCTGGGAGCCCGAGACCAGCCACGCGCTCGGCTTCGGCTTTCGCTGTGGCTTCCTCGGCCTGCTCCACCTCGACATCGTCCGTGAGCGGCTAGAGCGCGAGTACGACCTCGAGCTGCTGGCCACCACGCCCACGGTCGAGTACGAGGTGTCGCTCACCGACGGCACCGAGCAGATCGTGCACTCGCCCTCCGAGATGCCCGACCGCTCCACGATCGAGGCGATCCGCGAGCCCTACATCCGGGCCACGATCCTGACCCCCAAGGAGCACGTCGGCGCGGTGATGGAGCTGTGCCAGGAGCGCCGCGGCACCCACGTGGACATGACCTTCCTGTCACAGGAGCGCGTGCAGCTCCACTACGACCTGCCGCTGGCGGAAATCGTGCTCGACTTCTTCGACCAGCTGAAGTCGCGCACGAGGGGCTACGCCTCGCTCGACTACGAGCTGCTCGGCATGCGCGAGTCCGATCTGGTGAAGCTCGACATCATGCTCGCCGGCGACCCGGTGGACGCGCTGTCGATGGTCGTGCACCGCGACAAGGCGTACGACGCCGGTCGCACGCTCACCGAGCGCCTGCGCAAGCAGATCCCGCGCCAGCAGTTCGAGGTGGCGATCCAGGCGGCGATCGGCTCGAAGATCATCGCCCGCGAATCGGTCAAGCCGATGCGCAAGGACGTGATCGCCAAGTGCTACGGCGGCGACATCTCTCGAAAGCGCAAGCTGCTGGAGAAGCAGAAGGCCGGTAAGAAGCGCATGAAGCAGGTCGGCAGGGTCGAAGTGCCGCAGGAAGCCTTCCTCGCGGTGCTGGAGCTGTCGGGGGACACCTGAGCTGGTGTCAATTGCCACAGCTGGACAGGATTTAGCTCGTCCTTAGGACACGGTCGTAGCTTGGCGGCCGTGACAACGGAAACTCTGACCCCTCAACCCGCGCCGGATCCGACGCTCGACTCGCTCCAGCAGTTCCTCGACGGCATCGCCGCGACCCCGCTGCTGACCCGCGAGGAGGAAGTCGAGCTGTCCAAGCGCATCGAGCGGGGCGACCTCGACGCGAAGGACCACATGATGCGCGCGAACCTGCGCCTGGTGGTCTCGATCGCCAAGCGCTACCGCAATCAGGGTCTGCCGTTCCTGGACCTCATCCAGGAGGGCACGATCGGCCTGGTGCGCGCGGTGGAGAAGTTCGACTGGCGCAAGGGTTGGAAGTTCTCGACGTACGCGACTTGGTGGATCCGCCAGGCCATCTCGCGCGCGATCGCGGACAAGGGCCGGACGATCCGGATCCCGATCCACATCGACAACGTGCTCAAGAAGCTCGACGGCGCCCAGCGCAAGCTGGAGGCTCAGGGCGACCGCGATCCGACGATCGAGGAGATCGCCGAGCTCGCCGGGGTGGACCCGGTCGAGGCTGACGTGATCATGCGCGCCGCTCAGCAGCTGGTCTCGCTCGACAAGCCGGTCGGGGACGACGGCGACGCCGCCCAGTTCGGCGACCTGATCCCGGACGAGTCCACGCAGAGCCCGTACGACGCGGCGGCGGAGTCGCTGATGCGTCAGCGGCTGGCCGAGGTGCTGGAGCACCTCTCCTACCGCGACCGGCGCATCGTGGAGCTGCGCTACGGCATCGGCGGCGAGCAGCCGCAGACGCTGGACCAGGTGGCCAAGCTGTTCGGGCTCACGCGCGAGCGCACCCGGCAGATCGAGGAGACGGCGCTACGCAAGCTCGCCACGCTCGCCGAGGCGCAGGGCCTGCGCGACGCGGCCTAGAGCCGCCTGTGTGACGCATCTCACAGATGCGAGGGCGCTACACCGGCGCCCCCATGGGGGACACTGCTCGTGAGCGAGCATGGTCGAGCGAGCCGAGCCGGACGGCGTGGATGGCCCCGAGTTGTGGCGGGCGGCAGTCCGCCGGCTCACGTTGGCCGCCGTCGTCGCGCACAGCCTGGGCGGGCTGGTCCTGTTCCTGCTGCTCGGCTTCCTGACACCGTTCGCACCCGACGGGCCTGACAAGCAGCTCCTGCTCAACGCCATCGTCGGGGCCGTCTACCTACCGCTCTCGCTCACGCTCGGCTCGGTCTGGTCCATACGCCAGGGCGCTCCGGTCGAGCGCTGGCTGAGGGAGCGGCGCCCGCCTACCGAGGAAGAGCGCCGCATCGTGCTCGGCCAGCCCTCCGACTTCGTCGTCGTGTCGGGCGTGTTCTGGGTGATCGCCGCGGTCCTGTTCACCCTGCTCAACCTGCCCGGCTCGGGCTGGGGCGCGCTCGTCGTGGGCGGCGGCCTGCTGATGGCGGGGGAGACCAGCATCGCGCTCGGCTACCTGATGTCCGAGCGGATCATGCGCCCGATCACCAAGCTCGCGCTCGCCGGCGGCCCGCCGCCGGTGCGCTTTGGCCCCGGTATGGCCGGGCGGCTCACGATGGCGTGGTCGGCCGGCACCGGCGTCCCACTGCTCGGCATCCTCCTGATCGCCGGCGCGGGGATCGCCCAGCCCGACGAGGACCCGGTCCTGGTCGCGAGCGCGATCGCGTTCCTGGCGGTGGTCGGCGTAGCCGTGGGGCTGGTCGCCATCACGATCGCCGCGCGCTCCGTGGCGGAGCCGATCGGCGCGGTACGCAAGGCGATCGCTCGCATCGAGAGCGGCGACCTCGACGTCTCGGTGCCCGTGGACGACGGCAGCGAGGTCGGCCTGCTGGAGGCGGGCTTCAACTCCATGGCCGCCGGCCTGCGCGAGCGCGAACGGCTGCACGACCTGTTCGGCCGGCATGTCGGCCGCGAGGTGGCCGAGGCGGCGCTGCGAACCGACGGCGAGGTGAAGCTGGGCGGCGAGCTGCGCGAGGTGGCGGTCGTGTTCGTGGACGTGATCGGCTCCACGCGGCTCGCGGTGCGGCGCCCGCCGGATGAGGTCGTGGCCCTGCTGAACTCCTTCTTCGCCATCGTGGTGGAGGTGATCGAGGAGCACTGCGGCTGGGTCAACAAGTTCGAGGGCGACGGCGCCCTGTGCGTCTTCGGGGCGCCCACGGTCCGTCCGGACGCCGCCGGCGACGCACTGCGCGCGGCGCGCCGCCTCGACGAGCGGCTGCTGACCGGGCTGGTCGGCGCGACGGCCGGCATCGGCGTCTCGGCGGGTCCGACGGTGGCGGGCAACGTCGGCGCTCAGGAGCGCTTCGAGTACACCGTCATCGGCGACCCCGTCAACGAGGCCGCCCGCCTGTGCGAGCTCGCCAAGCAGCGGCCGGAGCGGCTGCTTGCCTCCCAGGCGGTCCTGTGGCGCGCCGAAGCCGAGGAGGTCGCGCGCTGGGTGGTGCGCGACTCGATCGTGCTGCGCGGCCGCGACGAGCCCACCCAGGTCGCGGTACCGGTGCGGCGGCTCACGGCGGTGTCGTAGGCTGCCGGCCCCATGCCGGTCAACGACGCAGCCAAGGGAAAGACCTACCCGCCCGTCGAGTACGAGGTGGGCAAGGAGAAGATCAAGGAGTACGCCTGGGCCGTCGGCGAGGACAACCCGGTCCACTTCGACCGCGAACAGGCCAAGGACGCCGGTTTCCGCGACGTCGTGGCGCCGCCGATGTTCGCCGTCGTCTACTCGTGGGGAGCGATGGGCGCCGCGGCACTGGATCCGGACGTCGGGATGAACTTCGCCATGCTGGTCCACGGCGGCCAGGAGTTCGTCTGGGGCGAGCCGGTCTGCTCCGGCGACACGATCTCCACGGAGATCGGCGTCAAGGACATCTACGAGCGCGGCGGCATGGGCTTCTACATCTTCGAGTCGGTCTCGCGCAACCAGGACGGCCAGGAGGTCGTGCGCGGCACCTGGACGAACATCGTGAGGGGGGTCTGACAATGGACGTCGAGCTCAAGGTGACGCCCGACAAGTACCTGCCGTACCGCTACGCGGGCGCGTCGGGCGACTTCAACCCGATCCACCTCGACGCGGAATTCGCCAAGCAGGTCGGTCTGCCGTCGAACATCCTGCACGGGCTCTACTCGATGGCGCAGGTGGCGCGCGCGTGCACGCAGGCGGCCGGCGGCGACCCGCGCTCGCTGCGGCGGCTGTCGGTCCAGTTCCGCGGGATGGGCCTGCCCGAGCAGGAGATCGTGGTGAGCGGGGCGGACACCGAGGAGCGCGACGGTCGCACCGTGTTGGCCCTCGAGGCGGCCCAAGGCGACAAGAAGATCATCAAGAACGCGGAAGCCGAGCTCTCCACCGCCTAGATTTAACGGCGTGGAGATCACCTCCCGGCAACGCTTCATCCTGAAGACGCTGGTCCAGGCCCACGTCGAGCTGGATCAGCCGGTCGGCTCCAAGTGGATAGCCGAGCGAGACTACGTGCCCTGGGGGCCGTCGACCGTGCGCGCCGAGCTCGCCCACCTCGAGCAGGCCGGCCTGCTCGAGCACCCGCACACGTCCGCCGGGCGCGTGCCAACCGACCGCGGCTACCGCCTCTACGTGGACGAGCTGCTGGCCGACCGGCAGCTGCCGGTGCCGCGCGGGCGCGTTGAGCTGACCGCGATGCGCCGCGAGGTCGACGAGGCCCTGCGCGCCACCACCGAGCAGCTCTCGCAGGTGACGAACCTGCTTGCACTGGTCACGGCTCCGCCGATCGAGACGGCCACGATCCACCGCGTCGAGGTGCTGCTGCTGCAGCCCCAGGTGGCCATGGTGGTGGTGATCACCTCCACGGGTGGTGTGACCAAGCGCGTGATCTCCTACGACGAGCCGGTCGACAGCGGGCTGGTCGCGTGGGCCGCCAGCTACCTCAACGAGGAGCTCGGCAACATGGACGTCGGCTCGCGCATGCTGCTCGCCCGTCTCAGCGACCCGGCCCTGTCGGGCGCGGAGCGCGAGTTCCTCGGGACGCTCGCCCCGGCCTTCACGGAGCTGGAGCAGACGGCGGAGAACAACCTCTTCATGGACGGCGCCGCCCGGCTGCTGTCCGAGCATCGCTTCCAGGAGCTGTCGCAGATCGCCGGCCTGATGGAGGTGCTCGAGCACCGGCGCGCCCTGCTGGGCGTGCTGCGCGCCTCGCTGACCGAGCCGAGCGTCTACCTGCGCATCGGCGAGGAGAACCCCACGCCGGAGCTGCAGTCCGTCTCGATCGTCGCCGCCAACTACGGGCTGGCCCGGCGCAACCTCGGCGCGGTCTCCGTGATCGGCCCGGTGCGCATGGACTACCCCTCCGCGATCGGCGCGGTGCGGGAGGCGGCGCGTGAGCTGTCGCGCTTCGTCGCCGAGGTATACGACGAGTGAAGCGCGACCCATACGAGGTGCTTGGCGTGGCTCGCGACGCCGGGGAAGCCGAGGTCAAGAAGGCGTTCCGCGGGCTCGCGCGCGAGCTGCACCCGGACGTGAACAAGCACGACCCGGAGGCCGAGGAGAAGTTCAAGGAGGCCGCTGAGGCCTACGAGATCCTCTCCGACGCCGAGCGGCGCGCCACCTACGACCGCTACGGGTTCGAGGGGCTCGATTCGCGCGGCTTCGGCTCCGCGGCTCACGGCTTCGGCTCGTTCGCGGACATCTTCGACGCGTTCTTCGGCGGCGACCCGTTCGGCGCGTTCGGCGGCCGGGCCGCCGCCGGCCGCGTACAGGGCGGCGACGTGGGCGTGGAGGTTCAGATCACCCTCGAGCAGGCGGCGCGCGGCGCCACGGTGCCGGTGGCCTACGACCTCGTCGACGCCTGTGAGCGCTGCGGCGGGAGCCGAGCGGAGCCGGGTTCCGACGTGCACGTGTGCGCGACCTGTCAGGGCGTCGGGCGGGTGCGGGCGGTCAGCCGGACCGCGTTCGGTCAGCTCGTGCGCGAGCAGGTCTGCGAGGCGTGCGGGGGAGAGGGGCGCGTGCCGTCGCAGCCCTGCACGGCCTGCGCGGGGCGCGGCCGCAAGGCCTCGCGCAAGACGCTCGACGTGGACGTGCCGGCCGGCATCGCCGACCGGCAGCGCATCCGCCTGACCGGCCGCGGGCACGCCGGTGAGCGCGGCGGGCCGCCGGGCGACCTGTACGTGTTGGTGGCGGTGGCCGAGGACGAGCGCTTCGTGCGCGACGGCAACCACCTGGTCAGCGTGGTCGATGTCGCGGCACCGGCCGCCGCACTGGGAACCACGGTGAACGTGCCGACGCTCGACGGCGAGGAGCCGCTCGAGGTGCCGCCCGGCACCCAGCCGGGCACGGTCGTGACGCTGCGCGGTCGCGGGATGCCGGCGGTCGGACGGCGCGGGCGCGGCGATCAGCAGGTGGTGCTCAACGTGCTCGTGCCGCGCAACCTCACGGAGCGCCAGCGCGAGTTGCTCACCGAGCTGCACGAGTCGCTGGGCGACGACAACCTGCGCCAGCCGGCCGACGACTCGATCGTCGGCAAGCTGCGCCGCGCGTTCCGCTGATCCGGCTCGCCTTCCGGGCGCCCGCCGAGGCGGCCGAGCAGGTGCTGGCCGCGCTGCTGGAGCTGGCGCCGGCAGGTGTCGAGCAGGTCGACGGCGAGGGGTTCGTGGAGTACGCCGTGTACGGAGCGCCGGGGGAGCTGCCCGCGTTCCCCGAGGGCGAGGCCGATGTCGGCGGCGTGCTGGTGCGGGTGCGCGGCGAGCCGGTCGCGGACGACTGGGCCGAGCGCTGGCGGCAGTTCCACGAGCCGGTTCTGGTTGGCGGCCGGGTCTGGGTGAGGCCGCCCTGGGCCGAGTCGCGACCGGACGCGCTCGACCTCGTGGTCGATCCCGGCCAGGCCTTCGGCACGGGTGCGCACCCGACCACCCGGCTGTCGCTCGAGCTGATGCTGGACCTGGAGGCGGGGGGATCGTTCGCCGACCTGGGCTGCGGCTCCGGCGTGCTCGCGATCGCGGCGGCGCGGCTCGGGTTCGAGCCGGTGGTGGCCGTGGACAACGAGCTCGCCGCGCTGGAGGCCACGCGGGCGAACGCGGCGGCGAACGGGGTGGAGCTGGGCGTGGAGCGCGTGAACCTGCGCGAGAGCCCGCCACCGGCGGCCGACACGGTGGCGGCGAACCTGATGCGCCCGCTGCTGCTGGACGTGGCGCGCCGGATGGAGGAGCGGCCGGCGGCCCTGATCCTCTCGGGCCTGCTGGACGAGGAGGCCGACGAGGTCGCCGCCGCGTTCGCGCCGCTGAGCGAGCGCCGCCGGCTGTCCTCGCGCGGTTGGACGGCCCTGCTGATGACCCCGGTGTAGGGTCGCCGCATGCGGTTCGTCGACCTCACCGCACCGATCGCACAGAGCCCCGCGGAGACGCCCGACGTGCTCCGGACCGACCTCGAGTTCCAGAGTCACGCCGAGGGCGCCGGCCAGATCGAGGCGCTGCTCGGGGTGCCGCCGCGGCTGCTGCGCGACGGCGAGGGCTGGGCCACGGAGACGTTCACGCACTTCGGCACGCACAGCTCGACCCACGTCGACGCGCCCTGGCACTACAACTCGAAGGTCGACGGCGCGCCGGCCGAGACGATCGACCAGCTGCCGCTCGAGTGGTTCTTCTCGGACGGCGTGGTGCTGGACATGACCGCCAAGGCCGACGGCGAGGAGATCGACGTGCCGGACGTGGAGGCGGAGCTGGACCGCATCGGCCACGAGCTGGCGGAGCTGGACATCGTGCTCGTGCGCACCGGGCGCGACGCCCACTACGGCGAGCCGGGCTACATGGCGCTCGGACCGGGCGTGACCGTCGCGGCCACGCGCTGGCTGTGGGAGCGCGGCGTGCGCGTGATGGGAATCGACGCCTGGGGCTGGGACGCGCCGCTGCACATGCAGGCCCAGCAGGCGATCGAGCGCGACGAGCCGGGCGTGTTCTGGGCGGCGCACCAGGCCGATCTGCCCTACTCCCAGATCGAGCGCCTCGTGAACCTCGACCAGCTGCCGGCCACTGGCTTCAAGGTGGCGTGCTTCCCCCTGCGGATCGTGGGCGGCAGCGCCGCACCGGCGCGCGTGGTGGCGATCCTGGAGAGCTAGGCGGCGAGCGTGGCCACCTGGTGGCGACCGAAGATCGGGTCGATCCAGCATCTCTGCCGGCCGGCAACCACATCTGTCCGTCCGTCATCGCTCAGCCCTCCTAGACTTGTGCGCAGATGTCGCTCTTGATCCAGATCCAGGACGACGTGAAGGGCGCCATGAAGGCGGGCGAGCGCGAGCGCGTGCACGCCCTGCGCCTGATCGTCAACGAGCTCCAGAAGGCCGTCAAGGAAAATGGGGCGGACGAGCTCGAAGTGCTCGCCCGCGAGCGCAAGCGCCGCTTCGAGGCCGCCGAGGCCTACCGCGACGGCGGCCGCACGGACCTCGCCGAGGCGGAGGAGCGCGAGGCGGAGCTGATCGCCTCCTACATGCCCGAGCAGATCTCCGACGAGGAGCTGGAGGCGATCGTGGGCGACGCCGTGGCCGAGTCCGGCGCCACCTCGCCCAAGGAGATGGGCAAGGTGATGGCGCTGGTGATGCCGCAGATCAAGGGTCGCGCCGACGGCAAGCGCGTGAGCGCGTCCGTCAAGGAGAAGCTGACGCCGTAGTGAGAACGCAGCTCGAGCTTCCCAACGAGGTTGCCGCCGAGCTGGCCGGGCCCGGGGACCTGGTCATGAAGACGCTCGAGGAGCATCTCGACTGCGAGGTGTACCTGCGCGGCAACGTCCTGACCCTCGACGGCGACGACGAGGCCGTGGAGATGGGCCGCACCGTGATCCGCGAGCTGACCGACCTGGTCCGCCAGGGCCACGAGATCGCGCCCGGCACGATCGAGGCGATCGCCGGCGCGCTCGACCGTCACGAGAGCCCCAGCCGCATCCTCGAGGACGTCGTCTGGCGCCACCGCGGGCTGAAGGTCGCGCCCAAGACCGTCAACCAGAAGCGCTACGTCGACGCCATCCGCAGCCAGACGATCACCGTCGGCATCGGGCCGGCGGGCACCGGCAAGTCGTTCCTGGCGGTCGCGATGGCCGTCGCCGCGCTGGCCCGCCGCGAGGTCAACCGGATCGTGCTCACGCGCCCGGCCGTGGAGGCCGGCGAGCGGCTCGGCTTCCTGCCGGGCGACATCGCCGCGAAGGTCGACCCCTACCTGCGCCCGCTGTTCGACGCCCTCTACGACATGCTCGAGCCGGAACGCGTGAACCAGCACCTCGAGCGCGGCGTGATCGAGGTGGCCCCCCTGGCGTTCATGCGCGGCCGGACGCTGAACGACAGCTTCATCATCCTCGACGAGGCCCAGAACACGAGCCCCGAGCAGATCAAGATGTTCCTGACCCGGCTCGGGTTCAACTCGAAGATGGTCGTGACCGGCGACGTGACCCAGATCGACCTCCCGCGCGAGCAGCAATCCGGGCTGCTGGTGATCGGCGACATCCTCAAGGAGGTCGAGGGCATCGAGTTCGTGCGCTTCGGCGGCGAGGACGTGGTGCGCCACAAGCTCGTGCAGCGCATAGTGGCGGCGTACAACGAGTACGCGGAGAACCAGGCGCCCGCCCTACGCGCCCCTCGGCGCCAACAGGCCTAGACGCTGATCGAGCTGGAGCTCATCGAGGCCCCCGAGGAGCTGAGGCCGCCCGCGCTCGCCGCTCTCGCGGCCGCGGGCGTGGCCGACGGACACCTGGCCATCGAGCTGGTGGATGCCGAGCGCATCCGCGAGCTCAACCGCGAGCATCGCGGACGCGACCGGCCCACCGACGTGCTCTCCTTCCCGGTGGATGAGGCCGGGCCTACCGTCGAGCCCCGCGAGCTGGGAGATGTCGTCATCTGCCCCGAGCACACAGAGGATCTGACCGAGGCCGTTGTGCACGGCGTGCTGCACCTGTGCGGGTACGACCACGAGGCCGACGCCGGCGAGATGCTCGAGCTCCAGGCGCGCGTGCTGGAGCGCCTGTGACCCGCTCCGGCTTCATCGCGCTCGCCGGCCGTCCCAACGCCGGCAAGTCCACGCTCGTCAACCGCATCGTCGGCAGCAAGGTCGCGATCGTCTCCGACAAGCCGCAGACCACCCGGCGCGAGATCCGCGGCATCGCCACCGGGGCCGACTGGCAGCTGGTGCTGGTCGACCTGCCCGGCGTGCAGCGGCCGCGCGACCCGCTCACCGAGCGCATGCAGCGCCGCGTGGAGAGCGTGCTGTCGGACTCCGATGCCGCGCTGTTCGTGCTCAACGGCGAGCAGCAGATCGGCCCCGGGGACCGCTTCATCGCCGCCGCCATCCAGAAGGCCGGCGTGCCGGCGGTCACCGCGCTCAACAAGGTCGACCGGATCGACCAGACGCGCACCGTCAGGGGGCTCGACGCGGCGGCCAACCTCGGCGTGAAGGGCGAGATCTTCCCGATCAGCGCCCGCACCGGCGCCGGGGTGGACCCGCTCGTGGAGCAGCTCGTGTCCCTGCTGCCGGAGGGCCCGTTCCTCTATCCGCCAGAGGACCGCAGCGACCAGGCCGAGCATCTCCGCATCGCCGAGCTGGTGCGCGAGCAGGTGCTGCTGCGCACCCGCGAGGAGCTGCCGCACGCGGTGGAGGTGGAGGTCGACGAGCTGGAGGAGCGCGAGGACGGCCTGCTCGTGGTGCGAGCGCACCTGTGGGCGGAGACCGAGTCGCAGAAGGGCATCCTGGTCGGCGCCGGCGGGGGGATGGTGAAGGCCGTCGGCACCGCGGCCCGCAAGGAGATCGAGCAGCTGCTGGGTCGGCGGATCCACCTCGACCTGCGCGTGCGGGTGCGCAAGGGCTGGCGGCGCGACGAGGCGCTGCTCGACAGGCTCGGGATCGAATGAGCCTGGAGCGCATCGTCGACTACCTGCGCCGCACAGAGGAGGCGCTGGTCGACGAGGTGCTCCCGCTGGGCCACGCCACCGCGCTGCTCACCCCGAGCCTCCCGCTCGTCTGGCAGCTCAACGCCGTGCGTGTGGAGGACCCCGACGCCGAGGTGCGCGACCTGGTCGACGTGGCCGAGCAGGCGCTCGGGCACGCCTCACACCGCAAGCTGGTGGTGCACGACGAGGAGCTGGGCACTCGGCTGACGCCGGCGCTCTCGCGCGACGGCTGGAACGTGTACCGCCTGCTCGTGATGGTGCGCGACCGCGGTGCCGAGCGCACGGCCGCGCCCGAGGCCGGCGGCGAGGTCGACCGCGTCACCGGCGCGCGTGCGCTGGCTGCCTTCCGGCGTGAGCAGCCATTCGGCTGGCAGGAGGAGGCCGTGCAGCAGCTGACCGCCATGGACGAGCGCTACGGGCGCGCCACTCGCGCCCGGGACTTCGCCTCGCCACCCTCGGCCCCCGCCGCGGCCTGCCGCCTCTACACCGGCGACGGCCTGGCCCAGGTCGACGAGGTCGGCACGCTCGAGCGCCGCCGCGGCCGCGGCCACGCCACCGCCGCGGTGCTGGCGGCCGCGGACACGGCCGCCGCCGAGGGCTGCGACCCGATCTTCCTGCTCACGGACGCGGCCGACTGGCCGCAGCACCTCTACGCGCGGCTGGGGTTCAGCCCGATCGGCCGGCTGTACGAGTTCCTGAAGTTGCCGCTCGGCACGCGCACCTAATCCTCGAATCCATAGATCAAATCGTTTGACCTGTGGGTATAGGCAGGCCAGGAGGGCTACCTAGCGAGGAGGAGAGATGGGACCTCGGGCGCGGCTCTGGCCGCTTGCGATCGCGCTACTGGCACTGGCCAGCGTCTTCGCCCTGCCGGCGTGCGGGAGTGACGACAGCGGTGGCGGCGGGTCCGGGCCCACGACGATCAAGGTCGGCGTCATCCCGATCGCGGACGTCGCGCCGCTCTACCTCGGCATCGACAAGGGCTTCTTCGAGCAGGAGCAGCTGAAGATCGAGCCTCAGCTGGCCGAGGGTGGGGCGGCGATCACGCCCGCCGTCGTGAGCGGCGACTTCCAGATCGGCTTCTCCAACACGATCTCGCTGCTGATCGCGGCCTCGAAGGGCCTGCCCGTGCAGATCATCAGCCAGGGCGTGCTGGCCGGCAAGACCGAGCGCGAGGCGTGGGCCGACCTGCTGGTGCCCAAGGACTCCCCGGTCAAGGACGGACACGACCTCGAGGGCAAGACGATCGCGGTCAACACGCTCAACAACATCTGCGAGGTCACGATCAAGGCGTCGCTCGAGAAGGACGGCGTCGCGGTCGACACGCTCGAGTTCACCGAGGTCCCGTTCCCTGACATGAATGCGGCGCTCGAGCAGAAGCGGGTGGACGGGGCGTGCGTCGTGGAGCCGTTCGTGAGCCAGGGCAAGGCCGCCGGGGCGCGCGGCATCGACCCGTTCTACGTGCGGACGGCGCCGGACCTGACGGTGGCCACCTACTTCACCACCAAGCAGTACGCCGAGCAGAACGCGGATGTCGTCGATCACTTCGTCCGGGCGATCAACCGGTCGCTGGAGTACGCCCAGACGCACCCGGACGAGGTGCGCAAGGTGCTGCTCGACTACACCGAGATTCCGCCGGAGGCCGCCAAGCAGATCAAGCTGCCGGTCTGGCGCACGGACCTCAACCGGCCCACGATCGAGCTGCTCAGCCAGCTGACCAAGAAGTACGGGCTGATCGACGAGGAGCCCGACCTGAACGAGCTGATCCGGTAGCGATGGCGCGGCGCGCGATCCCCGACTGGGCGCTGCCCTGGCTCAGCGTGGCGGCGGTGCTCGTGCTGTTCGAGCTGCTGCCGCGCATCGGGGTGCTCCCGCGCGAGCACTTCCCGCCGATCAGCCAGACGCTCGACACGCTTGCCCAGCAAGCGGGCGAGTCCAAGTTCTGGGACGCGGTCGGCAATACGCTCCAGGGCTGGGCGCTCGGGCTCGGCATCGCGGCGGCTCTCGCCATCCCGCTCGGCATCGTGATCGGTTCCAGCCGGCTGCTGTACCGGGCGATGCGCGGGCTGATCGAGTTCCTGCGGCCGATCCCGTCGGTGGCGCTGATCCCGCTGGCGATCCTCGTCTACGGAACCGGTCTCCAGAGCAAGGTGTTCCTGGCGGCGTTCGCCTCGTTCTGGCAGGTGCTGGTGGCCACGCTCTACGGCGTGCAGGACGTGGATCCCGTGGCCACCGACACGGCGCGCTCGTTCGGGTTCTCCCGCGTGCAGCGGCTGTTCCGCGTCACGCTGCCGAGCGCGGTGCCGTACGTGGCCACAGGGCTCCGGATCGCCTCGGCGGTCTCGCTGATCCTCACGGTCACGGCCGAGCTCGTGATCGGCTCCGCCGGCCTGGGGCGGTCCATCAACCTCGCCCGCTCCGGCGGCAACGAGGAGCTGATGTACGCGCTGATCGTGGCCACCGGCGTGCTCGGCCTGGTTCTGAACACCGTGTTCGTGAAGGTGGAGCGGCGGGTGCTGCACTGGCATCCGTCCCAGCGCCGCGAGGCGGCGGCGCGATGAGCGAGCGACGCCAGCGCTGGCTCGGGGTCGGCCTGGAGGTGACCGTCCCGCTCCTCGCGCTGGTCCTGTGGGGGCTGCTCTCGGCGGGCAGCGACACCTACTACTTCCCGCCGCTCACGGACATCCTGTCCACGTTCGCCGACACCTGGCTGTTCGAGCGCGTGGGCAGCGACGTCGTGCCGAGCCTGGAGCGCATGGGCCTGGGCTTCGCCATCGCCGTCGTGATCGCCGTGACCGCCGGGCTGCTCCTGGGCATGTCGCGGCGCGCCCGCATCGCAGCGGCGCCGATCGTCGAGTTCCTGCGCGCGATCCCGCCACCCGCGCTGCTGCCCTTCGCGATCCTGGTGATCGGCGTGGGCAGCTCGATGAAGGTGTTCATCATCGCGTTCGTCTGCATCTGGCCGATCCTGCTGAACACGATCGACGGCGTGCGCGGCATCGACCCGACGCTGGACGACACCACGCGCGTCTACGGGATCTCGAGCCGCGACCGGATCTGGCGCGTGATGCTGCCCGCGGCGACGCCGCAGATCTTCGCGGGGATGCGGACCAGCCTGTCGCTCGCGCTGATCCTGATGGTGATCAGCGAGATGGTGGCCAGCACGAACGGGATCGGCTACTTCGTCCTGCAGTCGCAGCGGACGTTCGCGATCCCCGAGATGTGGTCGGGGATCCTCCTGCTGGGAATCCTCGGGTACGTGCTGAACGGCGGCTTCACGTTGATCGAGAGGCGTTTGCTGCGCTGGCATCGCGGCGCGCGGGCAAGTGCCCTGGGGTGAATCGTGCTGAAGGTTGAACACCTGGCCAAGACCTACGGAGAGGGCGACAGGGCCGTCCAGGCCATCGGCGACCTCACCTTCGAGGTGAACGAGAAGGAGTTCGTGTGCATCGTCGGCCCCTCCGGGTGCGGCAAGACCACGCTGCTCAAGTGCATGAGCGGGCTGCTGGCGCCGACCGGCGGGGAGGTGCGCCTCCACGGGGAGCTCGTCGACGGGCCCCCGGAGCAGATGGCGCTGGTGTTCCAGGAGTACAGCCGCTCGCTGTTCCCCTGGATGACGATCCGCCAGAACGTGGCCTTCCCGCTGCGCCGCAAGCGCCTCGACAAGGGCGCCGCCGCCAAGCTCGTCGAGGAAGCCGTCGAGTCCGTGGGCCTGAGCGGGTCGGTGGACCGCTATCCCTGGGAGCTCTCAGGCGGGATGCAGCAGCGCGTGGCGATCGCCCGGGCGCTCGCCTACCAGCCGGAGATCCTGCTGATGGACGAGCCCTTCGCCTCGGTGGACGCCCAGACGCGAGCGGACCTCGAGGACCTGGTGCTGGACCTGCGCGGCAAGTACGGGGTGACGATCGTGTTCGTGACCCACGACATCGACGAGTCGGTCTACCTGGGCGACCGCATCGTGGTGCTGACGCCGGCGCCGACGCACGTCCAGGAGATCTGCGAGGTGGGCCTCCCCGAGCCGCGCGACCAGGTCGACACAAAGGAGCTGCCCGAGTTCGCGCGGCTGCGGGCGCACGTGTACCGCTCGATCAAGCGGCGGCAGTCCGCCGCGGAGGAGGCCGTCAATGCGTAGGCCGCTTGTCCTGCTGCTCGCCGCGGCGGCCGTGCTGGGCGCCTGCGGTGACGACGGCGGCGGCGGCGGGGGCGGCGGTGGCCCGGCGAAGCTGCGGGTATCCGACACCGCGGGCGTGCCGTCGGCTTTCCTCGAGTACGGAGTGCACAAGGGGTACTTCCGCAAGCGCGACCTGGACGTGAAGGTGCAGCCCAGCCAGGGCGGCGCCACCGTCGTGCCGGCGGTGGTGTCCGGGGACGTGGACATCGGCGGGTCGAACCTGGTCTCGGTGCTGCTCGCGAGGGACAAGGACATCCCGGTGAAGATCGTCGCCCCCGGGACATTCGTCGCGAAGGACGACTTTTCGGCGATCGTCGTCGCGAAGGACAGCGACATCCGCCAGCCCAAGGACCTGGAGGGCAAGACGCTCGCGGTGAACACGCTCAAGAACGTGGCGGAGGTCACCGCGCGCGCCTCGCTCGACAAGCAGGGCGTGGACACGTCCAAGATCAAGCTGACCGAGGTCGATTTCCCCGACATGACGGCCGCCGTCGAGCAGGGCCGCGTGGACGCGGCGTTCGCGATCGAGCCCTTCGTGAGCCAGGCGGCTGCCGCGGGGAACCGCATCGTGGACCGACCCTACGTGGGCACGAAGCCGGGGCTCCAGATCGGGTGCTACTTCGCGAGCGAGCAGTACCTGGCCGAGAACGAGGATGTCGTGAAGCGCTTCCGCGCGGGGGTGGCCGAGACCGCCAAGGCGATCGCCGTGGATCCGGGCGCGTTCCGCAAGTTCCTCCCGGAGGCCTCGGAGATCCCGCCGCCGGCTGCTCAGAAGGCGGTGCTGCCCGCGTGGAAGGAGAGCAGCGATCCAGCCTCCGTGGACCTGATCGCCGATCTGATGCAGCGCTATGGCATCACGCCGGAGAAGCCCGACACGTCCGAGGCGCTGGCCGAATGAAGATCGACGCGTTCTGCCACGTCCTGCCGCGGCCCTACTACGACCGGCTACAGCGGATCTCGTCGGAGCGGGCCGCGAACCTGCTGAAGCGGACGGCCCCGATCGCCTCGCTCTACGACGTGGACGAGCGCCTGCGCGTGATCGAGCCGTTCGAGGACTACGCGCAGATCATCAGCCTCGCGGCGCCCCCGATCGAGGCGCTCGGCGAGCCCGCCGAGACGGTGGAGCTGGCCCGGCTGGCGAACGACTCGATGGCCGAGATGGTCGGCGATCGCCCCGACACGTTCGTCGGGTTCGTCGCGGGAGTCCCGCTCAACGACGTGGACGCCACGCTGGTCGAGATCGACCGGGCGATCGGGGAGCTCGGGGCGCTCGGCATCCAGATCTACACGCACGTGAACGGCCAGCCGCTCGACGCCCCGGCCTACGAGCCGGTGTTCGCGCGCATGGCCGAGCTGGAGCGCCCGATCTGGGTGCACCCGTCGCGCAACTCGTCGTGGCCCGACTACCCGGCGGAGGCCAAGTCGAAGTTCGAGATCTGGTGGCTGTTCGGTTGGCCCTACGACACCTCCGCTTTCATGGCGCGGCTGGTTTTCTCCGGCGTTCTCACGCGCCACCCGCAGCTGCGCGTGATCACCCATCACGCCGGCGGCATGGTCCCGTTCTTCTCGGGCCGCGTGGGCCCCGGCATGGACAGCTTCGGGGCGCGCACGCCGGACGACGAGGCCGACCTCGTGGACAGCGGCTTGGAGGGGCGGCCGCTCGACGCCTTCAAGCGCTTCTACGCCGACACGGCCGTCTTCGGCGCGCCCCACGCGCTGCGCTGCGCCTACGACTTCTTCGGGGTCGAGCACATGCTGTTCGCCAGCGACATGCCCTTCGACCCGGTCCAGGGACAGTTCATCCGCGACACGATCGCCGACGTGGAGGCGCTCGACATCTCCGGCGCGGATCGGCAGCGCATCTACGAGGGCAACGCCCGCGAGCTGCTGCTGACGCGGGCGTGACGTAGCCGGCGCGGTCCCAGATCAGGGCTTCTATCCGGACCTCTCCATAATCAGTGCTCCATGGAGGTCGCGTTCGACAACGGGCTGGTCCCCTGCATCGTTCAGGACTCGCGCAGCGGCGAGGTCCTGACGCTCGCGTACATGAACGAGGAGGCGCTGCGGCGCACTCGCGATACCGGCGAGATCTGGTTCTGGTCGCGTTCGCGCCAGGAGCTGTGGCACAAGGGGGAGACCTCCGGCAACGTCATGCGATTGAAGGCGCTGCGCTACGACTGCGACGAGGACGCGCTGCTGGCGCTCGTCGAGCCGGCCGGTCCCGCCTGCCACACCGGCGAGCGCACCTGCTTCCACCGCGGCGACATGGAGCCCTCGCTGTCCGAGGCGCTGCCGGCGCTCGAGCGCACGATCGCGGAGCGGCGCTCGGCCGACCCCGGCGACAGCTACACCGCCACGCTGCTCGCCGACCCCGCCGTCATCGGCGCGAAGGTCACCGAAGAGGCCGAGGAGGTGGTCCGGGCGGCCGGCGGCGAGTCCGACGAGCGGGTGGCCGAGGAGGCCGCCGACGTGCTGTACCACCTGACCGTGCTGCTCGCCGCGCGCGACCTCAGCCTCGCCGACGCCCTAGAGGTGCTCAATGAGCGTCGTCGTTGACCTGGAGCTGACGCCGGACCTCGACGAGGTCCGCGAGCTGGCGCGCGACTACAACCTCGTGCCGCTCCGGCACACTTTCATCGCGGACTGCGAGACGCCGGTGTCGGCCTACCTCAAGCTGCGCGGTGGCGGACCGTCGTTCCTGCTGGAGTCGGCCGAGCAGGGCCAGCGCGTGGGGCGCTGGTCGTTCCTGGGCTTCCACCCGCGCACCACGATCCGGATGTCGCTGGGCGACCACCCGGATCCCTACGCGGCGGTGGCCGAGGAGCTGGGCCGCTACCGGATCGCGCCGCTCGAGGGGCTGCCGCCGTTCGCCGGCGGCGCCGTGGGCATGTTCGGCTACGACCTCGTGCGCAGCGCCGAGCCGAGCGTGGGGGAGCCGAACCCCGACGAGACCGGGATCCCCGACCTGGCGCTGATGGTCACCGACGTGCTGGTGGCGTTCGACCACCTGCGCCACGAGGTCACCGTGCTCGCGAACGTCCTGGCGGGAGGCGATCGCTCCGGTGCGGGCCAAGCCCGCCCCCTCGCGCACGAGGACCTGGAGCACGCCTACGGGCAGGCCGCGGCGGCCATCGCCGAGGTCAAGGAGCGCCTGGCCGGCCCGGTGCCTCAGATCGGCCGCGGTCGGCGCGAGCCCCCCGAGTTCACCTCCAACATGGGAGCGGACGGCTTCGCCCAGGCCGTCGAGTTGGCCAAGGAGTACATCCGCGCCGGCGACGTCTACCAGGTGGTCCCGAGCCAGCGCTGGACCGCCGACTGCCCTGTGGACGCCTTCTCGATCTACCGCGGCCTGCGCGCGATCAACCCGAGCCCGTACATGTACTTCCTCGACTTCGAGGACTTCGAGGTGGCCGGCGCGTCGCCGGAGTCGCTGGTGAAGGTCGCCGGCCGGCGCGTGGAGCTGAAGCCGATCGCGGGCACGCGTCCGCGCCGCGGCTCGGACCGCGAGCTGACCGACGAGCTGCTCGCCGACGAGAAGGAGCGCGCCGAGCACGTGATGCTGGTGGACCTCGGCCGCAACGACCTCGGCCGCGTGTGCGAGTACGGGAGCGTGAAGGTCGACGAGCTGATGGGCGTGGAGCTGTACTCGCACGTGATCCACATCGTCTCGTCGGTGTCCGGCACGATGCGCGAGGACGTGACGCCGATGGACGCCATGCGTGCCGCCCTGCCGGCGGGGACGCTGTCCGGGGCGCCCAAGATCCGCGCGATGCAGATCATCGACGAGCTGGAGCCGGTCAAGCGCGGCCCCTACGGCGGGGCGGTCGGGTACCTCTCCTACACAGGCGACCTCGACACCTGCATCAACATCCGGTCGACGTTCGTGCGCGACGGCACGGCTTACCTCCAGGCCGGCTGCGGGGTCGTGGCCGATTCGAATGCCACCGCCGAGACACGCGAGTCCGAGGCCAAGGCGGGGGCCGTGATGGAGGCGATCCGGCTGGCGTGCGCGCAGGCGGACTGGGCCTAGCCGGTGAACGTCCTCGTCGTCGACAACTACGACTCGTTCACCTACAACCTCGTCCAGTACCTCGGCGAGCTGGGCGCGGACGTGGAGGTGCTGCGCAACGACGTCGAAGCCCTGCTCGAGCGCGAGCCGGACCGGCTGATCGTGTCGCCCGGCCCGTGCACGCCCGACGACGCCGGCCTGTCCATGCGCGCCGTGCGCCGCTTCGGCGAGGGCGGTACGCCGGTGCTGGGCGTGTGCCTCGGCCACCAGTCGCTCGCGCAGGAGTTCGGCGCGCGCGTGGTTCGCGGCCAGCCGGTCCACGGCAAGACCGCCGAGATGGAGCACGACGGCCGCGCGATCTACGCCGGGCTCGAGTCGCCGCTGGTGGTGGGCCGCTATCACTCGCTCGTGGTCGATCCCGACGGGCTGCCGGACTCGCTGGAGGTGTCCGCCCGCGCCGGCGACGTGATCATGGGCCTGAGGCACTCCGAGCTGCCGATCGAGGGCGTTCAGTTCCACCCTGAGTCCGTGCTCACGCCGCACGGCAAGCAGATACTGCGAAATTTCCTCGCGTGAGCAACCCCGTACTCACGGACGCGATCGACCGGCTCGCGACCGGTCAGGACCTCACGGCCGGCGAGGCGGCCACGGTGCTGCGCGAGGTGATGGAGGGCAACGCGTCCGAGGCGCAGACGGCGGCGTTCCTGATTGCGCTGCGCACGAAGGGCGAGACCGTGCAGGAGATCGTCGGGCTGGCGGCCACGATGCGCGAGCTGGCCCTGCCGGTGCGCGCGGGCGACGACCTCGTCGACACGGCGGGGACCGGCGGCGGGCGGCCCACCTTCAACGTCTCGACGACGGCGGCCTTCATCGCCGCCGGCGCTGGCTGCCGCGTGGCCAAGCACGGCAACCGCTCGGCCACCAGCCAGTGCGGGTCGGCGGACGTGCTGGAGGCGCTGGGCGCCCGCATCGACCTGGAGCCGGATGCCGTGGCCTCCTGCATCGAGCAGGTTGGGTTCGGCTTCATGTTCGCCCCCAAGCACCACTCCGCGATGAAGTACGTGGTGCCGGTGCGCAAGGCGCTGGGCGTGCGCACGATCTTCAACTTCCTCGGACCGCTCACCAACCCGGCCGGGGCCACGCGCCAGGTGATCGGCGTGTCCGATCCCACCAAGCTCGAGACGCTGGCGGCGGCGCTGGCGGAGCTCGGGACGAAATCGGCCCTGGTAGTGTCGAGCGCGGATGGCCTCGATGAGTTCTCGGTCTCCGGGACCACCCGAGTGGTCGAGCTAAGGGACGGCGCGCTGACCACCTACGACGTCTCCCCGGACCAGGTTGGCCTAGAGCCCGTCGATGACGGCGCCGTGGCCGCGGGCACGCCGGATCAGAACGCCCGCGTCCTGCGCGAGGTGCTCGACGGGCAGCCCGGCACCGAGCGTGCCCTGGCCGTGCTGAACGCGGGCGCCGCGATCTACGTCGGTGGCGTGGCGGAGTCGCTGGCCGTGGGCGTCGAGCGGGCGCAGGAGTCGATCGACTCGGGCGCGGCCGCCGGTGTCCTCGACGGCTACCTGGAGCACTCGCGATGAGCGTCAGGCTGGACGAGCTCGTCGGAGCCACGCGCGAGGCGCTGCACCGGCGCAAGCGCGAGCGCCCCCTGGCCGAGCTGGAGCGCGAGGCCGGCCAGGTGCCGGAGGGGCGGCCGTTCGCCGAGGCGCTGTCGCGCCCGGGCACCTCGCTGATCGCCGAGCACAAGCGGCGCTCGCCCTCGGCGGGCACGCTCACGGATAGGGAGACGAGCTGCGCCGACGTGGTGCGCGCCTACGAGCGCGGCGGCGCGGCCGCGCTCTCGGTGCTCACCGAAGAGGCGCACTTCGGAGGCTCGCTGGACGACCTGCGCGAGGCGCGGGCGGCCACCGACCTGCCGGTCCTGCGCAAGGACTTCACAATCGACCCGTACCAGCTCTACGAGGCCAAGGCCGCCGGCGGCGACGCGGTGCTGCTGGTGGTGGGCGCGATGACGGAGCGCGAGCTGGCGGAGCTGTACCGCGAGGCGCACGCGCTCGACCTGGACGCGATCGTCGAGATCCACGACGAGGAGGAGCTGGAGCGGGCGCTCGAGGTCGACGCCGACGTGCTCGGCATCAACAACCGCAACCTCGAGGACTTCAGCGTCGACATCGAGCGCACCTTCGACCTGCTCGCCGACGTGCCGGCCGGCAAGGTGGTGGTCTCGGAGTCCGGCATCCAGAGCCGCGAGCAGATCGAGGAGCTCGAGCAGGTTGGCGTGGACGCCGTGCTGATCGGCGCGACGCTGATGCGCGCGCCCGACCCCGAGGCCGCGGTGCGCGAGCTGACCCGTCCTGAGCAGCCGACGCAGGCCTGATCAGGAAAAGCGAACCGACTGGGCCGGTCGAGACGTATCCCTACCATGGTGCTGCATGTCGACTGTGCCTGAGCTCGACCCGTCGAAGGTTGCCGAGCTCGGCGCGCGCCTGCGCGACAACATCGCGCGGGCGGTCAAGGCCCCCGAGGTCGTGCTGCGCGACGTGCTTGTCGCGCTGCTCGCCGAGGGGCACGTCCTGATCGAGGACTACCCGGGCGTCGGCAAGACCGCCCTGGCGCGCGCGCTCGCGCGCTCGGTCGAAGCCGAGTACGCCCGCGTGCAGTGCACGGCCGACCTGCTGCCGGCCGACGTGGTCGGCACCAACGTCTACAACCAGCGCGAGAACCGCTTCGAGTTCAGGCCCGGCCCGGTGTTCGCGAACGTGGTGCTGGTCGATGAGGTCAACCGCGCCTCGCCGAAGACGCAGTCCGGCCTGCTCGAGTGCATGCAGGAAGGGCACGTGACCGTGGACAAGCAGACGCATGAGCTGGCGCGGCCGTTCCTCGTGGTCGCCACGCAGAACCCGGTCGAGTACGAGGGCACCTACCCGCTTCCCGAGGCGCAGCTCGACCGCTTCATGGTCCGCGTGTCGCTCGGGTACCCGAGCGCGCAGGCCGAGAGCGAGATGCTGATGGACCACGCCGAGAGCGACCGGGTCCTCGACCTGGAGCCCGTGACCGACGTGGCGGAGATACTCGCCGCGCAGAGCGCCGCGGCCGCCGTGCACGGGAGCGAGGCCCTGCGGCGCTACGTCGTCGCCATCCTCGACGCCACCCGAGCCGACCCGCGCGTGGACCTGGGCGCCTCGCCGCGCGCCGGCCTGATGCTGTTCCGCGCCGCCAAGGCGAAGGCCGCGCTCGACGGGCGCGACCACGCGCTGCCGGACGACGTGCAGGCGCTGGCGGACTCCGTCCTCGCCCACCGGCTGCTGCTCGCGCCCGGCGCCGGTAACGACGAGCGTGCGGCCGTGGTGCGCGACGCTCTGGAGCGGGTCCCGGCGCTGTAGGGCGAGATGCGGCCACTCGCCGTCGCCCTGTTCGGCCTCGCCCTCTGCCTGGTCGGCGCCACGTTCGATACCGCTTCGCTGTACGTGCCCGGGGTCGCGCTGATCGCGATCGCGGCCGGCGCCACCGCCTGGGTCACGCTCGCGGCGAGGGGGGCCGCCATCGAGCGCCACGTCGGGCCGCACACCGTCACGGAGGAGGAGCCCTACCCGCTGCGCATCGAGGTGCGCTCGGGCGTGCTGCCGCCGCCGGGCGGTGACCTGATCGAGCCGCTGCTCGGCTGGCCGGTCCCGATCGCGGGACGCTGGTCGCGGCGCGTGAGGATCAACGTGCGCTTCTCGCGGCGCGGGCGCCGGGTGCTCGAGCCGGGGCGGCTCGTCATCCGCGATCCGCTGCGCCTGCACGTCCGCGAGCTGGTCGGCGCCGGTGGCGACGAGGTGCTCGTGCTGCCGCGCGTTGAGCCCGTCACCAGTCCCGGCGGGGGTGGCGCCGGAGCGGGGGAGCACGGCGGCGCCGGGATCGACCCGGGCGTGCTGGGTCGCCGCCTGGATGCGTCGGTGGCCGAGCTGGAGATCGACGGCCTGCGCCCCTACAGGGAGGGCACCTCGGCGTCGCGGATCCACTGGCCGACTGTGGCGCGGCGCGGCGAGATGGTCGAGCGCCGGCTCGTCGCCGAGCTGGACTCGGCTCCGCTGATCGTGCTCGACCCGTCCGTGCCCGACGACGAGGAGGGACTGGACAAGGCCGTGCGCGCGGCGGCATCGCTGTGCGTCCACCTGGGCCGCGCGGGCGGTTGCGCGATCCTGCTGCCGGGCGACCGGCGGCCGGTCGAGATCGGCCACGACCTGGCCGGGTGGTCCAGCGTGCACGCACGGCTGGCCCTGGTGGAGAGCGGCCCCGCGCCGTCGGGCGCCGTGGTCGGCCCCCGGGGCGGCGCGGTGATCTGGGTCACGGGCGCCGGCCTCGCGAGCGCCCCGCGCTCGCTCGAGCGCCTGCCCGCCGGCGCGCGCATCCTCGTTTCCCCGAGCCCCCTGGCGGGCGTGCGGACGCTGTTCGAGGTTGCCGGCTGCACCGGCTGCCTGGTCGAGCGCGTTCGGCGCGGGGTGGCGGCATGAGCGCGGTCAGCGGGCGACCCGCCACGGCCGGCGCACCGGCGGTCGCCGCTACGGCGCGCGGCACGCCGCGACCGGCCGCCACCGTCACCACCACGCGCGCGACGATCGTGCGGTTGGCCGCGTTCGCCGCGCTGGCGCTGTTCGCGGCGGTGCACTGGGTGTCGCTCGTGGAGTCGCCGCCGCTCGGACGCACGTTGCTGGTGGTGCTGGTGGCCACCGGAACCGGGGCGCTGCTGGCGCTGCTCGGCGCGACGGCGGTGCGCAGCAGGCTGACCGGGGCGCTCGGCGCCCGGCCGGCGTCTGCCTTGATAGCCGCGGCCGCGCTGCTGATCGGCCTTGCCGGCATCGCGCTGGCGCTGGCGGCCGTGGGGCTCCCGGTGCGGATGCTCGCGCCACGCGGCTGGAACGACCTCGCCGACGGCCTGGACCGCGGCCTCGCCGGCGTGCAGAGCGCCGACTGGCCCTACGCCGGCGGGGACGGCTGGGTGCGGCTCACCACCCTGATGGGCGCTCCCTGCCTGATCGGCCTGGCGGCGCTGGTCGCGTTCTTCCCGGCGCGCCGCGCGGCTCCGGTGCTGAGCGCCATCGGGCTGCTGGTGCTGCTGGTGACCTACGCGGTGCCCGTGACCGAGCACGATCCCGGCGCGCCGCTGCTGCGCGGCCTGGCGCTGCTGGTCCTGGTCGGAGCCTGGCTGTGGCTGCCCCGGCTGGGCCCGCGCGAGGCGCTGGCGGGCGCCGGCCTGGTGCTGGCGCTGGGGGCGCTGTCGGTGCCGGTGGCCGCCGCGCTCAACGGCGATCGGCCCTGGTGGAACTACGGCGCCGTCACCTGGTTGGAGAACGGCAAGGCGATCACCTTCGACTGGACACACCGCTACGGCCCGCTCGACTGGCCGCGCGACGGCACGACGCTGCTGAATGTCAAGTCCGCCCGGGCGCACTACTGGAAGGCCGACACGCTCGACACCTTCGACGGCGTGCGCTGGGCCCGCGGCCCGGCGAGCGACGCGACCCAGCGGCTGCAGGGCATCCCGGACCCCAGCTCCCAGGACGGCCACTGGGACTACTTCGAGTGGAACCCGAAATGGGACAACGAGATCCGCTTCACCGTGCGGTCGCTCTCTACCAACCTGCTCGTGGCGGCCGGCACGCCGTACCTGTTCGACGGCGCCGGGCTGGTCTCGACGTCCAGCGACGGCACCACGCGCCTCGCGGACAAGCGGCTCGAGGAGGGCGACAGCTACACGGTCAAGACCTACTCGCCCGACCCGACGCCGGCGCAGATGCGCGGGGCGCCCGACGGCCTGTCGAACTCGCTGATCCAGTACACCGCCATCCAGCTCCCGGGGGCGCGCACCACCACGCTAGACCCGGCCGAGGCGCTGAGCGGCGCTGAGGACATCATCGTCCCGCTCTGGCGCAGCACTGGCTTCGGCGACCCCGAGGCGCCCCGGCGCAAGCTCGAGACCTCGCCCTACGCGGACATGTACGGGATCGCGTCGCGGGTGACCGCGGGCGCGCCCAGCATGTACGACGCCGTCGAGCGCATCGAGCGCTACCTGGACCGCAACTTCACCTACAGCGAGAAGCCGCGGCCGGCCCGCTATCCGCTGAACGCCTTCCTGTTCCGGGACAAGTTCGGCTACTGCCAGCAGTTCTCCGGCGCGATGGCGCTGATGTTGCGGATGGCCGGCATCCCCAGCCGCGTCGCAGCCGGGTTCGCCCCGGGATCCCTCAACAAGGACACCGGCGAGTACCGCGTGCGCGACCTCGACGCCCACTCCTGGGTCGAGGTCTACTTCAACGGCATCGGCTGGGTCACGTTCGACCCGACCCCGGCCGCCGCGCCGGCGGAGGCCCAGGCTGCCGACCTGAGGACGAGTGGCGCCACCGGCGGTCCGATCAACGGATCGCGCGCCGGCGTGGCGGCGCCCGACCCCAAGAGCGGTGGCGGCAGCTCGCCGGCGGCGGAGTCCGGCGGGCGCGCCTCCCCGTGGCTGCTGCTGCCGGTGCTGCTGCTCGCCGTGGCCGGCCTGGCCGCCTGGCGGACCGTCCGCAGGGCGCGCCGGCTGGACGGCGAGGAGCTGGCCGAGGCGCAGCTGGCGGAGCTGCACCGCGCGCTGAGGCGGCTCGACTGGGACCTGCCGGCCGGCACCACCCTGCTCGGGCTGGAGCGGAGGCTGGGCCGGACGGCCGGGCCGGCCGCCGCCCGCTACGCGGCCGCCCTGCGGGCGCACCGCTACGACCCACGCCTGCCCGCGGCCCCAAGCTTGCGCGAGCGCCGCGCGCTGCGGCGCGATCTCACCGCCCGCGGCGGGGTGCGCGGCCGCCTGCTCGGGCTGATCGCTATCCCGCCGGGCGGTCCGCGCCCGGTTTGACCGCGTTTATGCGGCTCTAAGGTTGAGGGCCTAAACAGGTCTGTATGAACACCACGCCGTCTGCTCCGAAGCAGCGTCCCATCGCCTCGACGCTCCTCGCGGGTGTCCTCGGCGGCCTGATCGTGCTCGTGATCGGCGCGGTCCTGATCGAGACGGATGTGATCGACACCGGCGACACCACCCGTGTGGTTCGGCAGGCACCGATCACGCAGCCGGCGGCCGACCCCGGCTCCTCGCGTGGTGGCAAGACCGTCCATGCGATCTACCGCGAGGACGGGCCTGGCGTGGTGTTCATCCAGGCCCAGGGCGTCAGCGGAGGCTCGTCCGCGTTCGGCCAGCCCCAGCAGGGCACCGCCACCGGTTCCGGATTCGTGGTGGACGGGGACGGCACGATCCTCACGAACGCGCACGTAGTGGAGGGCGCCTCGAAGGTGACGGTCAGCTTCCAGGAGGGCGGCGACGCGATCGACGCCCAGGTGAAGGGCGTGGACCCCGACAGCGACATCGCGGTGCTCAAGATCAACCCCGAGGGCCAGGACCTGACGGTGCTCCCGCTGGGCAACTCGTCCAAGGCGCAGGTCGGCGACCCGGTGGTGGCGATCGGCAACCCGTTCGGCCTCCAGCGCACGGTGACGACGGGCATCGTGTCCGCTCTCCAGCGCCAGCTCGACGCGCCCAGCGGCTTCCCGATCAGCGACGTGATCCAGACCGACGCATCGATCAACCCGGGCAACTCCGGTGGCCCGCTGCTCGACGCCCAGGGACGCGTGATCGGGATCAACAGCCAGATCGCCACGGGCGGCGGCCAGGGCTCCGTCGGCATCGGCTTCGCGGTCCCGATCGACACGGCGAAGAAGGAGCTGCCGCAGCTGCGCCAGGGCAAGGAGATCAAGCGCGCCTACCTCGGGGTGACGATGGGCGACGTGACCGATCAGATCGCCAAGCAGCTGAACCTCCCGGTGCAGGGCGGCGCGCTGATCGCCTCGGTCACGCCCGGCAGCCCGGCAGCCAAGGCGGGCCTGAAGGCAGGCGACAACTCCGGGCGCGGGAGCGACGTGATCGTGGCGCTGGACGGCAAGCCGGTGAACAGCGCGTCCGACGTGGTCAGCGCGGTCGCCGACAAGCAGCCGGATGACACGATCAAGATCGAGTACTACCGCGGCAAGACGAAGCGGACGGCGACGATCAAGCTCGGCGAGCGCCCGGACAAGGCCGGCTCCACGGGGCCGTCGCAGGACAACGGTGGCCAGCCGTTCAACCTGCCGTAAGCGGCGCCTGCGAGCATTGCGGGTGTGACCCGCGTAAAGATCTGTGGGGTCAGCGATCCGGACGATGCCGCCCAGGTCGCAGACCTCGGCGCATGGGCGCTCGGCATGATCTTCTGGCCGAACAGCCCGCGCGCGTGCCCGCTCGACGTCGCCGAGCGGATCGGCGCCGAGCAGCGGCGCCGGCTGGAGATCGTCGGCGTCTTCGTCAACGCCTCGCTGGACGAGGTGGCGCAAACGGTGGATCGCTGTGGGCTGACCGTGGTCCAGCTGCACGGCGACGAGGGCCCCGCGTACTGCCGCGAGGTCGCGCGCCGCACCGGCGCCAAGGTGATGAAGGCGGCGAGGGTGCGCGACGCGGCCCAGGTGCACGACCTGCAGCGCTTCTACACCGACTACCACCTGCTCGACGCCTATTCGCCGCGCACGCCGGGCGGCACGGGGGAGACCTTCGACTGGGAGCTGGCGCGGCGCCACCCGCGCAAGCCGCCAATGGTGCTCTCGGGCGGCCTCGACCCGGACAACGTGGGCACCGCGATCGAGGTGGCGCGTCCGTTCGCCGTCGACGTGGCCAGCGGGACGGAGGCAGCGCCGGGCCGCAAGGACCCCGCCAAGCTGACCGCTTTCAAGCGCGCCGTCGAGGAGGCCGACGCGCGGCTGGGGGCGATCGCGTGAGCACGCCGCCGATGGAGCGGCGCTTCGGCCCCTACGGTGGCCGCTATGTGCCCGAGACGCTGATCCCGGCGCTGGACGAGCTCGAGCGCGAATGGCTAGCTGCGCGTTCGGATCCCGGCTTCACCGGCGAGCTGCAGCTCCTGCTGCGCGACTTCGTGGGCCGCCCGACGCCCCTGTACAGGGCGGCACGCCTGTCCGAGGCGGTCGGCGGCGACGTGTGGCTCAAGCGCGAGGACCTCACCCACACCGGCTCCCACAAGATCAACAACGCGATCGGGCAGGCGCTGCTCGCGCGCCGGATGGGCAAGCCGCGCGTGATCGCGGAGACCGGGGCCGGTCAGCACGGCGTGGCCTCCGCCACCGCCTGCGCGCTGCTCGACCTGGAGTGCGTCGTGTACATGGGCACCGAGGACATGCGCCGCCAGCGCCCCAACGTCGACCGGATGCGCCTGCTCGGAGCCGAGGTGGTCGGCGTCGAGGCCGGTGCGCGCACGCTCAAGGAGGCGGTGTCGGCGGCGATCCGTGACTGGGTCGCGAACGTCGCGACCACGCACTACGTGATCGGCTCGGCGGTCGGGCCCGCCCCGTACCCGGCCCTGGTGCGCGACCTGCAGCGCACGATCGGCGACGAGGCGCGCGCGCAGGTTCTGGAGGCGGCTGGGCGTCTGCCCGACCGCGTGATCGCCTGCGTGGGCGGCGGCTCGAACGCGATCGGCACGTTCGCGGGCTTCGTGGACGACGCCGCGGTCAAGCTGATCGGGGTGGAGGCCGCCGGCGAGGGCCTGGAGACCCAGCGCCACTCGGCGCCGCTGACCACCGGCGCGCGCGGCATCCTGCACGGTGCGCTCTCGGCGGTGCTGCACGACGAGGAAGGGCAGATCCTGGAGGCGCACTCGATCTCGGCGGGGCTCGACTACCCGGGGTCCGGACCCGAGCACGCCCACCTGCGCGACACGGGTCGGGTGACCTACGTCGCCGTGCCCGACGACGCCGCGGTGGCCGCCTTCCGGCGCCTCGCCGAGCTGGAGGGCATCCTGCCCGCGCTCGAGCCGTCGCACGCGCTGGCCTGGCTGCTGGCGAACCCCGGCGGCGGGCTCGACCTGCTCACGCTGTCCGGGCGCGGCGACAAGGACCTGGCCGAGGTGCTGGCGCTGGAGTCCGGCTCGTGAGCGTGGCGGCCACCGGCGTCGACCGGATCGCGGCCGCCTTCGAGTCGCACGGCAAGCGGGCGGCGCTGATGCCGTACCTGATGGGCGGCTATCCGGACCTGGAGGCCTCGGCCGAGTCGGGCCTGGCCGCCGCGGCGGCCGGCGCCGACCTGATCGAGCTCGGGATCCCGTTCTCCGATCCGCTCGCCGACGGTCCCGTGATCCACGCGGCCGCCACCGACGCCCTCGAGCGGGGCGCCACGCCGCACGGGGTGCTGCGCGTGTGCGAGCGCGTGTCCGCGGAGGTGCCGGTGGTGCTGATGGTCTACGCCAACGTGGTGCTGAACGCCGGTCCCGAGGTTTTCGCCCTGCGGGCCGCGGCCGCCGGGGCCGCGGGCCTGATCGTGCCCGACCTCCCGCACGACGAGGCGGGCGAGGTGCGCGCGGCCTGCGACGCCGAGGGCCTGGCGCTGGTGCCGCTGGTGGCGCCGACCACGACGCCCGAGCGCGTGGCGGAGATCGGGGCGAGCGCGCGCGGGTTCGTCTACACGGTGTCGCTCACGGGCACGACCGGCGAGCGCCACGAGCTGCCTCCGGGGCTGGCCGACACGGTCGCCCGCGTGAAGGCCGCCTCCGCAGCGCCGGTGGCGGTCGGCTTCGGGATCTCGACGGCCGAGCAGGCCAGCGCGGTCGCGGACCTGGCCGACGGCGTGATCGTGGGCAGCCGCATAGTGCGCGCGGCCGGCGATGGCTGCGCCGCGGCCGTCGGCGGCGTGGTGGGCGAGCTGGCCCAGGCGCTGCGCTGAGCGCCCTCGCGACGCCGAAAAAAGTGCCCTCCTGGCCCGCTGGTAGGGTGCGCCCACCATGGCCGAGACCAGGACGATCAGCGCGCGCAAGGGAACCGAATCGGAGGCCACGCCTGGCTCCAAGCCTCAGCGGCCGCGCATCACCAAACGCAAGGCACTCGAGAACCACGCTCGCGCCTACTTCGACGCGCTCGCTCGCCGCGACGCGGATGGCATGGCCGAGCACTGGGCCGAAGACGGGGTCGTCGACCTCGTGCCGCTGGGCATTCTGCGCGGCCGCGACGAGATCTCGGCATTCTTCCGGGAGATGTTCGCCGCCTTCCCCGATCTCGAGACCACCGTCATGCGCGTCGTCGCCGGCCAGAACGACGTGGCGGTCGAGTGGCGCATGAACGGCAACTTCACCGGCAGCCCGTTCCAGGGCGTGGAGGCCACCGGGCGGCCGGTCGAGCTGCGCGGCGTCGACATGATCGAGGTCGCGGACGGCAAGAACGTGACCAATACCGCCTACTACGACGGCATGGCGTTCGCGCGCGGCGCGGGCCTGCTGCCGGCGCAGGACTCGGGCGCCGAGCGCGCCATGAAGAGCGCGGTCAACGCGGCCACCAAGCTGCGGCGCGCGGTCGCCGAGGGTCGCGACGCGATCGTCGAGCGGCGCGACTCGCTCTCCCAGCGGAGGGCGGCGTGACCCCGGCGCCGAAGGCCGGTCCCGGCCTCAACGTCTTCATCGCGCTGACCGTCGGCCTCGTCTGGTGGGTAGCCGCCTGGGCCTTCGGCATCAAGGCGTTCGACGCATTCCTGCTCACCATGGCGATGGTCGTCGGCGCGGCCACCTACGCGATCGTCAAGCCCTTCATCGACCAGGTGCTCGGCCGCGAGGCCGCCACGGTCGAAGAAGAGGGCGCTCGGCTCTAGCCGAAGAAGGCCTCGGCCGCGGCATACTCGTCCGCTGGCACGGTGCGCAGCTCGGCTACCGCGTCGCCGAGCGGTACCAGCTCGATCTTGGTGCCGCGCAGGGCCGGCATCACCCCGAAGCGCCCCTCGTGAGCGGCATCGATGGCGGCCAGCCCGAGGCGCGTGGCGAGCACGCGATCGAAGGCCGTGGGCGTGCCGCCACGCTGGATGTGGCCGAGCACGGTGGCGCGCGCCTCGAATCCCGTGCGCTGCTCGATCTCGCGCTCCAACTGCTGACCGATCCCGCCGAGGCGCTCGTGGCCGAACTCGTCCTTGACGCCGCCGATCACCTCCAGCGTTCCCTCCTGGGGCGTGGCGCCCTCGGCTACCACGACGATCGAGAAGAAGCGCCCGCGCGAGTGGCGGCGCCGGATCAGCCGGACCACCTCGTCGATGTCGAAGGGGCGCTCCGGGATCAGGATCACGTCCGCGCCGCCGGCCAGCCCGGAGTGGAGGGCGATCCAGCCCGCGTGGCGGCCCATCACCTCGACGATCATCACGCGGTTGTGGCTCTCGGCCGTGGTGTGCAGCCGGTCGATCGCGTCGGTGGCGATCTGGACCGCGGTGTCGAACCCGAAGGTCATGTCGGTGCCGCCGAGGTCGTTGTCGATCGTCTTCGGCACGCCCAGCACCGGCAAGTCGTGCTCGGTGTGCAGGCGGGACGCCGCGCCCAGCGTGTCCTCACCGCCGATCGCGATCAGCCCGTCGAGGTTGAGCGTGCGCATGTTGTCGGCGATCCGCTGGGGACCGTCGTCGTGACCGAAGGGGTTCGTGCGCGACGAGCGCAGGATCGTCCCGCCGCGCGGCAGGATCCCGCGAGTGGACTCGATCGTGAGCTCCTCGTACGCGTTCTCCAGCGGGCCGCGCCAACCGTCGCGGAAGCCGACGATGGCGTGCCCGTAGCCGTCGATCCCCTTGCGCACCACCGCACGGATGACGGCGTTCAGCCCCGGGCAGTCACCCCCACCGGTGAGAACGCCGATCCGCACTGGCGGGCACGATACCTGGAGCCGGGCGGGGTGAGCCCCCGGATGTCATTCGTCAGAATCGAGCCGCGTGACCGCGCGTCCCGCCCCGCTTGCGATCCTTGCCGCCCTGGCGTGCGCTGTCGTGCTTGCCGGCTGCCTCGGCGACGACGGGGGGTCCGCCGAGGATCAGCCGATCTCCGGCCACGTGCTCACGCTCTACGCGAGCCGGCCCACGGAGGGCCCGTCGGCGGCGACCGGCATGGCGGTGGCCGCGGGCCAGCGTCAGGCCCTGGCCGATGCCGGTGGGGTCGCGGGTCGCTACCGGGTCCGCCTGGTCGCGCTGTCAGCTTCCAAGCCGGACACAGGCAACTGGGATCCCGGTCAGGTGAGCGAGAACGCGGGCAGGGCGGCCAAGGACCCGCGCGCGATCGCCTACCTCGGCGAGCTCAACCTGGGCGCGTCGGCCGTGTCGGTGCCCGTGACCAACAAGGCCGGCCTGCTGCAGGTCGCGCCGCTCGACGGCCTGGCCAGCCTGACCGAGGAGCCGCCGCGCTCGGCGGCGGGGCCGGAGCGCTACTACCCATCCGGGCGCCGATCGTTCCTGCGGCTGGTGCCCGACGACCTGGTCCAGGCGCGGCTGATCGTGGAGCGGATGGAGGCGCTGGGCGTGAAGCGGCCGGCGCTGATCGTCGGCACGGGCGTGTACGCGCGTGAGCTGGCCGCGGAGGTCGTCGCCGAGGGGCGCAGGGTGGGCGTCGCGCCCGTGGCCACCAAGGACCTGCACGACGACCCCGACACCGTGCTGGACGCGGCGCGCGAGCTGGCCGAGGCGCAGCCCGACGCCGTGGTGCTGGCCCTGGCCCGCGACCGCTACACGCCCCAGCTGCTCGCGAGCCTCGGGCGCGCGCTTCCGCAGGCGGTCCTGCTAACCGGTGACGGGATCCTGGCCGGCCAGCCCCTGGTCGCGGCCGAGGGCTCGACTCCATCGCCGCTCCAGGCGGTGGCCCCGCAGGCCCCACGCGGCCCGGAGGGCGTTGGCGCCCGCCGCGTGCTCGACCACATCGGGCGTGAGCAGGGGCCTGCGCTCGCTGCGCCGGCGGCCCTATGGGGCTACGAGTCGGTGCGCCTGGTGCTCGACGCCATCCGCGCCGCGCAGCGCGGCGGAGGGTCGGCCGATCGAGCCAAGGTCATCCGCGCCGCGCTGCGGCCCCGTGTCCGTCAGTCGCCGATCGGTACCTATCGGGTGCGACGCAACGGCGCGGTGGAAGGGCTCGCGCTGGCCCTGTACCAGCTCCAGGGCGACCGCTTCGAGTACGTGCGGACGCTGTTCTAGAGCAGATTTTCTCCGCGTTAAGCCGCATTACGATGGCGCGCGGCAGAGCCGGGCCATCGTAGGATGCGCCGCAGTTTCGGAGCCACAATCTCCTAGGAGGGAAATTGTCAAGAGTACGCTGGCTCGCACTGCTCAGCTGTCTGCTCGGTCTCTTCGGTCTCACTGTTGCCGCTTGCGGTAGCAACGACAACGAGAGCAGCTCAGGCAGCGGCGGTTCGGGGATCTCAGGGGACACCCTCACGATCTACTCGAGTCTCCCGCTTCAGGGAACGTCGAAGGGGCAGTCCGAGGCCGTAATTTCTGGCGAGAAGCTTGCTCTCAAGCAGGCCGGCAACAAGGTCGGCAAGTTCACGATCAAGTACTCCTCGCTCGATGACTCGACCGCGCAGAACCCAGGCACGGCGGATGAGGCGCAGACCGCCTCGAATGCTCGCAAGGCCGTGCAGGACAAGACGACGATCTTCTACCTCGGAGAGTTCAACTCCGGAGGCACGAAGGTCTCGCTGCCGATCCTCAACAAGGCCAACATCCCGCAGATCTCGCCGTCGAACACCTATGTGGGCCTGACGACGGACAAGCCGGGATCTGAGCCGGGCGAGCCGGACAAGTACTACCCGGCCCAGAAGCGCACGTACGCGCGCGTCGTCCCGGCCGACGACATCCAGGGCGCCGCTCTGGTCACGACGATGAAGGAGGACGGCTGCAAGTCCGTCCACATCTTCAACGACAAGACCACGTACGGCGCGGGCCTGGCACGCAACATCGAGCTGGCCGCCGAGGCGCAGAGCCTCCAGGTGGAGGGCAACGACGGCACCGACCGCAACGCCCCGAACTACCGGTCGCTCGCGGCCAAGGTCAAGGCCGACTGCTTCGTCGGCTCGGGCGTGACCGGCGAGAACTACGTCCAGGTGTTCAAGGACGTGGCAGCCGCCAACCCGACCGCGAAGCTCTACGGACCGGACGGCGTGGCCGAGGAGGCGTTCACCAACCCGGCCAAGGGCGGTATCCCGGCCGACGTGGGTGCTCGCACCAAGATCACGGTGGCCACGCTTGGCCTCGAAGAGTTCAAGAAGCGCAACAACGCCGAAGCCGAGAAGTTCTTCACGGACTACGAGAAGGAGTACGGCGACCCGACGCCTGACCCGTACGCCATCTACGGCTACGAGACGATGTCGCTGGCCCTGGCCAGCCTCAAGGCGGTTGGCGACAAGGCCAACGACCGCGAGGCCGTTCGGGCTCAGTTGCTGGAGAACACCAAGGACCGCGAGTCGGCCCTCGGCGTCTACTCCATCGACCAGAACGGTGACACGACGCTCACCGACTACGGGCTCTACCTGATCAAGGACGGCGAGCCGACGTTCGAGAAGGTCATCAAGGCGCAGGCCGCGGGCTGATCGCCTAAAGCCAACGAGATGCAAGATGAGGGGCGGGTCGATAAGACCCGCCCCTCATCGGTATAGGATCGCCAGCGAGGGAGCTTGGAAGCCGCGTCAGTCACCAGCGCGCCGCCTCGCCGGCGCTCGGAGGCCGTTAGGGAATTCCTTTCTCAATACGGCCTGATCGCCATCCTGCTCATCCTGCCCGTGGCCTACGGGATCCAGGATCTCTCCAACGACGGCAACCTCAACCGGCTGGGGAACAACCTTGTCGAGGGACTGTCGAACGGCGCGATCCTTGCGCTGATCGCGCTCGGCTACACGCTCGTCTACGGGATCATCGAGCTGATCAACTTCGCCCACGGCGAGGTGTTCATGCTCGGCTCGCTGTCCGCCGCGGCGCTGTACGGGACGTTCGGCCTGACACCCGACACCGGGACCGGCGGGCTGGTGCTGGGGCTCGCCGCGATCCTGCTGATCGCGATGTTCGCGAGCGCCTCGCTCAACGTGATGATCGAGCGAGTCGCCTACCGGCCGCTGCGAGGCGCGCCCAAGCTGGCCCCCTTGATCACCGCCGTCGGGATGTCGTTCATCCTCCAGAACGTCGGCATCCTCTGGATCGGGGCATCTCAGGTGGCGGTTCCGGACCTGCTCGGATCGCAGAAGCACCTGGTCGACATCTGGGGCGTGACGATCACACGCGGCCACGTGCTGGCGATCGCGGTCACCGTGCCGCTGGTGCTGCTGCTGACCAGCTTCGTCGCCCGCAGCCGGCTCGGCAAGGCGATGCGCGCGACCGCGCAGGATCCGGAGGCGGCGCGGTTGATGGGCATCAACGTCGACACGACGATCTCGCTGACCTTCCTACTGGGCGGCCTGATGGCCGGGGCCGCCGGACTGATCAGCGCCCTCTACCAGACGTCGATCTGGTACTTCCAGGGCTTCTCCGCCGGCCTCTACGCGTTCACGGCCGCCGTGATGGGCGGCATCGGCAACATCCGCGGCGCGGTACTCGGCGGCTTCATCATCGGCGTCATCCAGGGCATCTCCGATAACCGCATCGGCAACGACTGGACGCCCGCGATCGTCTTCATCTACCTGGTGATCATCATGGTCTTCCGCCCGCAGGGGCTGATCGGTGAGGAGACCAGGGAGGCCGGATGACCAGGGTGGCGCAGCTCCGGAACGATCGGCGCACCGGCATCGCACTGGCCGTGATCGGGGCGATCGCGGTGGCCCTGTTCCCGCTGTTCCGTCCGCCGCTCGACGGCCTCACGAACGACGCCATCCTCGCGCTTTCCTATGTCGTGATGGCGCTCGGGCTGAACCTCGTCGTCGGCTTCGCCGGCCTGCTCGACCTCGGCTACGTCGCGTTCTACGCCTTCGGCCTGATGGTCACCGGCTGGTGGGCATCGGACTTCTTCTCATCGGTCAAGGGCGAGAAGGGGATCCACATCGGCACGAGCAGCTTCGTGTCGAACCTGCCCGGCATCCACTTCAACTTTCTGCTGCTGATCATCGGCGCGATCATCATCTGCGCCATCGCGGGCGCGATCATCGGCCTGCCGACGCTGCGCCTGCGCGGCGACTACATCGCGATCGTGACGCTCGCGTTCGGCGAGATCATCGGCCGGGTCTTCGCCAACGGCGACGAGGTCACGATCTTCGGTGACAACAAGCTCTCGAACGGCCGGCAGTCGATCTCGCCGATCGACCAGATCAACTTGCCGTTCTTCGGCGAGTTCGACTCGGCGCTGGACCTGCGGCCGTACTACTGGGCCGTGCTCGCGCTCGTGCTGGTGGTGCTGTTCGTGAACTTCCGCCTGCGCGACTCCCGCCTCGGACGCGCCTGGATCGCGCTGCGCGAGGACGAGGTGGCCGCGGCGAGCATGGGCGTGCCGCTGGTGAAGACGAAGCTGCTCGCCTACGCCGCGGGTGGCGCGTTCGGCGGGATCTCGGGCGCGTTCCTCGGGCCGTTCTACACGAGCGTCAACGCCAACCAGTTCCAGTTCGGCTTCTCGATCTTCATCCTGGCGATGGTCATCCTCGGCGGGCTCGGCAGCATCTGGGGGGTGGTGCTCGGCGCTGTGGCGCTCGGCTTCCTCAACCACTGGTTCATCCCGGACGTGCTCGACGGCGAGTTCGTCAAGGACAAGCTCGACTCGCTGGGCCTGAACTTCTCGTTCACCGAGGTGACCTTCGGTGTGTTCGGCTTCCTGCTCGTCCTGATGATGGTGCTGAGACCTGAGGGGCTGCTGCCAGAACGAAGACGCCAGATGGAGCTGACCTCGGGCGAGGGGCCGCTCGAGGAGACCGCGGTGTTCGAGGCGCGCGTATGAGCGCCCTGCTCGCCACGGAGCACGTCACCAAGGCATTCGGCGGCCTGGTAGCGGTCGAGGACGTCTCGTTCAACGTCGAGCCGCGCTCGATCGTCTCGATCATCGGCCCGAACGGCGCCGGCAAGACGACGTTCTTCAACATGCTCACCGGCCTCTACAAGCCGACGCTTGGGCGGATCACGTTCGGTGGCTCCGACGTGACCGGCACGCGGCCGGACATCATCACCTCGCTCGGGGTGGCGCGCACGTTCCAGAACATCCGCCTGTTCTCCTCGATGACGGCGGTGGAGAACGTGATGGTCGGCCAGCACGCGCGCATGAAGGCCGGGCTGTTCGGCTCGATCCTGCGGCCGCCCGCGGTACGCAGGGAGGAGGTCGAGGTGCGCGACAAGGCGCGCGAGATGCTCGCCTATGTGGGTCTCGAAGAGAAGCAGTTCGAGCGGCTTGCCAGCAATCTGGCCTACGGCGACCAGCGCCGCGTGGAGATCGCCAGGGCGCTGGCGTCCGAGCCGGCGCTGCTGCTGCTGGACGAGCCCACCGCCGGCATGAACCCGCAGGAGTCGGCCCGGCTGACCGAGTTCATGGAGCAGCTGCGCGAGGAGCGTTCGCTCACGATCCTGCTGATCGAGCACGACATGAAGGTCGTGATGGGGGTGTCCGAGCGCATCACGGTGCTCGACCACGGCACCAAGATCGCCGAGGGCGAGCCCGAGGAGATCCGCGCCAACGAGCGGGTCATCGAGGCCTATCTGGGCAAGCGCGAGAGCGGGCAGGGCTGATGGCGCTGCTCGAGCTCCACGACATCCACACCTACTACGGCAACATCGAGGCGCTGAAGGGGGTCTCGCTCGAGGTCGAGGAGGGCCAGGTCGTCACCCTGATCGGCTCCAACGGGGCCGGCAAGTCGACCACGCTGCGCTCGATCTCGGGGCTCACCCCGCCGCGCACGGGCGCGATTCGCTTTCGCGGCGAGGACATCTCCAAGACGCCGCCGCAGGAGATCGTCGGTCGCGGCATCGCTCAGTCGCCCGAGGGCCGGCGCTGCTTCCAGCGCATGACCGTCGAGGAGAACCTCACGCTCGGCGCCTACCTGCGCCGCGACGACCGCATCAACGACGACCTCGACCGCGTCTACGACCTCTTCCCGCGCCTCAAGGAGCGCCAGAAGCAGAAGGCGGGCACGATGTCGGGCGGCGAGCAGCAGATGCTCGCCATCGGCCGCGCGATGATGGCGTCGCCGGCGCTCCTGCTGCTCGACGAGCCCTCGATGG
>JAXDIH010000144.1:0-15546 GCA_034664105.1 Thermoleophilaceae bacterium
ATCCTCAACACGCTCGAGGTCAACCTGACGAAGTTCATCGCCGCGGTGCAGCGAGGACGGGATCGGTTGCAGGGGCGCGAAGAGGCCGAGGTCGGCTAGAGCCGTATCCGGGGCTCGGCCCCTGCTGGCGGTGTAGGTTGGGCTCATGCTGGCATTGGTGGCTGTCGCCGGTGCTGCCGCTGTCGCGGCTTACGGGCCGCCGGCGCCGGTTCTGCACAGTCGCGGTGAGGCGCTGACCGCGGCGCGCGGCAGCTATTGCTGGGCCACGCCGGGGGTGGGGGTGTGCGCCGAGACGACGCCGCCGCCGGTCACCGCCAGGTCGCTGCCGGTCAGGAGCCGCGGGCGCGTTCGGATCGACATGCGCACCGAGACGGATCGGCTGGTCGTCTCGTTGCGGGGCCGCCGGGGCCGGCTGCGCCTGCACAGGGTGAACGGCTCCCAGCGCCGCTTTGTCGCTCGTCTGCCGCGTCACGTCGAGGACGGGGCCGTCCTGGACCTGTCGGCGCGCTACCCGCAGGGCTCCGGAGTGTTCGGCGCGCGGCTGCGCGCTCCGTGACCGCGTCAGGTCGCTGCCTGTGCGGCGCGGTCTCGTACGAGGTCGATGGCCCGCTGCGCGACGTGCTCCTCTGTCACTGCGTGGAGTGCCGGCGCTGGCACGGGCACGTGTGCGCGGCGACGTCGGTTCCGACCGCAGCGCTGCGGTTCGTCTCCGACACCGGGCTGCGGTGGATCGACAGCCCCGAGAGCGACGCCCACGCGCGGCGGGGCTTCTGCGGCGAGTGCGGCTCGAGCCTGTTCTGGGACGCGCCCGACCGCGAGACGATCAGCATCGCCGCGGGCACGCTCGACGAGCCGACCGGCCTGAAGACGATGGGGCAGGTCTACACGGCGGACGCCGGCGACTACTACGAGCTCTAGCTCGCTCGGTAGCCTCGCCGCCATGCCCAGCTACCTCCACACCTGCTACCGCATCGGCGACATCGACCGCTCCGTCGCCTTCTACGAGAAGCTCGGCTTCCAGGAGACCGGACGCATGCCGATCGGCGACGAGGCGATCAACGTCTTCATGAACATGCCGGGCGAGGATCCGGTGCTCGAGCTGACCTACAACCATGGGGTCGACTCGTACGACCTCGGCACCGGCTACAACCACATCGCGCTTGCCGTCGAGGACCTCGACGGCACCCTCGAGGGGCTGGCCGATGAGGGCATCGAGCCGGAGAAGCCGCCGTACCGCCCCGGGGGCCGCACCGAGGGCTCGCTGATCTGCTTCGTGCGCGACCCCGACGGGTACCGGGTCGAGCTGATCGAGCGCTCCGCGTAGGGCGTTCGAGCCGCCTCAGCCGAGCGCCTCCCGGCGCTAACCTCGAGCCATGCCTCAGCGCACTGACAGCTTCGATCTCGGACCGCTCCGGCTGTCGTCCGGCGAGGGTCGCCGGCTCGAGCTGGACGTGCCCGTCGACGGCTTCGACTTCGGCGGCCAGCGCTACGCCGTGCCGGGTGAGCAGGTGTCCACGGTCCTGGACGTGTCGCACACCACCAACGGCTACGCGCTGCGCCTGCGCTTCCACGCCGCGCTCGAGGGCCCCTGCATGCGCTGCCTCGAGAGCGCCGGCCATGAGTTGGACGTCGACGCGCGCGAGATCGACCAGCCCGGCGGCGGCGAGGAGCTCAGCTCCCCGTACCTCGAGGGCGACGAGCTGGACATGAAGGCCTGGGCGCGCGACGCGCTGGCGCTCACGCTGCCCGCCCAGATCGTGTGCAGCGAGGAGTGCCTCGGCCTCTGCGCGGTTTGCGGCGAGAACCTCAACGACGCGGGCCCGGATCACGCCCATGAGGCGGAGCCGGACCCGCGCTGGGCCGCGCTGCGCGAGCTCAAGCTCGACTAGCCGGTCACGAGCTCGTTGACCTGCGTGAGCCGGAGCGAGTTGCCGGACGGGTCGCGGAAGCCGGAGTCGATGCCGTAGGGGCGCTCCTCGGGATCCTCCGTGAACTCCACGCCGCGGCCCTTGAGCTCCTCGTACGACGCCCGGATGTCGTCGGTGGTCAGGAAGACCGTGCCGGCGAAGCCCTTCGACATCAGGTTGCGAACTTCCTCGGCGGTCTGCCCGTCCATCACGGGCTCGCCTGGAATCGCCATCAGGACGATCCCGATGTCGGGCTGGCCGACCGGCGCGACGACGAGCCAGCGAAAGTTGCCGAGCTCGGGGACAGTGACGTCGGTGCGCACCTCCATGCCGACCTTCTTGGTGTAGAAGTCGAGCGCCTCGTCCTGGTCGTGCACCCACAGATGAGCGACGCTGATTCTGATCATGGTTAGCTCCTTCGAGTTGACGGATTTAAGCCGCCTCGCAAGCTAGCCCGAGGCGGCCTGCCTGTCTTCTCGAAACGTGCGGTTCTGCGGTCGCGCGTAGAAGCGGACGACGCAGGCCGGTACGCGCGCCTGGTCCGAGGCCGGTGGGAAGGCGGCGCGGTAGGCCATGGGCGGGGCCCCGTAGATGCGCGTGAAGCTCGTCGTGAACGAGCCGATGCTCTGGAGCCCCACGTCCAGACAGATCTCGGCCACCGAGCGGTCGGTCGAGCGCAGCAGGGCGGCGGCGCGCTCGAGGCGCCTGGTCAGCAGGTACGAGTGCGGCGACTCTCCGAAGGCGCGCCTGAACTCGCGGCTGAAATGGGCGCGCGATAGGCCGGCCGCCTCGGCGAGGTCGTCGACCGCCAGCGGCTCGAAGTAGCGGGCATCGACCAGGTCCTTGGCGCGCAGCAGGTGGCGGGCTGGCGGCACGAAGGCCATGGAGAGGCAGGCTAGCGCCGCACCCGCAAGCCGATTGCGGCGGGGGCCTGGGGGCGCGAGCCCCAGGTGCCCTCCCCAGATGGCTAGACTCACCGGCCGATGGCCGTCCCCAAGCAGAGACAGTCGCATTCGCGGACGCACAAGCGCCGCTCCCAGCACAAGGTCACGGTTCCCAGCCTGAGCCACTGCCCGCGCTGCCACGCGCCGCGCCTGCCGCACCGGGTCTGCCCCAACTGCGGCACCTATGCGGGCCGTGAGGTGATCGTGCAGCAGCCGGGCACGGCCGCCGACGACGAGTAGCCCGGGTGGGGTTGGAGCCGTGATCGCGGTTGACGCGAACGGCGCCGACCAGGGACCGGGAGCCGTCGCCGAGGGCGTGCGCCGCTCGGGGGTGCCGGTCCTGCTGTTCGGCCCGCGCATCGAGCTCGTCAACGCCGGTGACCACGCGGAGGTGGTCGACGCGCCGGAGTCGATCAAGGCCGGCGACGAGCCCGTGGCAGCCGTGCGCTCCCGCAAGGGGGCGTCGATCGTCCAGGCCGCCGCGGCGGTGGGCGCGGGTCGCGCCGACGCGCTCGTCTCGGCTGGGTCGACCGGCCCCACGCTTGCCGCCGGCACCGTCTCGATCAAGCGCATCCGCGGCGTCTTTCGGCCGGCTCTCGCCGTGCTGCTCCCGGTGCCTGGCGGGCCCGTGCTGTTGCTCGACGCCGGTGCCAGCGTGCAGGCACGCCCCGAGCACCTCGTGCAGTTCGCCTACATGGGCGCCTCCTTCATGGAGGCATGCGTGGGGATCGAGCGGCCGCGGGTCGGCCTGCTGTCGGTGGGCGAGGAGTCCGGCAAGGGCACGCCGGAGGTCCTGGCGGCGCACGACCGGCTTGCAGAGGGGACGCTCAACTTCGCCGGCAACATCGAGGGCTTCGACCTGCCGCGCGCAAGCGTGGACGTGATCGTGGCCGACGGCTTCTCCGGCAACGTCGCGCTCAAGGTCCTCGAGGGGACCGTCAAGTCGCTGACCGGCGCCATCGGCGCGCGCGTGCGCTCCGGTCCGGTGTCGAGCCTCGGCGGCCTGCTGATCCGCGGCAAGCTGCGCGGCCTGCGCGACGAGCTCGATCCCGAGGGCGTGGGCGGCGCGATCCTGCTTGGCCTGCGCAAGCCGGTGGTCGTGGGGCACGGGAGCTTCGGTCCGCGCGGGATCGAGAGCGCCGTCCGGCTGGCTCAGCGGGCGGTCGACGAGGACATGGTCGGGCGCACCTCCTCGGCGCTGGCGGCTGCCGGGGCGTTGCGGTCCGCACCCGCTGGTAGCGTCGTCGCAGCGACGTCCGAGACGTCGAGCGACGCCTAGCCGCAAAGAGAGCATTTGGGATGGAAAGAGACGAGGTCCTCGACCGCATTCGCGAGCATCTGGCCACCGAGCTTGAGGTGGATCCTGGGCGCATCGCCGAAGACACGCGCTTCCGCGAGGACCTGGAGGCCGACTCGCTCGACCTGGTCGAGCTCGTGGTGGAGCTCGAGGACAGCTACGGGGTGCGCATCCCCGACGAGGAGGCGGTCAAGATCCTGACGGTCGGTCAGGCCGCGGACTTCGTCGCCGCCCATGCCGCGGAGATCGAAACCTGAATCCCTCGAGGAGCTGCTCGCCGAGCTGCCCGACGATTTGCGGCGGCAGGCGTTCACCCACGCTTCGTGGGTCGAGCACCGCTCCGATTCCTATGAGCGCCTCGCGTTCCTGGGGGACGTCGTCCTGAGCTTGGCGGTCTCCACCCACCTCTACCCGCGCTTCGAGCGCTACGGCGCCGGCCGCCTCACGAAGGTGCGCGCCCAGGCGGTCAGCGGCACCTCGTGTGCGCGCGTCGCGCAGGCCCTGGGCGTGCCGGACTCGCTGCGGGCCGCCGCTCCCGAGGGCAGCCCCGGGCGCAGCGCCGACATGCTGGTGGCCTCGGAGCGAGTGCTCGCCTCGATCTGCGAGGCGATCATCGGCGCCGCCTACCTCGCGTTCGGCTTCGAGCGCACCGCACCCGCGGTGGTGGAGTCGTTCGCGCGTGAGATCGAGGAGGCGTTGGAGCACCCGGTGGACTACAAGTCGGTCCTCCAGGAGCGGCTCGCGCGGCGCGCCGAGGTGGTTATCTACTCGACCGTGGCCGAGCAGGGCCCGGCCCACGACCGCAGCTTCGTCGCCGTCGCCGAGGTCGACGGGCAGGAGCTCGGCCGCGGGGAGGGAAAGACGAAAAAGGGAGCGGAGCAGGAAGCCGCGCTGCAGGCCCTCGACAGTTTGGATACGGCGCCCTAGATGCATCTGCGCTCGATATCGATGAAGGGCTTCAAGTCCTTCCCCGACCGGACCAAGCTCGAGTTCGGCACCGGCGTGTCGGTGGTCGTCGGCCCGAACGGCTCCGGCAAGTCGAACATCACCGACGCCGTCCTGTGGGCGCTCGGCGAGCAGTCGCCGCTGGCCGTCCGCGGTCAGGTGATGAAGGACGTGATCTTCGCCGGCGGGCACGGCGTTCACGGTTCGAAGACCGCCGAGGTGGAGGTGGTCATCGACAACACGGACAACCGCCTGTCCACAGACTTCTCCGATATCTCGATCGTGCGCCGGCTCAACCGCGACGGCGAGGGCGAGTACCGCCTCAACGGCGCGCGCTGCCGGCTGGTGGACGTGCTGGAGGTGCTCTCCGACTCCGGTCTCGGCAAGGAGATGCACTCGGTCGTCTCCCAGGGCAAGGTCGAGCAGATCGTCATGTCGCGCCCGCGTGAGCGGCGCCTGCTGATCGAGGAGGCCGCCGGGCTCGGCAAGCACCGCAAGCGCCGTCGCCGCGCGCAGCTCAAGCTCGAGCGCACCGAGGAGAACCTCGGGCGGGCGCTCGACGTGGAGCGCGAGGCGCGCTCGCGGCTGCGCCCGCTGAAGCGCCAGGCCGAAGCCGCCGAGCTGCACGAGCGGCTCGAGCGCCAGACGCTCGAGGCGCGCTACGCCCTCGCCCGTGACGCCGCCCGCGAGGCGCGCGCCTCCCTGGCGGCTGCCGAGGAGCGGGCCCGCGCCGCGCGCACGGAGCGCGACGAGGCGCAGCGGCTGCTGGGCGAGGTCGCGCGGCGGCGCGAGCAGGCCGAGCGGGCCTTCGCCGAGCAGACGCAAGAGCGCGAACGCATCCAGAGCGGCCTGTTCGCGGCGCGCTCGGCTGCCGATCGGATCGCCATGCGCCTCGAGCGCGTTCGCGAGCAGGGGCAGGCCGCGGCGGAGCGCCGCGCGCGCCGCCTGCGCGAGCTGGAGCTGCTGGAGGCCGAGGTGGAGCGCGACGGCGCCGGCGAAGCCGATCCGCTGCCGGACGAGCGTCTGCCGCGCCCGCCGGAGGAGGACGGAGGCTCGACCCGCGCGGCGTGGGACGCGCTCGCGGCCGCCGATCGGCTGCGCTCCCTCGAGCGCGAGATCGAGCGGCTCGAGACCGACCGCCAGTCGCGCGTGCGCGACGAGATCGAGAGCCTCGAAGCGGACTTGGAACGCGCCCGGGGCGAGCACGCCCGGCTGGAGGAGGTGGCCGCGGAGCGCCAGACCGCCCTCGCGGCCGCGGATGCCGAGATCGAGCGGGCGCGGTCCGAGCGCCGCGAGGCCGAGCGCGCCGTAGAGGCCGCGCGGGCGCGCGCCGCCCAGGCCGGCGCCGAGCTGGCGGCCGTCAACCAGTTCCTGCGCACCGCCTCCTCGGCGCCCGACGGCTCCGCGACGCTGGCCGAGTCGCTCGACGTGGCGCCCGGCTACGAGCTGGCCCTCGCCGCGGCGCTCGGCCCGCGGCTGTCCGCCGCGCTGGTGGAAAGCGTTGCCGCTGGGGAGCGTCTTCTGGACGGTGCCGGCGACAAGGGCGGGACCGCCTTGATGGCAGCCGGGATGGCAGCCGGGATGGCAGCCGGGGGCTCGCGCCCCCGGACCCCCGGTGAAGATTGGCCCGCGGGCAAGGGCGCCGCCGGCGATGGTGCGGCGGTTCGGCTGCTCGAGCACGTGACTCCTTCGCCGGGGGTCGCCGCTCTGGCCGAGCGCCTTCTGGCGCGCGTCTGGGTCGTCGACTCCCTGGCCGGCCTGCCCGAGGCCTTCGCCGGCCTCGCCGTCACCCGCGGCGGCCGCTGGCTCGACGGCTCCACCGGCGAGCTTTCGCAAGCGCCCGCGGGCGGGGCGGAGCGTGTGCTCGAGGAGCGGCGCCGGCGCGACGACCTGATCGCCGCGTCGCAGCAGGCTGTGTCGGAAGAGGCCGAGGCCGGCCGGGTCGCCCAGCAGGCGGCCGACTCGATCGCGCATGCCGACGCCACGCGCGACGAGGCCGACGCCGCCCATCGCCGCGCCAGCCGCGACGTGGCCGAGGCCGCCGAGGCGGTCAGCCGCACCGAGTGGGTGATCGCGCGCCGCCGCGAGGCGCCCGACGAGGGCCCCGGCGCCGTGCGCCGCGCCGAGTTGATCGCCGACCTGCGCGCCGAGCGCCGCCTGGCCGAGCGCATCGAGGCGGAGCGCGCCCAGCGCTCGCGCTCGCTGGTCCGCGTGCGCACGGGCATCGAGCGCGACGCGGAGATCGAGCGGGACGCCGAGCGCGCCGTCAGCGCGCTCGAGCGGGCCCAGGCAGCGGTGGCGGCCCGCCGCGATGCGCTCGCCGAGGAGCTGGAGCGCCACGCCGCCGGCGGCGAGGAGACGGCCGGCGCCCTGCGCGCGTGCGCGCACGAGGAGGCCGAGCTGCAGGGTCGGCTCAGGGACGCCAGCGAGGCCGTCACGGGAGCGGAGGTCGCCGCTCAGCAGGTGCGCGACACGGCCGCCGAGGTCGAGCGCGAGCTCACCGGGCTGGCCTCCGGCCTGGGCCTCGACGCCGAGCCGGCGACCGAGCCCCTGCCGGCCGACGAGCGCGAGGCGCTCCGTGCGCGCCTGGAGCGGCTCAACCGGCGCCGCGAGCAGCTCGGGCCGGTCAACCCGCTCGCCAAGCAGGAGTACGAGGAGGCCGTGGCCCACGTCGAGGAGCTCGAGGAGCAGCGCGGCGACCTCGAGTCCGCGCTGACCGAGCTGGAGGGGCTGATCTCCGAGACCGACCGCCGCATCCGCGAGAGCTTCGAGGAGACGTTCGAGGCCGCTGCCAAGAACTTCGAGGAGGTCGTCGAGCACCTCTTCCCGGGCGGGCGTGGCCGGCTGCGGCTGGTGCAGAGCGAGGGTCCGCGGCCGGTGATCGCCGGCGAGGACGCACCCGAGGGCGCCGAGACCGAGCCCGCGGGCGACGAGGAGGAACAGCAGCCGGAGGCCGGCGTGGAGATCGAGGTCACGCCCCCCGGCAAGTCGACCAAGCGCCTGTCGCTGCTGTCGGGCGGCGAGAAGTCACTCGTGGCGCTGGCGTTCATGTTCGCCGTGTTCCTGGCGCGCCCGTGCCCCTTCTACATCCTCGACGAGGTCGAGGCGGCGCTGGACGACATCAACATCGACCGCTTCCTCCAGCTCGTGCGGCGCTACTCGGATCGCGCCCAGTTCATCGTCGTCACCCACCAGAAGCGCACGATGGACGCCGCCGACACGCTCTACGGCGTGAGCATGGGCGGCGACGGCATCTCGCGCGTCGTCTCCCGCAAGCTCGGCGACCGCGGTATCGACGAAGTCGCTGCCTAAGCTCCTCCGGTGACCCGCACCTGGCAGGAGCTGTTCGTCACAGGCGAGGACGTCCCGCCTCGCCCTGAGCAGGAGGCCGAGCCCGAGCGCGGCGGCTTCTTCCGGCGACTGCGCGACAACATGTCGAAGACGCGCCAGGCGCTCGGCGCGGAGCTGCAGGCGACGGTCTTCCAGTCGCTCGACGACGAGGCCTTCGAGCGGCTCGAGGAGGCTCTGATCTACGCGGACGTCGGCGCGCCCACCACGGCGGCGATCGTCGAGCGACTCGAGCGCGAGGTCGAGGAGGGCGCCCTGACGGACGGCGAGGGCCTGACGCGCCGCCTGCAGGAGCTGCTCGCCGAGACGGCACGCCTGGACGGCGACACGATCCCGGTGACCGAGCACCCGACGGTGATCCTCGTGGTCGGCGTGAACGGCAGCGGCAAGACGACCACGATCGGCAAGATCGCCTGGCACCTCCAGCAGGAGCTCGGCCGCTCGGTTCTGCTGGCCGCGGGTGACACGTTCCGCGCCGCGGCGGCGGAGCAGCTCACGCTCTGGGCCGAGCGCGCCGGCTGCGACATCGTGCGCGGCGACGAGGGCTCGGACCCGGGCGCCGTCGCGTACGACGCGATCGAGGCGGCGAAGGCGCGCGGCCACGACGTGGTGATCGTGGACACGGCGGGTCGACTGCACACCCAGCAGCACCTGATGGACGAGCTGCGCAAGGTCCGCAAGGTCATCGACCGCCAGGCGCCGGGCGCGCCGCACGAGACGCTCCTCACGATCGACGCCACCACGGGCCAGAACGGCCTGCGCCAGGCGATGCTGTTCCGCGAGGCGGTGGACGTGACCGGCATCGCCCTGACCAAGCTGGACGGCACGGCCAAGGGCGGCATCGCGCTCGCGATCGCCCAGGAGCTCGGGGTGCCGGTCAAGCTGATCGGGATCGGCGAGTCGCTCGAGGACCTGCGGCCGTTCGACCCGGACGACTTCGCTCGCGCGATACTCGAGCCGTGAGCGAGCACGGCGACGGCACGCGGGTGGTCCGGGCCGGCCTGCCGCCCGCCGAGCAGGGCGCGCCGTTCCTGCCCGGCCCGGTGTTCGCTGCCCCCTTTCACCTGCAGGGCGAGGTGGACAGCTCGGACTGGAGCTACACGCGCTACGGCAACCCGACCTGGGCGGCCTACGAGGCCGCGCTGGCGGAGCTGGAGGGCGGGGAGGTGGTGCTGTTCGCGTCCGGCATGGCCGCCGCCGCGGCGCTGCTGCTCACCAACCTGGAGCCCGGGTCGGCGATCGCTATGGACCACGGCTGCTACCGGGGCGTGCGACTGCTCGCGGAGGCCCACCTAGAGCCGCGCGGCGTGGAGGTGAGGCTCGCCCCGCCGAGCCAGCTGGAGAGCGCGCTCCAAGGCGCGCAGATGCTCTGGCTCGAGTCGCCCTCCAACCCCAAGCTCGAGGTGTACGACCTGGCCGCGCTGGCCGAGTCGGCGCGCGGCGCCGGTGCGCTCTGCGTCGTGGACAACACGACCGCGGGGCCGCTCTACCAGAAGGCGCTCGACCTGGGCGCGGACTACGTCCTCACGAGCGCCACCAAGCACCTGTCCGGTCACACCGACCTGATGCTCGGCTACGTGGCCACGCGCGACGCCGAGCGCGCCGCGGCGCTGCGCGACTGGCGCACGAAGGCCGGCTCGGTGCCGGGGCCCTTCGAGGTCTGGCTGGCGCACCGCTCGCTGGCGACGGTGGCGCTGCGCCTCGAGCGCGGCAGCGCCAACGCGCTTGCCCTGGCCGAGCTGCTGTCCGCCCGCGACGACGTGACGGGCGTGCGCTACCCCGGCCTGCCGAGCGACCCCGGGCACGAGGTGGCCCGCCGCCAGATGCGCGGCTTCGGCACGGTCGTGGCGTTCGACATGGGCAGTCGCGAGCGCGCGGAGCGCTTCCTCGCCGGCTGCGAGCTGGTCACCGAGGCCACGAGCTTCGGCGGAGTGCTCACCACCGCGGAGCGGCGCGGGCGCTGGGGCGGCGACGACGTAACGGAGGGCTTCATCCGCCTGTCGGCCGGCTGCGAGGACACGGCCGACCTGGTTGCGGACGTGGAGCGCGCGCTCGCGGCGGCCTGAGCTGCTGACGCTGCCCTAGGATCGACTCCGATGGAAGAGTGGATCCTGTGGATGATCGCCGCGGGTGTGCTTGCCGTAGGCGAGATGTTCACGCTCGGGTTCTTCGCGGGGCCGATCGCGATTGCCGCGGTCACAGCGGCGATCGTCGCGCTGGCGGGCGGCGGGGTCGCGCTCCAGTGGATCGTGTTCACGGCCATGTCGGCGGCGTCGCTGCTCGTCCTGCGGCCGATCGCCCGGCGCCACCTGCACACGCCGGTGCAGCTGCGCACGGGCACCGCCGCGCTGGTCGGCGCCACCGCCGTGGTACTCGACCGCGTGGATCGCGACGGCGGCACCGTGAAGCTGGCGGGCGAGGTCTGGAGCGCCCGCTCGTTTGACGAGGACCATGCCTTCGAGCCCGGCACGCGGGTCGAGGTGTTCAAGATCGACGGCGCCACGGCGCTGGTACACGACTAGCGAAAGGACCTCACTTGGCCACCCTGATCGTGCTCATCGTCGTAGCGGCCGTCGTGCTCATCACGCTCGCGCGGGGGATCCGGATCGTGCCCCAGGCGCGCGCCGGGATCGTGGAGCGGCTGGGCCGCTACTACCGCACGCTGGACGCCGGCCTGGCGATCGTCGTCCCCTATGTGGACCGCGTGCGGCCACTGATCGACCTGCGCGAGCAGGTCGTGTCGTTCAACCCGCAGCCGGTGATCACGGAGGACAACCTCGTCATCCAGATCGACACGGTCCTCTACTTCCAGGTGACCGACCCGAAAGCCGCGACCTACGAGATCGCCAACTTCATCGCGGGGGTCGAGCAGCTGACGGTCACCACGCTGCGCAACGTGGTCGGCGGCATGACGCTCGAGGACACGCTGACCTCGCGCGACAAGGTCAGCGCGGCGCTGCGCCACGTGCTCGACGAGGCGACCGGCAAGTGGGGGATCCGGGTCAACCGCGTGGAGCTGAAGGCGGTCGACCCGCCGGCCTCGATCCAGGAGGCGATGGAGAAGCAGATGCGCGCCGAGCGCGACCGGCGCGCGGCGATCCTCACCGCCGAAGGCGTCAAGCAGTCGCAGATCCTGACCGCTGAGGGGGAGAAGCAGAGCGCGATCCTGCGCGCGGAGGGCCGGCGCGAGGCCCAGATCCTGGAAGCCGAGGGGCAATCGAAGGCGATCGAGACGGTCTTCGACGCCATCCACCGCGGCGACGCCGACCCCAAGCTGCTCGCCTACCAGTACCTCCAGGTGCTGCCGCAGATCGCGCAGGGCGAGTCGAACAAGGTGTGGATCATCCCCAGCGAGGTGACGCAGGCCCTGGGCAACCTGGGGGCGATGCTGCCGAAGCCGGACGCGCCGCCGCCACCGCCGCCGGAGGGACCGCCGCCCCACTAGCCTCTGCACTGTGTTCGACGCCCTCTCGGATCGCCTCCAAGCTGCCCTCGGCGACGTTCGCTCGCGCGGCAAGCTGACCGAGGACGACATCGGCAAGGCAATGCGCCAGGTGCGCCTTGCCCTGCTCGAGGCGGACGTCAACTTCAAGGTCGTCAAGCAGTTCACCGAGGCGGTCAAGGAGCGGGCGCTCGGGCAGGACGTGCTCGACTCGCTGAACCCGGGCCAGCAGGTCGTGAAGATCGTCTCCGACGAGCTGACCACGCTGATGGGCGGCGCCGGTCGCGACCTCGCGCTCGCCAAGCCTGGGCCGACGGTGATCCTGATGGCGGGCCTCCAGGGCTCGGGCAAGACGACAGCCTGCGGCAAGCTCGCGCGCCACCTGCGCGAGGAGCACGGCATGGACGTGGCCGTGGCGGCCTGCGACGTCTACCGGCCGGCGGCCGTGGACCAGCTCATCAAGGTGGGCGGGCAGGCGGGCGCCCACGTGTACGAGCAGGGAACGGGGCGCGCCCCGGTCGACATCGCCGAGTGGGCGCTCGACCAGGCCAAGCAGGACCGCCGCGACGCGCTGATCATCGACACCAGCGGCCGCCTCCACGTGGACGAGGAGCTCATGAAGGAGCTCGCCGAGATCAAGAAGCGCACCAAGCCGCACGACGTGCTGCTGGTGGTCGACGCGATGACCGGCCAGGACGCCGTCAACGTGGCGGAGCAGTTCGCCGACGTGACCAACTTCGACGGCGTGATCCTCTCGAAGCTCGACGGCGACGCCCGCGGAGGCGCCGCGCTGTCGGTCAAGGCGGTGACCGGCAAGCCGATCCTGTACGCCTCCACCGGCGAGAAGCTGGGCGACTTCGAGCGCTTCCATCCGGACCGCATGGCCCAGCGCATCCTCGGCATGGGCGACGTGATGACGCTCGTGGAGAAGGCCGAGCGCCAGATGGACGAGCGCCAGGCCCAGGAGCTGGAGCGCAAGATCCGCAAGGAGCAGTTCACGCTCGACGACTTCCTCGAGCAGATGAAGCAGGTGCGCAAGATGGGGCCGATCGGGAACCTGCTGCGGATGATGCCGGGGGTGGGGCAGCAGCTCGGCAACCTGAACGTGGACGAGAAGGAGCTGGACCGTCTGGAGGCGATCATCCTGTCGATGACGCCGGCCGAGCGGGCCAACCCGAAGATCATCGACGGGTCGCGGCGCAGGCGCATCGCGCACGGCTCGGGGACGACCGTGCAGGCCGTGTCGCAGCTGGTCAAGCAGTTCGCCCAGATGAAGAAGCTGATGAAGCAGGTGGCCGGCGGGAAGATGCCGTCGCTGCAGCAATTGGCCGGCGGTCGCTAACCTCTCCCGCTCTATGGCCGTCCGAGTCCGGCTCACGCGAGTGGGCAGCAAGAAGAACCCGATCTGGCGCGTGGTCGTTGCCGACCAGCGCTCCCCGCGCGATGGTCGCTTCATCGAGACCATCGGGCACTACAACCCGCAGACCGAGCCGTCGACGATTCGCATCGACGAGGAGCGCCTGCAGCACTGGCTCGGGCGCGGTGCCCAGCCCACCGGGACCGTCAAGCAGCTGGTGAAGGCCTACGCCAAGAGCGGCGGCGCCGCGGGCGACCCCAGCGTCACCCAGCCGGCCAAGCCGCGCGGCGACGCGCCGGCTCCCGAGGACGCCGGCGAGGGCGCACCCGAGTCGGCCGCCGCCGGCGAGCCCGCCCCCGGCGCCGGCGAGCAGGTCGAAGCGGACCCCGAGGCCGCCCCCGCCGAGCGCGAGGGCAGCTAGCCGCCCGAGGTGCCCGTGGAGGAGCTGCTCGAGTACCTCGCCCGGTCGCTGGTAGACAAGCCGGACGAGGTATCGGTGGACGGCTTCGACGAGGAGGACGGCACGATCGTGCTGGAGCTCCACGTCGGCGAGGACGACGCGGGCAAGGTGATCGGCCGCGGCGGCCGCACCGTGGCCGCGCTGCGCCTGGTGATGAAGGCCGCGGCGGTGCGCGACGGCCACCGCGTGCTCGTCGACGTCGTCGATTGACCCTCGTGACCGCCGGCCGGGTGGGCAAGCCACACGGCCTGGACGGGAGCTTCTACGTGGACCACGCCAGCCACCCGCTGGCCGCCGGCACCGCCCTGACGATCGGCGACCGGACTCACGAGGTCGAGCGCCGGGCCGGGACCGACGAGCGCCCCCTGGTGCGCCTGGCGGGCGTTGACGACCCGCGGTCGCTGCGCGGCGAGCTGTTGCTGGTGGAGGCCGAGCTGGGCGAGGACGAGTGGCTCGCGGCCGACCTGCTCGCCTGCACCGTGCCTGGCCACGGCCGCGTGGTGCGCGTGCTCGACGGGCCGTCGTGCTCGGTGCTCGAGCTGGAGGACGGGGGCCTGGTGCCGTTCGTCTCGCACGCGATCCACTCGGTCGACCTCGGCCAGGGCGGTTCCCCCTCGGCCGAGGGGGGCGAGATTCGCATCAACGAGGACTTCCTCTCGTGAAGATCGACATATTCACGCTGTTCCCGGGGTGGTTCGAGTGGTTCGCCGAGCAGCGCCACGTGCGCAACGCGCTCGCGCTGGGGCACGAGCTCGAGGCCGTGGACCTGCGCGCGACCACACCGCTCAAGGCCGGCCAGGTGGACGACACGCCGTACGGTGGCGGCGCCGGCATGGTGATCCGCGTCGACGTGGTGGAGGCGGCGCTGGCGGCGCGCTACGGGCCGGACCGCGGCGACAGGCGGGTGATCGCGCTGGCCCCGGGCGGGCGGCAGTTCGACGACGCCATGGCCGCCGAGCTGGCCGCCGAGCCGGAGCTGACCCTCCTGTCCGGCCGCTACGAGGGCTTCGACGAGCGAGTGCACGACCAGCTCGCGACCGACGTGGTCTCGATCGGCCCCTACGTGCTCACGGGCGGCGAGCTCCCGGCGATGGTCGTGGCCGACGCGGTGCTGCGCAAGCTGCCCGGGGCGCTCGGGCACGAGGACAGCGCGGTCGAGGAGTCGTTCAGCGAGGCGCTCGAGGGGGCGCCGGAGTATCCGCACTACACGCGCCCGTATGACTGGCAGGGCCACACGGTGCCCGAGATCCTGCTGTCGGGTGACCACGCCAAGGTGCGCGAGTGGCGCCTCGAACGGAGCCGCGAGCGCGGAGGCGGGGGGACCCGATCAGGCCTCCGCGAGGATCCGGAGGGCTGAGTCCGCCGTTTTTGTCTGGGCCGGCCTTCGCTACCATTCCGGCTCGCGCGACGGCCGCTCGGCAGGTCGCGCCTCTTCTATGTCCGGCGTCATCGAAAGCATCGAGCGTGCCCAGCTGCGGCGCGTGCCCGTCTTCCAGGCGGGGGATCGCGTGCGCGTGCACTTCCAGGTCGTGGAGGGCACACGCCGCCGGACACAGGTCTTCGAAGGGGTTGTGATCAAGCGCCAGGGCTCGGGCGCGCGGGAGACCTTCACGGTGCGCAAGCAGTCCTTCGGCGTCGGGGTCGAGCGCACGTTCCCGCTGCATTCGCCGAAGATCGAGCAGATCGAGGTCGCGGCCCGCGGCGACGTGCGGCGCGCCAAGCTCTACTACCTGCGCGAGCGGGTCGGCCGCAGGGCGCGGGTGCGCGAGCGCCGCTGGACCGGCGCCGCCGAGGACCAGGCGTACGTCGAAGGCGCGATGCCGGCGGACGACGCGACCCGGCCCGG
>JAXDIH010000223.1:0-8233 GCA_034664105.1 Thermoleophilaceae bacterium
GCGTCGCCGCGCAGCGGCTCCTTCTGGACGACCCGCTTCGGGGGGTCGATCAGCGCCTTCTCGAGCTTGACCTGCTGGCGCTCGGAGAAGTACGCGGAGACCGGTTCCTGCCACGCCAGAGTGACCACGGCGTCGGAGATCAGGAGGACCCCGCTGACCATCATCACGGATGCCACGAAGCGCAGCACGACACGGATCGGGTGCGCGCGAAGTCGCGTCATCGTGCGCCCCAGTCTAGGCAGACGGGGTTACGCTTAGCTACTTCAGCGATAAGGAGACGAAGCACCCCCAATGAGCCAAGCCACTACCGCCGCGACCGCCAACGCCACCCTGATGGACTGGGTGGACCGCGTCGCCGAGCTAACCAAGCCCGCCGATGTCCACTGGTGTGACGGCTCCGCGGAGGAGTACGACCAGCTCTGCCAAAAGCTGATCGAGGCTGGCACTTTCGAGCGGCTCTCGGAGTCCGAGCGGCCGAACTCCTACCTCGCTCGCTCCAACCCCGGCGACGTGGCGAGGGTCGAGGACCGTACCTTCATCTGCAGCCCCCGCGAGGAGGACGCCGGACCCACGAACCACTGGCGCGACCCGGAGGAGATGCGCGCGGAGCTGAAGCGCCTCTTCTCCGGATCGATGCGCGGCCGGACCATGTACGTGGTGCCGTTCTCGATGGGGCCGCTTGGCTCTCCGATCGCGCACGTGGGCGTGCAGCTGACGGATTCGCCCTACGTGGCGGTCTCGATGCGGATCATGACCCGGATGGGGCAGCCGGCGCTCGACGCCCTCGGCGACGGCGACTTCGTGCCCTGCCTGCACTCGGTCGGCATGCCGCTGGACGACGGCGTGACGGACGTGCCCTGGCCGTGCTCGGCGGACGAGAAGTACATCGTGCATTTCCCGGAGAGCCGCGAGATCTGGTCGTACGGCTCCGGCTACGGCGGCAACGCGCTGCTGGGCAAGAAGTGCTTCGCGCTGCGGATCGCGTCCGCGATGGCGCGCGACGAGGGCTGGATGGCCGAGCACATGCTGATCCTCAAGGTCACCTCGCCCGAGGGCGACGTGAAGCACATCGCCGGGGCCTTCCCGTCGGCCTGCGGCAAGACGAACCTGGCGATGCTGATCCCGACGCTGCCCGGCTGGAAGGTCGAGACGATCGGGGACGACATCGCATGGATGAAGTTCGGCGACGACGGCCGGCTGTACGCGATCAACCCCGAGGCCGGCTTCTTCGGCGTTGCCCCCGGCACCGGCGAGAAGACCAACCCGAACGCCATGGCCACGGTGGCTGCCAACTCCATCTTCACCAACTGCGCGCTGACCGACGAGGGCGACATCTGGTGGGAGGGAATGACCGAGGAGCCGCCGGCACACGCCATCGACTGGCGCGGCCAGGACTGGACGCCGGACTCGGAGACGCCCGCGGCGCACCCCAACGCCCGCTTCACGACGCCGGCGGCCCAGGCGCCCTCGATGGCCCCGGAGTGGGAGGACCCGGCCGGGGTCCCGATCGACGCGATCCTGTTCGGCGGCCGGCGCGCGTCGGTGGTGCCGCTGGTCCACGAGGCGCTGGACTGGGAGCACGGCGTGTTCCTGGGCTCGATCATGGGCTCCGAGACCACGGCGGCCCAGGCCGGCGAGGTGGGCGCGCTGCGCTTCGACCCGATGGCGATGCTGCCCTTTTGCGGCTACCACATGGGCGACTACTTCGCCCACTGGCTTCGGATCGGCGAGCGCGAGGGCGCCCAGCTGCCGAAGATCTTCATGGTCAACTGGTTCCGCAAGGACGATGACGGCCACTTCATGTGGCCCGGATTCGGCGAGAACAGCCGGGTGCTGGCCTGGGTGTTCCGGCGCTGCGACGACGATGCGGACGCCGTGGAGACACCGATCGGCCGCCTCCCCGCGAACGGCTCACTCGAGACCGAGGGGCTGGACGTGTCGCCGGAGGACCTGGAGGAGCTCACGCGATTCGACCCCGAGGCCTGGAGCGCGCAGCTGCCCCAGGTGCGCGACCACCTGGCGCGCTTCGGCGACCGGCTGCCGCAGGAGCTGCGGGCTCAGCTGGAGGCGCTGGAGCGCGGCGTCACTTCGTAGACCCGCGCCCAGTCCCGGTCGTAGCGCTGAAGGTGGGGGATCAGGCTCCGTCGCCTCGGTAGCTCGCGCACGCGCCCGGTGGCCATCAGGGTGTCGTGTTCCTCGGGGTTCACGTAGAGGATGCGCAGGCGCCGGGGCGAGCGGTCATACGACGCGATCAGGTTGTCGATCACCCCGCGGAAGGTCGCGCCGGTGAAGGGGCGAAACATGTACGCGATCGTGACGTCGTCAGGCACTTCCCACGAGACCGCGTCGCCGATCACGAATTCGACGTCGTGACAGCGCAGGCGCCCGCCGTGGCGCTCCATGTTGTCCCGTGCCTGCTCGGCCAGCTCCGGCGACAGCTCGACGCCGATCACGCGCTTGAGGCTGTAACGGCGGGCGGCCTGGTAGAGCACGCGGCCCTTTCCAGCACCGATGTCCGCGAACACGTCATCCGGTCCGACCTCGCTGGGGCGCAGCAGCGCCCGCAGGCTGAGCCAGCCCGACGGGTGGTAATCCACACGCTCCGGATGAGCGAGACCGACCGTGGCGAGCTGGACCACCTGGGACGTGTGCAAGCCCCGCAGCCGCTCCAATGTCATCGCCGCCGTGTGGAGTGATGTGATCTTGAGCATCGCCTGCCGATAGTAAGTGCGAATCTCTATATGAGCCTGCAAATTGGACGAATTGCAGCCCTGGAGGATGTCGGGGCAGACTGGGGCCCGCTCGCCGAGGCCTCCGGGAGCATCTTTGCCACGCCCGAGTGGCTGATGCTTTGGTATCGGCATTTCGGCGCCGGGCAAGAGATGCGCGCCTACACGGTCCGTCAGGACGGGCGGCTGGTGGCCCTGCTGCCGCTGGTGCTCTGGCGCAGCCGGACGCCGCGCGTGCTGCGTTTCATGGGGCACGGCCCGAGCGACGTGATGGGCCCGATCTGCGCGCCCGCCGACCGGGCGCTTGCCGCTGAGGCGCTCGAGCAGGTGCTCGCCGAGGGCGGCTGGGACGTGCTGCTGGCGGAGCGGCTGCCGACGAGCGAGCTGCTGGCGGGCGGCCTGCGCGGCCACGAGCTCCAGCGCGAGCCCAGCCCGGTGCTGCCGATCAACGGGATGAGCTGGGACGACTTCCTGGCCAGCAAGAGCTCCAACTTCCGCCAGCAGGCGCGCCGCCGCGAGCGCAAGCTCGCCAAGGAGCACGAGCTGAGCTTCCGGCTCTCGGACGACCCTGAGCGGCTCGACGCCGACCTCGAGGTGCTGTTCGAGCTGCACGAGGAGCGCTGGAGCACGGAGGGGTCGGGTGCGCTGCAGGAGGACCGGCGGGCGGCGTTCCACCGGGACTTCGCGCGAGTGGCGCTGGAGCGCGGCTGGCTGCGGCTGTGGCTGCTGGAGCTGGACGGCAAGCCGGCGGCGGCCTGGTACGGGCTGCGCTTCGCGGGCCGCGAGCTCTACTACCAGGCCGGTCGCGACCCCGAGCTGGAGCGGGCGGCCGTCGGATTCGTCCTGCTGGCGCACACCGTGCGCGAGGCGATGAACGACGGCATGCGCGAGTACGACTTCCTGCGCGGGGGCGAGGGGTACAAGGACCGCTTCACCGACGACGACACGGTCGTGGAGACCTGGGCGGCCGGCCGCGGGCCACTGGGGCGGGCGACGGTCGCGGTGGCACCAAGACTGCGGTCGGTGCTGGCGAAGCGTCTGCGGGGCTAGGGTCGCGCGTCCGCCGGGGCGTACCGGTTGTGCAGCATCAGCGCGTTGCCGTCCGGGTCCGCGAAGTACGCCATGTGGCACACGCCGCTGTCCATCGTGTCCGCCCCGAAGGTCACGCCCTGCTCCGCCAGCGACGCTCGGGCCGCTTCCACGTCGTCCACGTGCAGCGCGATCGGGTGCGTGTGTGGCTTGAACTCCAGCCCGAACGCGTCCGATTGCATCACGGCGATCGTCAGCGTGCCGGTCTCGAACTCACCCGCCGGCATGTTCCCCCAGCCCTTCGAGAACGGCAGGCCCAGCACGTCGCCGTAGAACTCCCTGGCCTTCTCGTAGTCCCGGGTGGGCACGGTGATGAAGTCGACGCCGCTGACGAGGGATGTGGAATTGGTCATGTCATTACGCTAGCCGCATGAGCATTACGGAGACGAGGACGGTCGCCTCGATCATCGGCGGGCAGACGCGACCGGGCGGCACGCGCGTGGAGTCGCGCAACCCGGCGAATCTCGACGAGGTGGTCTGCGAGGCGTTGCTGGCGGACGCCGGCGCGTTCACAGACGCGTGTCGCGCCGCGCGCGCGGCGCAGCGCGCCTGGGCCGGCACGCCCGCACCCGTGCGCGGCAAGGCGATCGGCCGCATCGGGCGCCTCGTGGAGGACAACAAGGAGGCGCTCGCTCGCCTGATCACACGCGAGATCGGCAAGCCGTACCCCGAGTCGCTCGGCGAGGTCCAGGAGGTCATCGACACCTGCGACTTCTTCGTGTCCGAGGGGCGCCGCCTGTACGGCCAGACCGTGCCGAGCGAGCTGCCCGACAAGCAGCTGTTCACGTTTCGCAACCCGGTCGGCGTGGCGGCCATCATCACCGCCGGCAACTTCCCCGTGGCCGTGCCCTCCTGGTACATCGTGCCGGCTCTGCTGTGCGGCAACGCTGTCGTATGGAAGCCCGCGGAGTACGCGCCCGCGATCGGCCAGGCGTTCACCGAGCTGTTCCTCGCCGGCGGCCTCCCGGACGGCGTGCTCAACCTCGTGCAGTGCGATGGCCCCTCGGCCTACGAGGGCCTGGAGCAGGCGCTGTCCGAGGGGCTCGTGGACAAGGTCGGCTTCACCGGCTCCTCGCCGGTCGGCGCGCGCATCGGCGAGCTGTGCGGGCGCCACGTGCAGTCGCCCTGCCTCGAGCTGGGCGGCAAGAACCCGCTGGTCGTGATGCCCGACTCGGACCTGGACCTCGCCGCCGAGGGCGCGCTGTTCAGCGGGTTCGGAACGGCCGGCCAGCGCTGCACCTCGCTGGGCACGGTGATCGTGCACGACTCCGTCCACGACGAGTTCATGCGCCGCTTCAACGGGCTCGTCGAGGAGGCCGCGATCGGCGACCCGTTCGCCGAGGTGCTCTACGGCCCGATGATCCACGAGCGCTTCAACGAGCGCTTCCTCCAGTGGCTGGAGCTGATCCGCGACCACCACACGGTCTCGGGCTCCAGCTCCACCGGGCGCATCACCAGCGACAATCCGCGCGCCGGCTTCGTCGGCGACCCCGACGCCGGGCTGTTCTGCCACCCGACGATCGTCGACGGCGTCACGCGCGAGGACGAGCTCTACGCCACCGAGACGTTCGGGCCGATCGTGGGGGTCGCCAGCTTCGGCGACTTCGACGAGGCGATCGAGCTCGCGAACGGGCACGGGTACGGGCTGTCGTCGGCGATCTACACGAACGACCCGAAGGCGGCGTTCCAGTTCCGCGAGCGCGTGAGCGCCGGGATGGTCTCGGTCAACAACTCGACGTCCGGGGCGGAGGCGCACCTGCCCTTCGGCGGCAACGGCAAGTCCGGCAACGGCAGCCGCCAGTCGGGCATCTGGGTGCTTGACCAGTTCACCCGCTGGCAGTCGCTCAACTGGGACTACGCCGGGAAGCTCCAGAAGGCCCAGATGGACGTGGCGCAGCTGACCGGCGACGCCGGCTTCCGGCTCGGCTGGGACTAGGCGCCCTGCTGGTCCTGGCCCTGGCCGACGAGCCGCCGCACGGGCCGATCCCGGAGCTGGTCGAGGCCTACCGGCCCGACCTCATCCTGGTGCTCGGCGATCTCGAGCCGGCCTGGACGGAGGGACTTGAGAGCGTCGATCTGCCGAAGCTGGGCGTACGCGGCAACCACGACGCCACGGACGCGCTGGAGGCGCTGGGCGTGGAGGACCTGGACCTCGCGAGCACGGAGTTCGGCGGGCTGCGCTTCGCGGGCTTCGGAGGGTCGCCCCGCTACAGCCCACACGGCGGGAACGAGTGGACCGAGGAGGAGGCGGAGGAGCGCCTGGCGCGCCTGCCCGAGGCCGACGTGCTGCTGGTGCACTCGCCTCCCGAGGGCGTGAACGACGAGCTGGACGACCGCGCCCACCGCGGCTCACCGGCCCTGCGGGCGTGGGTCGAGCGCCACGAGCCGGGCTGGCTCTTGCACGGCCACACGCTGCCGAACCCGGCCCGGCAGGTGCACCGCCTGGGGCCCACCCACGTGGTCCACGTCCGCGGCGCGGTGCCGCTCGAGCTCACCCCTTGACGCACCTGTTCGGCGGGCGTACCTTGCGGCGAGACGTCCGCCCCCGAAGCAAGACGGTGCCCTCATGTCCCGCCGCTGCTGCCTGTTCGCCGCCCTCCTTGCTCTGGCGGTGCTGCTGCCAGCCGGAGCCGCCGCCGCCCACCGCGACAAGTCGCCGGAGGTGGTGGCCAGCGGGCTCGACAATCCGCGCGACCTCGACATCGGGCCGTGGGGAACGCTCTACGTCGTCGAGGCCGGGCGTGGCGGCAGCGGCCCCTGCCTGACCACCGATGAAGGGACCAGCTGCGCCGGCGCGACCGGCGCGGTCACGAAGGTGTGGCCGGGCGGCCAGCGGCGCGTGGTCGAGGGCCTACCGTCCCTGGCCGCTGCGGGCGGGGACGGGGCGCTCGGCCCGTCGGACATCTCGCTCAACCGCTGGGGCGGCTACCTGACCGTCGGTCTCGGGGCTGACCCGGCTCTCCGCGCCACGCTGGGCGAGCTCGGGCCGGCCTTCGGCCAGCTCTACAAGTTCTGGCCGGGCGGCCAGCTGCGCGCGGTGGCGGACATCAGCGCGTACGAGCGGTCCGCCAACCCCGACGGTGGCGCGTTCGACAGCAACCCGAACTCGGTCACGACCGCGTGGGACCGGGTGTTCGTCGCGGACGCCGGTGGCAACAGCCTGCTGCGGGTGCACCGCTCGGGCGAGATCTCGACCGTGGCGGTGTTCCCCGACCGGCCCCTCACCCCGCCTCCGGGCATGGGTCTCCCGGATCCGTTCCCCGTGCAGGCCGTCCCCACCAACGTGGTGGCGGGTCCCGACGGTGCCCTCTACGTCAGCCAGCTCACCGGGTTCCCCTTCATCCCGGGGATCGCGCGCGTCTACCGCGTGAAGCCCGGGTCGGCGCCGGAGATCTACGCGGACAACCTGACCAACGTCACCGATCTCGCCTTCGACCGCCGCGGGAACCTCTACGTGGTGGAGATCGCCGCGAACGGGCTCGGCTCGGGCGACCCCGCCGGGGCGCTGATCAAGATCCGCCGCGACGGCTCCCGCGAGACCGTGCTGAGCGACGGTCTGGTGAACCCTTATGGCGTGGCGATCGGTGAGCGCGGTGACATCTACGTGACGAATCGCGGCACGTCCGCCGGCCTCGGCGAGGTGCTGCGTCTGAGGGGCGACCACCACTAGAGGCGCGCGCCGCGGATCGCCTCCTGCGCCTGCTCGCGCGGCATGCCCGTCGCGCGCAGCAGGTCGACGGCGGCCAGACGGATCTGGCCGACGATGTGCACAGCGGAGAGGTTGCCGGTCGTCTCGAGCACCCCGTTGGCCAGCGCGGCGGCGCGAACGGCCGCGGTGCGTGTGGGCTCGGGATCGCCCCCTTCGAGGTAGTCCCTGAGCGCTCGGACGCCGGCGGCCAGCTCCTCGATCGCTTGAACGGCCTCGGGGGGCACCGAGTCGTTGAGGTTGATCGCGCGGGTGGCGCCGCGCGCGATCGCGCGGACGTTTTCGACCATGCGACCGAGCTGGCCCGCGGCCACCGCGTAGCGGTCGAGGGCGCCGAGCCTCCCGCGGCGGCGTGGGGACAGGCGCGCCGCCTCCCCGGCGATGTCGAGCTTGCCGGCCAGGTCCTCGTGCGCCCCGTCCGCACGGGCGACCGCCAGCAGCGCGGCATCTGCGGCGTCGGGGCGGCGTGCGGTCAGGGCCTCGGCCAGCTGCTCCAGCGCCTCCGCCAGGCGGTCGAGCAGCGGGCCGGCGCTGTCGCGCAGCAGCCGCATCGGGTTGACCGGCAGAAGCAGCGAGCTCACCAGCAGGGCGCTGCCGCCGCCGACGAGCGCGTCGAGCGCGCGGCCGAAGTCCACGCCGCCGTCGGGCGGCTGCAGGGTGGCCACGAGCACGGCCGACGCGCCCGCCTGCGACGCCAGCAGCGGCCCGC
>JAXDIH010000230.1:0-2812 GCA_034664105.1 Thermoleophilaceae bacterium
GCGAAGCTCGAGCGCCTGCGCGAGCAGGGAATCGACCCCTTCCCGCACGAGTTCGACGGGGTCGTGCCGATCGCCGACGTGCACGCCGCGCACGACGAGCTCGAGCCGGGCGACGAGACCGACGCCGCGTACCGCATCGCCGGGCGGATGACCGCCCGGCGCGGGCACGGTGGCGCCGCCTTCATCGACGTCGTCGACCGCTCCGGCAAGCTGCAGGTGCAGGCCAAGCGCGACGTCCTGGGGGACGAATCCTTCGACCTGCTGACTTCTCTCGATATCGGCGACCTGATCGGCGTGGACGGCACGGCCTTCAAGTCCCGGCGCGGCGAGCTCACCTTGCTCGTCCGCGATTGGAAGCTGCTGGCGAAGAGCCTGAGAGGAGTGCCCAAGGAGTACTACGGGATCCAAGACACAGAGACGCGGTACCGCCACCGCGAGGTCGACCTGCTCGCCAACGAGGAGACGCGCGAACTGTTCATCCTGCGCTCGAAGGTGCTCCGGGCGATTCGGCGCTGGCTGGACGAGCGTCGCTTTCTCGAGGTCGAGACGCCGATCCTCCAGCCGCTCTACGGCGGCGCGCTGGCGCGTCCCTTCACGACCCACTACAACGCGCTGGACCGCGACTTCTTCCTGAGGATCGCGGACGAGCTGTACCTCAAGCGCCTGATCGTGGGCGGGTTGGAGCGCGTCTACGAGATCGGCAAGGACTTCCGCAACGAGGGGCTGTCGCCCAAGCACAACCCCGAGTTCACGATGCTCGAGTGGTACGAGGCCTACGCCGACTACGAGGACATCGCGGGGCGCCTGGAGGAGCTGGTCTCCTACGTGGCCGACGACGTCGGCTACGACGGGCCGATCGACTTCTCGGCGCCGTGGAAGCGGATCACGCTGCGTGACGCCATCAAGGAGAAGACCGGGCTGGACATCGCGAGCGACGAGCTGCCCGGCGAGGGCACCTGGGCGAAGCGCGTGGACGACCTGCTCTCCAAGCGGGTGGAACCGGATCTCCAGAACCCGACGTTCATCCTCGACTACCCGAAGGAGCTGTCGCCCTTCGCGAAGGACCACCGCTCCGAGCCGGGGCTCGTGGAGCGCTTCGAGGCGTTCGCCGGGGGCATGGAGTTCGCCAACGCGTTCACGGAGCTCAACGACCCCGACGAGCAGCGGGCCCGCTTCGAGCAGCAGCGTGCCGACCAGGCCGCCGGCGACGAGGAGACCCAGCCCTACGACGAGGACTACCTCTCGGCGCTCGAGCACGGGATGCCTCCGACGGGCGGCATCGGGATCGGCATCGACCGGCTCGTGATGCTGCTCAGCGGCCGGCAGTCGATCCGCGAGGTCGTGCTGTTCCCGGCGCTGCGGAACTAGCCCGTCTGGACCGCCCGGCCGAGCGCGTCCTGCGCGGCGTCGACCTGGCGAGTCGCCCTGCGCAGCTGGCGCAGCGCCCGGCGCTGGCGGGCTGGCTTGATCGCCCGGGCCGCGGCCGCGGCCCGGCTGCTCGAGGTGACCGAGTCGTCGAGCGCGGCCAGCAGCGCGTCGAATTGCGCACGCGCCGAGTCGGGCGGCTCGAGCCGCGCCAGCTCGCCGCGGGTGCTCTCCAGCGCCTCGCCGAACTGGTCGAACTCCCTGGCGATCCCGCGGCTGGACTTCGCCGAGACGTTGAGGCTGGCCAGTTCCTGGTTCACGGCGGCGAGCCGTCGAATGGCCGCGTTGTAGCGATCGGCGAAGCCGGTCTGTTTGGAGTCCTCCCCGCCGCCGCAACCGGCGACCGTGAGAAAGACGGCCAGGAGCAGGGCTGTTCGGGCGCGGCGCAGGCCACTCCTATACCCCGCGCGGCGGACGGCATTTAGGCATGCATTAAGGCGCGAGAAGCCGTGGGGGCCGTTGGTAGACTCGGCCAACGGGCCGGTAACCCACCTCTCGCCCTCATCCCGATCGGCGTAGATGCCGATCTTGAGGGAAGGAAGCGGGTATCACCAGCCCCGTTGTTCCCCGACAGATAGGCAAGAGCAGTGTTTGAGCGCTTCACCGAACGGGCCCGGCAGGTGGTCGTCCTCGCCCAGGAGGAGGCCCGCATCCTCAAGCACAATTACATAGGTACCGAGCACATCCTGCTCGGCCTCCTCCGTGAGGAGGAAGGTCTGGCTGCGCGTGTACTCGAGTCCCTCGACATCACCGTCGAGCGCGTCCGCGCTCAGGTGGTCCGCATCGTCGGGTCTGGCGAAGAGGTCACCTCCGGCCAGATCCCGTTCACCCCGCGCGCCAAGAAGGTGCTCGAGCTCGCTCTGCGCGAGGCGCTCAGCCTTGGCCACAACTACATCGGCACCGAGCACATCCTGCTCGGTCTCGTGCGCGAGAACGAGGGCGTTGCCGCCCGCATCCTGCTCGACTTCGACGCCGACTCCGAGAAGATCCGCAACGAGGTCATCCGCATGCTCTCCGGCCCCGGTGGCCGCCAGGGCCGCTCCGGCGCTGCCGCGGGCGCTCAGGGTGAGGGCAAGAAGTCCTCGAAGCTGCTCGACCAGTTCGGCCGCAACCTCACCAAGCTGGCCGCCGAGGGCAAGCTCGACCCCGTCGTGGGTCGCGAGACCGAGATCGAGCGGATCATGCAGATCCTCTCGCGCCGCCAGAAGAACAACCCGGTGCTGATCGGCGAGCCGGGCGTGGGCAAGACCGCGGTGGTCGAGGGCCTCGCCCAGCTGATCACCAACGGCGAGGTGCCGGAGCTGCTGAAGAACAAGCAGATCTACACGCTCGACCTGGCCGCCCTGGTCGCCGGCTCGAAGTACCGCGGCGAGTTCGAGGAGCGCCT
>JAXDIH010000231.1:0-14418 GCA_034664105.1 Thermoleophilaceae bacterium
CGCCTGGGCCGCGGCAGGGAGCAGCGCGAGCGCCAGCGCGCACAGCAGGGCCCTGCGGATGAAGGATCGAGATGCGTGGGTCACGGTCGGCGGTCCACCCTAAGTCGGGTTCCCCATCGTCGCAACAGCCGTGGACATATGATCTACGGGCGATGGGCGGCGACGCGCTCGAGCTCTGCAGCAGGCACCCCCGCGCGTTCGCCGAGCCCGAGGCGGAAGTCGCGACAGCGCGGTGACGGACCTCACCGAGTCGACCGTCGTCGAGCTGTCGAGGCTGCTTGGCGAGCGCCAGGTCTCCGCGGGCGAGGTGCTCGCCGCCCACCTGGCCAGGATCGCGGCCGACGGACCGCCGAGCTTCGACGGGCGCCCGGACGCGGTGAACGCCTGGGTCCGGCTCTACGAGGACGACGCCGTGGCGGCGGCGGAGCGGGCCGACGCGCGGCTGAGCGCAGGGGTGGTGGCCGAGCACGGCCCGGCGCCGGCCCTCTGCGGCATCCCGGTAGGGCTCAAGGATCTCTACGGGGTGGCCGGCAAGCCGCTCACGGCGTCGAGTCGCGCGGTGGCGCGTGAGCCGCGGGCCGACTGCGACGTCTGGGCGCGGCTGAAGCGCGCCGGCGCGGTGCTCGTCGGACACCTGCACACGCACGAGTGCGCGGCGGGCGGGTCGACCGACCAGGTCGGCAACCCCTGGGCGCTCGACCGCACGCCGGGTGGCTCGAGCGGCGGGTCGGCCGCGGCGCTGGTCGCGGGCATGATCCCGCTCGCGACCGGCTCGGACACGGCGGGTTCGCTGCGCATCCCGTCGGCGCTGTCGGGCACGTCCACGATCAAGCCCACGCGTGGCGCGCTGCCGCTGCGCGGCGTCTTCCCGCTCAGCGGCAGCCTGGACCATCCGGGGCCGATGGCCCGCACGCTCGCGGACTGCGCGATCGCCCTGGCGGCGCTGGCCGGCGGCGGGGCGCCGGACGCGGCGGCTTCCCTGCGCGGCGCCCGGATCGCCGCGTCCCCGCGGCTGGCGCTGGTGGACACCGATCCGGACGTGCTCGACGGCTACGAGCGCGCCGTCGAAGCCTGCCGCTCGCTGGGCGCCGAGCTGGTCGAGCCGCCCCCACCCGATGCCGCGCTGGACCTCGGCGACGACTTCCTGGACGTGCTCAGCACGGACATGCTGGGCCACCACCGGCGCTTCGGGACGGACTGGTCGCTGCTGCGGACCTCCACCCGCGACCTGCTCGAGTACGCCGAGCAGAGGGCGATGTCAGGGGCGGAGTACGGCGACACGCAGCTGCGCCGCGGCGAGCTGACCGCGGCGTGGGTGGACTGGCTCGGCGAGCACCGCATCGACGCGGTGATCGAGCCCACGGTGCCGATCGTCGCCCCGCTGCGCGGGCACGGGTACGACACGTTCTTCACCGAGGAGGCGATCGACTACATCCGCCTCACGCACTACTGGGACTGGACCGGCTTCCCGGTCGCGGCGCTGCCGTCCGGCATCGGCTCGCGCAGCTACCTGCCGGTTGGGGTGTCGCTGGTCGGCGGCCCGGCCGACGAGTGGCGATTGCTGGCGCTGGGGATGGAGCTCCAGAACGCCCTGGGCGTGGCGCGCCCCGCGGCCCGGTCGGCCAGCGAGTCCGCCTGACGGCGCGGGCGGGGCAGCTCGGCGCCGCAGCCGGCGCAGCGCTCGAGCTCGAGCCAGTAGGCGACGGTGAAGGCCCGCAGGCCACAGCGAGGGCACTTCACATAGGGCACGATCAAGCCCAGAGGCGCACCGCGACGCCGGGCGACGCCGGGAGCACCTCCACCAGCCACGCCATCTGCCGCGCGATCCACAGGCCGGCTCCCTGCTGCCTGTCCTCGTCGGGGACGAGGTAGCCGGCCAGCGGGTCGTCGAACCCCGGGCCGCGGTCGACGACCTCGCACACGAAGCGGCCGTCGACGCGCCCGACGCGCAGCTCGTCTGGCCCACCCCCGTGCTCCCAGGCATTCCTGGCGACCTCCGTGCCGGCCACGAGCATCTCGAGCGCTCTCCGTTGGGGCACGCTCGCCGCGCTCAACTCGCCGGCCAGCCGCTCGCGGAAGCCCTCGAGGTCCTCACCGGGCGGCAGCGACCGCAGGTGGGGCAGGGGTTCCGGCTCGGGAGTCCTCGCGCGCACGACGCTCGCGGGGTCCTCGAAGTGCGAGCTCTCGTGCCACTCGTCTTCGAGCACCTGAGGGTGCGTCTGCCAGACCGCGTCGCGCACCTCGTCCGGGAGGGCCTCGCCGTTGTAGGTGCACACCAGCCAAGCGGGCAGATGAGCGTACGAGCAGTTCGAGATCGCCTCGTAGGCCATCCACTCCTGCCAGTCTCCCGGCGTCGGGCCGTACTGCACCTCGGCCGCCACGCGGACCGACGGGGCGGCCCGCAGCTCACGCAGCAGCGTCTGCGTGTAAAGCCCGAGGGTGCGGACGGGACGCGTGTAGGAGGAGCCGGTCTCCAGGAACGTGACGCGCTTGGAGCTCGATCCCAGGGCATCGCGTATCAACGCGAGCCGGTCTCGCGACCCCGCGGCCACCGCGCCCTCACCGGCGGCCAGCCCCTCCTCCAGAAAAGGGGCTACTCGCCCTTGGTACTGGTCAGAGGACTCATAGACGAAAGCGTTGTGCCGCAGGCCAGCGTGCGAATGCGCAGAGTCCATTCGCCTACCGGTAGGCCGTTCGTGCCGATATTCAAGGGATCAGGCCGCCTCTGAAGGGCTCAGGCGGTCTCTGGCCAGATGGCGGCCTCCCTCAGCTTGCCGAGTGCCTTCTCCTCGATCTGGCGCACGCGCTCCACGCTGAGGTCGAGCTCCCCCGCTATCTCCCTCAGCGTCCGCGCCGGGCGGCCGAGGCCGTAGTGCGCGTGCAGGACCAGCCGCTCGCGCTCCCCGAGCCCTTCCGCCAGATCTCCCATGCTGTCGGTGTTGGCCAGCTCGAGCGCGCGCTCGTACGCGTCCTCGGCCACCGGGTCCGCGACCAGGTCGCCGAGCGTGCCCGTCGCGCCCTCCTCGCCGGTCAGGACCTCGTCCAGGCCGCGCGGCGCTCGCTCCACGGCGAGCAGGCGCTCGATCTGCTCGCGGGTCAGGTCCGTGGCCTCGACCAGGTCCGCGACAGACGGCTCCCTGGAGTTGGCCTGCATGTAATCGCGCCGCGCCTCCTTGACCCTGGCGAGCCGGCGCAGCGCACGGTCCGAGAGGACCACGGGCCGAGTCATCTCGGCCACCAGCTGCTGCATCGCCTGGCGCACCCACCACGACGCGTAGGCCCAGAACGGCGTACCGAGCTTCGCGTCGTAGCGGCGCAGCGCTCGCAGCAGGCCGACGACGCCCTCCTGGAGCAGCTCTTCGCGGTCGACGGCCGAGCTGCGGTACTGCCGCGCCATGCTGCCGATCAGCGGCATGAACGAGGAAACGAGCCGAGCGCGCGCCGCCTCGTCGCCGCCCTCCGCGGCCGCGATCAGCTCCTGCTCGGGCTCCTGGCGGATGCCCACCACTCCTTCCCGGAAACGCCGCCGGGGCCTGGCGGTCCGGTCCGGGTTCCGCTGCTTCGGGCTCCCGGGCGCGTACCGGTTGGGGAGGTGAGCTTCGACGCCGCTTAGGGGCAATCGCGAGCCCATCGGAAGTTTGCCCAAGGGGACCGGTCTGTAACGAGAGGGCTCTTTCGAAAACACGCAAAGAGCGGGTTTTCGAATCTTCTCTCGGGGACCCGGCTGACCTACCTACCAGACCAGGTGAGACGACCCTGACCCGGCTGTTGAGTGAGCACCTTGGACCCGTTCCCAGTGGGCGCGATCTGCGTGTCTTGGAGCTGCTGCGGCGCCGAGCGCTCGACGCGCTGGCGGGGCGCACGATCTGGTCGATCGCCGTGCTGCCAACCGGGCGCGCCGACGCCGACGCGCTGCAACAGACCTTGCCGTCCGTCCCCACCGACGCCGCGCAACATGCCTCCCCGGGCGACCTGGTCCTCCTGCACGACGCCGTGGCGGCCGTGCAGGCCCAGGCGGCCCGGGACTGCGGCGCCCACGCGATCCTCCTGCTGGCCCCGCGGTTCCCGGAAGTGGCGGCCGACGCCTACGTGCTGGCGTGGAGCAGCCCGCTCAGCCGCGGGCTCGTGGGGGACCGCCTGGCGGCCTTCATGCCGTCGGCTGACCTGGTGGCGGCCTTCGACCATACGCGCGAGGCGGCAGTGCCCGAACGTCCCGACGAGGTGAGCTGGAACGCCGTGCTCGCCGAGGTGGTCCAGAGCGACCGCATGGAGGCCGTAGGTGGACGCCTCCACGCGCGGCCGGCGGTCCCGCTGCGATAGGTCCCGGGCTCAAGATCCGCAATTCGGCCCATGGCGCATCCAGCCCCCCGACCCGGATAGTGACCCTGGGGCGAGGGCTCCCCAAGCGGGCCCTCGCCTCATTCACCGACGTCAGGGCGTGACGTCGCGGTCGAGCACGAACACCTGGACGGCGATCTCCGGGTCCACCTGGTCGTCGCTCAGGAAGGCGACGACCCCCGCGGAGGTCAGCTGCTCGATGATCGGCACGAGGTCCGGGCCCAGCGTGCGCTGGAGCTCCCGGCGGAGCGCCTGCACGGTCTTCGCCTCGCCCGCCGCCACGAGGCTGTGATCGCTCGGCGTGAGCTGTTCCTCGAGCAGGATCACCACGAGGTTGCGCCGTATGAAGGCGCGCGCCTTCGTCGGCCCGCGACCGGTGCGCTGGCTCATCGTCCGCACGACCGCGTTGGCGATCGACGCGTTCAGCTGACCGTTGGGGGGCGACGGCGGACGGTTCTCAATCGTCGACTCGACGGACGACGAGGACGGGACAGGTCGCATGCCGGATCACCTCCCTCGAGGTGCTGCCGAGGATGACCTCGCCGAGCTTTCCGTGCCCGTGGGCCCCGATCACGATCGCCTGAGCGTCGAGCTCCTTCGCCTTCTGGACGATCGTCTCGTGAACCGGCACGTGCGCCTCCTCGGCGACGGCGAGTCCCTCGGCCTCGAACCCGGCGTCGCGCGCGAGCCCCGCGCCCTTCTGGGCCAGCCGCTGAGCGTGCTCGGACAGCTCCCGGTCGACCTCGAGCGCGGTCCGGATGTCGATCGTGGCAGGCGGCAGGCCGATGCTGCTTGCCGGCAGTTCGACCAGCTCGAACCCGAGCCCGGCCTTCCACACGACGAGCGCAAGCGCCTTTCGTCCGGCGAGTAGAGCACCGGCCTCGCGCAGTGCGTGCTCGGCGGCCGGCGATCCGTCGAAGGCGACCACGACAGGCCCCGAGCGCATTGCGCCGGCGCGACCCCGAGCGGGGCTAGCCGCCCACGACCCGGTCGTGTTCCTCGAGCGACGCCTGGAGAACCGCGATCAACTCGCGCAGCCGGTCGCGGGTGAGCCCGACGCGCGCGAGCGTGCTCACGGGCACGTGCGTCAGGCCCGCGGCCTGCTCGCGCACCTGCTCCGGGCTGCCGATCAGGGCAGGCTCCATCAGCTGGCCGACCGAGATCACGAACTCGTGCGGGTGCTGCTGGACCAGGAAGTGGTTGGCGAACAGGATCGGCACGTCTTCGAGGTCGGTCCAGCGGGGCGGCAGGTCCACCGCGTGCGGGGGCTGTGCTTGGACGGCGGTCATACCCGTGGCTATAGGTCGCCGCTCCACGCGCGTCCACCCCCTTGACCGAGCTCCCCGCCGCCCTACCAACGCGGGTATGAGCAGCGGCGACAGCACCACCGACCGCCCCACCGCCCCGGGCGCGACCCTGGGCTACGAGGACTTCATCAGGACCGTGCAGCACGCGGCCGACCTCAGCTGGGAGGAGGCCGAGGCCGCGACCCGCGCGACGCTCGAGACGCTCGGCGAGCGGATCTCCCCAGGGGAGGCGCGCGACCTGGCCGACCGGCTGCCGGAGCAGCTGAGCGGATGGGTGCATACCGACACCAACGCCGAGGGGTTCGGCGTCGACGAGTTCGTGCGCCGCGTGGCCGAGCGCGAGGGCATCGACGCGCTCAGCGCCGAGCGGCACGTGCGCGCCGTCTTCCTCGCGCTCTGGCGAGCCACCGGCGCGCGCGAGCTCGCGGACGTGGCGTCGGAGCTGTCGCGCGACTACGCCCCGCTGCTGCCGGTGGGACCGCAGGTGGACGTGGTCTCCTCCGAGGCCTTCTTCGCGCGCGTGGAGCAGCGCTCCGGGCTGGACCGCGACGGCGCCGTGAAGGCAGTCGAAGCGGTGCTCGCGACTCTCGCCGAGCGCCTCGCCGCCGGCGAGGTGGACGACCTGATCGTGCGCCTGCCGCTGGAGCTGCACGAGCCGCTGCGGCGCGGCACCGCCGAGGGCGGCGAGAAGGCGAAGCGCATGTCCGTGGAGGACTTCGTGTGGCGGGTGGCCGAGCGTGAGGAAGTCTCGTACGAGCAGGCGCAGGACCACGCCCGCGCCGTGCTGGCCACGCTGCGCGAGGCGCTTCCCGATGCGGAGTTCCGCGACATCGACGCCCAGCTGCCGGCCGAGTACGACCCGCTGTTCGCCTGAGCTCGGCTCAGGCGCGCAGCAGCGACGCGTCGATCAGGATCTTGACCTCCTCGCCGACGAGCATGCCGCCCGCCGCGAGGCGCTGCTGCCAGGTCAGGCCGAAGTCGGTTCGGTCCATCGTGCCTCTCAAGGACATCCCGACGCGCTCGTTGCCCCACGGGTCGGTGGCCACGCCCTCCACGGTCGCCGTCACCTCGACCTCGCGCGTGACGTCCTTGATCGTGAGGTTGCCCACGAGCCGGTAGGTGCCGCCCTCGATGTGCTCGATGCGAGTGGACTCGAAGCGCATCTCCGGGTAGCGCTCGGCGTCGAAGAAGTCAGGCGACCGGAGATGCGCGTCGCGGTCCGGGTCGCCCGTGTCGATGCTCGCGACCTTGACGGTGCCCCAGGCGCGTGAGCGGGCGGGGTCGTCGGGATCCGCCTCCACCGTGCCGTCGTACTCGCGGAAATGACCGCGGACGGTGGAGATCATCAGGTGCCGGACCTCGAAGGCGACGCTCGAGTGAGCGGGGTCGACCTTCCAGGTGCCCGCCGGCACACGCACCATGCCCTGCTCGGTCTGCAGCATCGTCATCGCGCCATTCCTCCCGCGTCTAGGTTGCGGCCGTTGGAATAGGCCGCTCGGGAACCGCGTGCACCCCGCCCGGGCCGAGCATGCCGAGCTGGCGGTGGACCTGGAGGATCGCGACCGAGCCCTCTCCCACGGCCGATGCCACGCGCTTGGTCGAGCCGCAGCGCACGTCGCCGGCGGCGAGGATCCCGGGATGGCTCGTCTCCAGCAGGACGGGCTGGTAGCCGGTTGGCCGGCCGTGGCCGTTTGCCGCACGGACGGCGTCCGGACCGGTGAGCACGTAGCCGCGTTCGTCGAGGGCCACCTGATCTCCGAGCCACGCCGTGTGAGGGTCCGCGCCGATGAAGACGAACAGCGCGCGCGCCTCGATCTGCCCGCGCTCCCGGCTGAGGTTGTCCTCGACGATGAGCGCCTCGAGCGTTCGCTCCCCGACCAGCTCGCGGACCTCGGTGTGGGGCAGGACCTGGATGTTGTCCGTACGCTCGATCCGGTCGACGAGGTAGCGCGACATGTGCGACTCGAGGTCGGACTCCCGGACGATCAGTCGGACCACCGGCGTGTGCTGGGCCAGGAACAGCGTCGCCTGGCCCGCCGAGTTGCCGCCGCCGACCACGGCAACCGGATCGCCGGCGCACAGCCGCGCTTCCATCCAGGTGGCCGCGTAGTAGACGCTCACGCCCTCGAACTCCTCCAGCCGCGGCACCGGCAGGCGGCGGTAGTGCACGCCCGTCGCGATCAGCACGGTCCGGGCGGTCACGGCCCCGCCTTCGTCGAGCCGGATCGCGTGATGTCCGTCGTGTTCCTCGAGCGCGACCGCCTCCGCGGGCACGCTGATCTGGGCGCCGAACTTGCGCGCCTGGATGGCGGCCCGCTCGGCCAGCTCCGCCCCGGAGATCCCGGCCGGAAAGCCGAGGTAGTTCTCGATGCGCGAGGAGGTGCCGGCCTGCCCTCCGGTGGCGATCGCGTCGAGCCCGATCGTGACGAGACCCTCCGAAGCGCCGTACACCGCCGCCGCCAGCCCCGCCGGCCCGGCCCCGACGACCAGGAGGTCGCACACCGCCGACTCCGGCGCCGGCCTGCGCAGGCCGAGCACCGACGCGAGCTCCGAGTTGCTTGGGTTGCGCAACACCTGAGTGCCTCGCCAGATCACGACCGGCGTGTCCTCCGGCGACAGGCCGAGCTCGCGCAGCAGCTCCTCGGCGTGCGAGTCCTCCTCCAGGTCGATGAAGGTGTGCGGCAGCCGGTTGCGCGCCGCGAACTCGCGCAGCCGGCGAGTGTCCGGCGTGAAGCGCGATCCCACGATCTTGAAGCCGGCGCCCAGCCCGATCAGAAACTCCCGCCGCAGCAGGTAGGCGCGCAGGATCAGGTCCGCCAGGACCGGATCCTGCTGGACGAGGTCGCGCAGGCGCTCCATGGGCACCGCCAACACCTCGCCCGGCTCGCGCACGACCGCCGTGAACAGGGCCGCCTGCCCGGTCAGCAGGCCCAGCTCGCCGAGGAACCGCTTCGGGCCATGCACCGCGATCAGCTTCTCGTCGTCCCCCTCGCCCTGCACCATCGCCACCAGGCCCTCGAGCACGACGTAGAAGTCGTAGGACTTGTCGCCCTCGCGGAAGAGGACCTCGCCGGCCCTGGTCCTGCGCCGCTCCCCGTGACGCGCGAGTTCGTCGATCTGGGCGTCGGTGAGCCGCGGATACGCGCCGTAGAGGTCGGGCGTCTCATCCATTCCTGTCTAGAGCTGGTAGGTCCCGCCGGCCGGCGGTTCAAGTGGGGGTTGAATCGCCGAGCCTCCGCCCTAACTCAGTTCGCAGAGGCCCACCGGGGCCTTCAAGTCGCCTGCGGAAGAGGGGAGCGCTCAGATGGCCAAGGCGGTCGGGATCGACCTCGGAACCACCAACTCGGTTGTGGCATCGACCATGGAGGGCGGGAAGGCGGAGGTCATCCCAAACGCTGAGGGTTCCCGCACGACGCCATCGGTGGTCGCCTTCACCGACGACGGCCAGCGGCTCGTGGGCCAGGTGGCGAAGCGCCAGGCCATCCTCAACCCGGAGGGCACGATCTACTCCGCCAAGCGCTTCATCGGGCGCAAGTGGGGGGAAGTCGACGAGGAGTCGAAGATCGTCTCCTACAAGGTGGTCAAGGGCCCCAATGACGCCGTCCGCTTCGAGGTGCGCGGCAAGCAGTACTCGCCCGAGGAGATCTCGGCGATGATCCTGCGCAAGCTCGCGGAGGACGCCGGCAAGTCGCTCGGCGAGCGTGTGACCGAGGCGGTGATCACCGTGCCCGCCTACTTCAACGACGCGCAGCGCCAGGCGACCAAGGACGCGGGCAAGATCGCCGGGCTGGAGGTGCTGCGGATCATCAACGAGCCCACCGCGGCGGCGCTCGCCTACGGGCTGGACAAGCAGGGCCAGGAGACCGTGCTCGTGTTCGACCTCGGCGGTGGGACCTTCGACGTCTCGCTGCTGGACGTCGGCGACGGGGTGGTCGAGGTGCGCTCCACCAGCGGCGACGGCCATCTCGGCGGCGACGACTTCGACAGGCGGATCGTCGACTGGATCGCCGAGGAGTTCAAGAACGACCAGGGCATCGACCTGCGCGAGGACCCGCAGGCGCTGCAGCGCCTCGCCGAGGCGGCCGAGCGGGCCAAGGTCGAGCTCTCGTCGCAGACGACGACGCAGATCAACCTGCCCTTCGTCACCGCCGACGCCGCGGGGCCCAAGCACTTGAACATGTCGCTTACGCGAGCCAAGTTCGAGCAGCTCGTTCACGACCTGATCGAGCGCACGCGCGGCCCGGTGGAGCAGGCGCTGTCGGACGCGAAGCTCACGGCCGACGACATCGACGAGGTGATCCTCGTCGGCGGCTCCACGCGCATCCCGGCGGTCCAGGAGCTCGTGCGCCGGCTGACCGGCGGCAAGGACCCGAACATGACCGTCAACCCCGACGAGGTTGTCGCGATCGGCGCCGCCCTCCAGGCCGGCGTGCTGAAGGGCGAGGTCGAGGACGTGGTGCTTCTCGACGTGATCCCGTTGTCGCTGGGCCTCGAGACGCTCGGCGGCGTGATGACGAAGGTCATCGAGCGCAACACGACGATCCCGGCGCGGCGCACGGAGACGTTCTCGACGGCCGAGGACAACCAGACCGCGGTCGACGTGGTGGTGCTCCAGGGCGAGCGCGAGCTGGCAGCGGACAACCGCCAGCTGGCCCGCTTCCGCCTCGAGGGCATCCCCCCGGCACCGCGCGGCGTGCCCCAGATCGAGGTGACCTTCGACGTGGACGCCAACGGCATCCTGCACGTCACGGCGCGGGACAAGGACACCGGCGCCGAGCAGCAGGTCACGATCAGCGAGACCACGAACCTCGATCCGAGCGACGTGGAGCGGATGGTCCAGGAGGCCGCGCAGCACTCCGATGAGGACCGGCGCAGGCGCGAGGAGATCGACGCGCGCAACGAGCTCGACGCGCTCGCCTACCAGGCCGAGCAGCTCGTCGAGCAGCTCCAGGAGTCGCTGCCGGTCAACGAGAAGGCCCGTGCCGAGCAGCTGATCGCGGACGCCCGCCAGGCGGTCGCCGATCAGGCCGAGCTCGACCGCGTGCGGCCGCTGATCTCGGACCTGCAGCAGATCGTCCAGGCGTTGCCGAGCGCGGCCGCGGCGGCCGGCGCGGCCGCGGGCGGGTCGAGCGACGGTGGCGGCGACGGTGCCGGCGGCGGCGACGCGGCGGCCGACGACGAAGAGGTGGTCGATGCCGAATTCACGCGTGAGTGAGCAGGGCGACCACCCCATCCAGGAGCAGGAGCCCGAGGCGCAGGAGCAGCCCCAGGCCTCCGAGCAGGACGAGCTGCGAGCGGAGGTCGCACGGCTGGACGACCGCTACAAGCGTGCGCTGGCCGATCTCGACAACTACCGCAAGCGCACCGCCCAGGAGCTGGAGCGCCGGGTCGCCGAGCGTGCCGACGCCCTGGTGCGGGAATGGCTCGAGGCCGTGGACAGCGTGGAGCGCGCCCTGCTCATGGCAGAGCCCGACAGCTCGCTGCAGGTCGGCCTGTCGGCTGTGCTGCGGCAGATGGAGGCCACGCTCGAGCGGCTGGGCGTAACGCGGATCGGCGCGGTGGGCGAGCAGTTCGATCCAGAGCGCCACGAGGCCGTGGGTGTGGTCACGAACGACGAGGTGCCCGACCGGACGATCGTCGAGATCGCCCGGTCCGGGTACGCGGTCGGGGACAGGGTGCTGCGCCCGGCGCAGGTCGTGGTGGCGCGGCGCGGGGAGCGGGAGGCCTGATTGGCGGTCGCCTTCCGCGACTACTACGAGGTGCTCGGTGTGCCTCGGGACGCCAGCGAGGAGGACGTCCGTCGCGCGTACCGCAAGCTCGCGCGTGAGAACCACCCCGACGTGAACAAGGACCCTGAGGCCGAGGACCGCTTCAAGGAGGTGTCCGAGGCGTACGAGGTCCTGCGCGACCCGGAGAAGCGTGAGCGCTACGACCGCTTCGGCGCGAACTGGAAGGCCGGCCAGGACGTGTCGGGGGCCGAGGGCTTCCAGGGCTTCGAGGAGGGCCTCGGCGGGTTCGACAGCGGGGGCTTCCGCGACGTGCGCGTGGACTTGGGCGGCGGGGGGTTCGGCGGCGGCGACTTCAGCGACTTCTTCGAGAACATGTTCGGCGGCGGCCGGCGTGGCGGCGGCGGCCGCCGCGGGGGCGGCTTCAACGGCTTCTCGAGCCGGGGCAGCGATCAGGAGGCGACGCTCGAGCTGTCGCTCCAGGAGGCCGCCGCCGGCGGGCGCAAGCGCATCTCGCTCGGCGACGGGCGCGACTACGAGGTGGAGATCCCCCGCGGCGTGCGCGATGGCCAGCGCATCCGCCTCGCCGGGGAGGGCGGCACCGGCCCCGGGGGCGGCCCGACGGGCGACCTGTTCCTGCGCGTCCGGATCCGGCCCGACCCGCGCTTCCGGGTTGAGGGACGCGACCTCTACGTGGACCTGCCCGTCACGCCATGGGAGGCGGCCCTGGGCGGATCGGCGGAGGTGCCCACCCTCAACGGGACCTCGCGGGTGAAGGTGCCCGCGGGCTCGTCCTGCGGGCGACGGCTGCGCCTGCGCGGCGAGGGCATGCCCGGGCCGCGCGGCGAGCAGGGCGATCTCTACGCGACCGTGCAGATCAAGGTGCCGAAGCGCCTGTCCAAGCAGGAGCGCGAGGCGTTCGAGCGGCTCGCCGAGGTCTCCAACTTCAACCCCCGCCAGAGCGGCTGATGCCGGCGACCGTCTCCCGGGTGACGGTGACCAGCCTGGCCCAGCGCCGGGCGCCCGGCCAGCTCGGCCTGGAGTCCCTCGCCAACGAGACCGGCCTGCACCCCGACCTGGTCCGCCGCCTCGTTCGGCTGGGCGCCCTGGACCCGTCCGGCGGCACCAGGGCCGCCCCCCTGTTCCCGCGTGACTCCGCCGCTCGCCTGGCGCGCGTCGTGCGGCTGCGGCGCGATCTCGGCGTCGGGTATGCCGGCGCAATCCTGGCCGCCGAGCTGCTGGCCCGCATCGACGAATTGGAGGCGCAGCTGCGCCGCAACGAGCCCCGACGACGTCCGAGGTGACCGCATGGACCCGAACCGGCTGACCCAGAAGACCCAGGAGGCGCTGCACGACGCGCAGACCAAGGCGCTGCGCTACGGGCACACCGAGGTCGATGCCGACCACCTCTTGCTCGCCCTGCTCGACCAGCCCGAAGGGCTGATCCCGCGCCTGCTCGTGCGGGCGGACGTGGACGTGTCGGCGCTGCGCGCCGCGGTGGAGGGCGAGGTCGAGCGGCGGCCGCGCGTGAGCGGGCCGGGCGCCGCTCCGGGCGAGGTCTACGTCTCACGGGCGCTCAGCCAGGTCCTCGAGGCCGCCGAGAGCGAGGCGCAGCGCCTCAAGGACGAGTACGTCTCGGTGGAGCACGTCATGCTCGCGATGATCGAGATGGGCTCCAGCGCGCCGGTCGGGCGCGTGCTGGGCGAGTTCGGGATCACTCGCGAGCGCTTCCTCGGGGTGCTCACCGAGGTGCGCGGCGCTCAGCGCGTGACCAGCGCGACCCCCGAGTCCGCCTACGAGGCGCTCGAGAAGTACGGGCGCGACCTCGTGGCCGAGGCTCGCCTCGGTCGCATGGACCCGGTGATCGGCCGCGACGCGGAGATCCGCCGCGTGATCCAGATCCTGTCGCGCAAGACCAAGAACAACCCCGTGCTCGTCGGCGACCCGGGCGTGGGCAAGACCGCGATCGTGGAGGGGCTGGCCCAGCGGATCGTGCGCGGCGACGTGCCCGAGGGCCTGAAGGACAAGACCGTGTTCGCGCTCGACATGGGCTCGCTCGTGGCGGGCGCCAAGTACCGCGGCGAGTTCGAGGAGCGCCTCAAGGCCGTGCTCCAGGAGGTCAAGGCCGGCGAGGGCCAGATCCTGCTGTTCATCGACGAGCTGCACACCGTGGTGGGCGCCGGCGGCGGCGAGGGGTCCATGGACGCCGGCAACATGCTCAAGCCGATGCTCGCGCGTGGCGAGTTGCACTGCATCGGCGCTACCACGCTGAACGAGTACCGAAAGTACATCGAGAAGGACGCCGCGCTCGAGCGCCGCTTCCAGCCCGTCACGGTCTCCGAGCCGACCGTCGAGGACACGATCTCGATCCTGCGCGGCCTGCGCGAGCGCTTCGAGGTCCACCACGGCGTCCGCATCCAGGACGCCTCGCTGGTCGCCGCGGCGACGCTGTCGCACCGCTACATCACCGACCGTTTCCTGCCCGACAAGGCGATCGACCTCGTCGACGAGGCGTGCGCCGTCGTGCGCACCGAGATCGACTCGATGCCGCAGGAGCTCGACCAGATCACGCGCCGCGTGATGCGCCTGGAGATCGAGGAGGCCGCGCTCTCCAAGGAGACCGACGAGGCCAGCCGCCGGCGGCTGGAAGCGCTGCAAAAGGAACTGGCTGACCTGCGCGCGCAGGCCAACGCGATGCGCGCCCAGTGGGAGGCCGAGCGCAACGCGATCCGCAAGCTGCAGTCGCTGCGTGAGGAGATCGACCGGGTGCGGCGCGAGATCGAGGACGCCGAGCGCCGCTACGACCTCAACCGCGCCGCGGAACTGCGCTATGGAACGTTGCAGGAGCTCGAGCGCCGGCTGCAGGGCGAGGAGGAGCGCCTGACCTCCAAGCAGGGCGGCACGCGGCTGCTGCGCGAGGAGGTCACCGAGGACGAGATCGCCGAGATCGTCGCGCGCTGGACCGGGATCCCGGTCTCGCGCCTGATGGAGGGCGAGCGCGAGAAGCTGCTGCGCCTCGACGACATCCTGCACGAGCGCGTGATCGG
>JAXDIH010000193.1:0-5535 GCA_034664105.1 Thermoleophilaceae bacterium
ACGTCGTCCTCGTGCACGAACTGGATCTGGTTCTCGATCGTTCCGGCGGCGTCCACGGCAAACGGCTGCTTGGTCCACAGCCGCACCAGGTAGTTGTCCACGTTCGGGCCGAACACGATGCACGGCCGCACGATCGTCATCACGCGCTCGGGGTACTTGGCCGCCCAGAGCTGGCAGATGCGGTCGGACTCGGTCTTGTCGCGCGCGTACGTGAAGCCCGCCACGCCGCGCACCGGGTCGTCCTCGGTGAGCGGAACCGGGTTGTCGGGGAAGGCGCCGTAGGCCACCGCCGACGTGGTCACGAGCACCTGCTGGGTGCCGACCTTGCCGGCCGCCTCGAGCACGTTGTGCGTGCCGTTCACGTCCACGTCGTAGGCGAAGTGCTCGTCGTGCGACGGGTTGAGGATGAACGCGAGGTGCACGAGGACGTCCGGGCGCACGCGCTCGAGCACCGAGCTCACGGCCTCCCGATCGCGCACGTCCACGCGGTCGAACTCCGTATGCGGCCGGTAGCCCTTGGGCGGGGCGACGTCGCAGATCACGATCTTCTCGGTGTCCTCGCGGCGCTCGAGCAGGTCGACCAGCCGCGATCCGATGTAGCCGGAGCCTCCGGTGATGACGTAGCGCATGGCGCGATCCTAAGCCACGGCTGAAGCCCGCGGGGCCCCTCCGGAACGGGGCACCGCGGGCATCACTCCTCCTCGCCGGCGAACTTACCCTCCAGGTCCTTCATGACCCCCGGCTCGCGGAGCGTGGACACGTCGCCCAGCTCGCGTCCCTCGGCGATGTCGCGCAGCAGGCGGCGCATGATCTTGCCGGAGCGGGTCTTGGGCACGTCGGCTGTCCAGATGATGCGCTTGGGCCGCGCCAGCTTGCCGATCCGCTGGGCCACGTGCTCGCGCAGCTCCTGCTCGAGCTCCTCTCCGCCCTCGGTCTCCTCGCCCTCGAGGATCACGAACGCGGCGATCGCCTGGCCACTGTCCTCGTCCTGCTGGCCGATCACCGCGGCCTCCGCCACCCGGGGATGCGACACGATCGCGGACTCGACCTCGGCCGTCGACAGCCTGTGACCCGACACGTTCACCACGTCGTCCACGCGGCCGACGATCCAGAAGTAGCCGTCCTCGTCCCTGCGCGCGGCGTCGCCGACGAAATACGTCGTCTCGTCCCACTTCGAGAAGTAGGTCTCCTTGAAGCGCTCGTCGTCTCGGAACAGCGTGCGCAGCATTCCCGGCCAGGGGCGGCGCAGCGCGAGCAGCCCCTGCTCGCCGGCGGGCACCTCGTTGCCCTCCTCGTCGAGCACCGCCGCGTCGACGCCCGGCAGCGGCTTGCCCGCGGAGCCGGGCTTGCTGTACTGGGCGCCCGGGAGCGTCGTGATCATGATGTGGCCGGTCTCGGTCTGCCACCAGGTGTCGACGATCGGGCAGTGCTCGCCGCCGATCAGCTTCCAGTACCAGAGCCACGCCTTGGGGTTGATCGGCTCGCCGACGGTTCCGAGCAGGCGCAGCTTCGACAGGTCGTGCTTCTGCGGGTGCGTGATGCCCCACTTCATGCAGGCGCGGATCGCCGTCGGCGCCGTGTAGAAGACCGTCACGCCGTAGCGCTCGCACAGCTCCCACCAGATGCCCTTGTGCGGATAGTCGGGCGCGCCCTCGTACATCACGGACGTAAGGCCGTTCATCAGCGGGCCGTAGACGATGTACGAGTGCCCGGTGATCCAGCCGACGTCGGCCGAGCACCAGTACACGTCCTCGTCCGGCTTGAGGTCGAAGACGTGCTTGGTGGTCCAGGCCACGCCGGTCAGGTAGCCGCCGGTCGTGTGCAGGATGCCCTTGGGCTTGGCCGTGGAGCCCGACGTGTAGAGCACGAACAGCGGGTGCTCGGCGTCGAGCGGCTCGGCCGGGCAGTCCTCGCTGGCGGCTTCGATCGCCTCGTCGTAGAAGACGTCGCGCCCCTCGGTCATCGGGACGTCGGCGCCGGTGTTGCGCACCACCACGACGGTCTCGATCGACGGCACGTCGCCGAGGAAGGCGTCCACGGCCGGCTTGATGTCCGCGGCCTTGCCCTTGCGCCGGGCCTGGTCGACCGTGATCAGCGCCTTGGCGTCCGAGAACTCCATGCGCTCCTTGACGGCGTCGGGCGAGAACCCGCCGAACACGACGTTGTGAGGCGCGCCGATGCGCGCGCAGGCGAGCATCGCCACCGCGACCTCGGGGATCATCGGCAGGAAGATCCCGACCACGTCGCCCGGCTCGATGCCGCGCTCCTTGAGCACGTTGGCCAGGCGCTTGACGTCGCGCAGGAGGTCGGCGTAGGTGACGTCGCGCTCCTCGCCCTCCTCGCCGCGCCAGTGGAAGGCCACCTTGTCGCCGCGGCCGGCCTCGACGTGGCGGTCGAGCGCGTTGTAGGAGGCGTTCAGCTTGCCGCCGGTGAACCACTTGTAGAACGGCGCCTTGGAGTCGTCGAGCACCTGGTCCCACTGCTCGAACCACTCGAGCGCCTCGGCCTGCTTGGCCCACCAGCCCTCGGGGTCGCGCTCGGCCGCCTCGTACTGGGCCTCGTCTGAGATCAGCGCCTTGTCGCGAAAGCCGGACGGCGGGTCGAAGGTCTCCTGGTCGAGCAGCTCGCCGATCTCGCGCTCGACCTGCTCCGCGGACGGCTTCGTGGTGGCTTCCATATCTGCCTTTCTACCCCATCCGGGGCGCGAGCCACCCGCGGTCATAAATGGGGAGGGGCGCGCCGTCTCGAGCGCGCCCCTGCCCTCCCCCATCAGTGCCGAGCTAGCGCTGCGCTTCGCCGACCGCCTCGCGGGCCTCGTCGGCCCTGCGCGAGCCGTTGCCGTTGGCTCGTCCTGTGAGCGTGAGCCCGGTGCCGACCTCTGCGCCGAGACCGGTCTCCGAGCGCACGTACAGCTCGTCGAACTTCCGCTCCGCCTCGGGCTCGCGCGCCAGCATCGTGCCGAGCCAGCAGCCGATGAACCCGAGCGGGATGCTGATGATCCCGGGGTTGGCGAGGTCGTACCACGAGAACAGGCCGCCCTCGGAGTTCGGCCCCGGCCACACCGTCGGGCTGATGATCACGAGCGCCACCGAGCTGACCACGCCGAACAGCACGCCTGTGATCGCGCCAGTGGTGTTGAAGCGTCGCCAGGTGAGCGCCAGGAGCAGCGCCGGGAAGTTGGCGCTGGCGGCCACCGCGAAGGCCAGCCCGACCATGAACGACACGTTCAGGTCCTGGCCGCCGAGGATGGCGATGCCGATCGCGATCGCCCCGATCACGAGCGCCGCGGTCTTCGCGACCCAGACCTCTTCCGCCTCGGAGTCCTGCCCGCGCCTGACGATGTTCGACCACACGTCGTGAGCCACGGCTCCCGACGCCGAGATCACCAGTCCGGCCACCACCGCGAGGATCGTGGCGAACGCCACGCCGGCGATGATCGCTTGGAAGAACTCGCCGCCGAGCTTGTCGGCGAGCAGCGGCAGGGCGCCGTTGCCGGTCGCGCCGGCGGCCTCCTCCCCACCCTGGCCGAGGATCGCGCGGGCGCCGAAGCCGAGCGCCGTGGTCATCAGGTAGAAGGCGCCGATGAGCGCCATCGCCCACATGACCGACGAGCGCGCCGCCTTCGCGTTCGGGACGGTGAAGAACCGCATCAGGATGTGCGGCAGCCCCGCCGTGCCGAGCACCAGCCCGAGCCCCAGCGACACCGTGTCGAGAGGCGACGACAGGAACAGGCCCGGCTTGAGGTAGGCCTCGCCGTCGGCCGACTGCGAGCGCGCCTCCGTGAACAGGTCGATTGGGTTCCAGCTGACCTTCGCCAGCACCCAGATCGTCATGACCACGGCCGCGGTCATCAGCATGAACGCCTTGATGATCTGCACCCAGCTCGTGGCGAGCATGCCGCCGAGCACGATGTAGCTCACCATGAAGACGCCAGTGAGGATCACCGCGAGCGAGAAGTTGATGTCCACCAGGCCCTCGATCAGCACCCCGGCGCCGACCATCTGCGCGATCAGGTAGAAGGCGACGACGGTGAGCGTGCCCAGCGCCGCGGCCGCACGAGCCGGCTCTTGCTTGAGGCGGAACGTGAGCACGTCGGCGATCGTGTACTTGCCCGCGTTGCGCATGCGCTCGGCGAGCAGGAACAGCACGGTCAGGAACGCCACGAGGAAGCCGACTGAGTAGAGGAAGCCGTCGAAGCCGAACAGGAAGATCAGCCCCGCGATCCCGAGGAACGACGCCGCCGACATGTAGTCGCCGGCAATGGCGAACCCGTTCTGCGGGCCGGTCAGCCCACGCCCGGCGGACCAGAAGTCGGTGGCCGTGTTCACCCGCTTCGAGGCGTACCAGCTGATGACCAGCGTGACCGCGACGATCACGCCGAAGACCGCCACGGCGGTCCCGTTGACTGCGGCGATCGGCGTCATGACCGGCTCCTGTCAGCCCGTGCGCGCAGCGCCACCTCCGCGGCGCGCTCGGCGAGCGGGTCGAACTCGCGATCGGCCTTGCGTATGTACCAGGCGCCGAGCACCCAGGTCATCACGAATTGCGAGAGCGCCAGGACGTACCCGACGGTCAAGCCATCGGTGAGGAACTCCCTGCCCATGAAGTCGGGCGCGTAGCCGGCCAGGATGACGAAGCCGAAGTACCAGACGAGGAAGAAGACCGTGGCCGGAACCACGAACGCCCTCTTGCGCCGCACCAGCTCCCGGAACTCCGGAGACCGCTCGGCAGCCGTCCAGTCGATCTCGGGATGGTCATCCGACCCCACACCTCCGGCGGCCCCGGTCGTTGCCATCTTGCTCTCCCCCTTATTAGCCTCGCCTTACAAAGGGTCCTCGGGGCGGGGATTCCCCCGGGCAAAGCTGCCGCAAACCTCACTTCGTCACCGGCAAGAAGGGAAGGAGTCGCTTCAGGATTCGGTAATGGCGGCTGACATGCCCCGCTCGATCATTCACGTCTCGACCCAGCTCACCCAAAACAGCGGCGTCACGATCCGCGAACTTCGTTTCGGGCGGTTCGTCTGGTTCATCGCGCGCGCCGCAGGGACTTCCCTCGCCGAGGCTCGCCAGATCGCGCTTCACGCGGTCGCTGCCGCGAGCCGCCCACGCTGCGCTCGTAGAGCTCTCACCCCGCACGTTTCCCAGCGACAGTACGTTCGCGCATGTAGCGGTGCGAGTCGCGCCGATGAGTTCCGCGGCCGGTGTCAGTCTAAGACGCCATGACCTTGACTACCTGCCACATGTCCATCTCGCTCGACGGCTTCGTCGCTGGGCCGAGCCAGAGCCGCGAGAACCCGCTCGGCGTCGGCGGCAGGCAGGTCCACGCCTGGCATCTTGGCGAGGCGGCGGACGAGGCGGATCTGACCGCCCAGAGCTGGTTGATGCGTCCTCGCGGTGCCTACGTCATGGGCCGCAACATGTTCGGCCCGATCCGCGGCGCCTGGGACGAGGACTGGCGCGGCTGGTGGGGCGACGAGCCGCCGTATCACGCCCCCGTCTTCGTCCTCACCCACCACGCCCACGACCCGATCGAGCT
>JAXDIH010000024.1:0-3416 GCA_034664105.1 Thermoleophilaceae bacterium
ACCTCCTCGACAACGGGGGCGTGCCGAGTGCCGAGCGGATCCACTCTGAATGGCAGGAGATCTCGATCGGGCAGCACGTGTCGTCGAGCCCGAGCGGGAAGACGTGGTTCGAGGTCGCTGCGGTACAGCTGCACCGTTTCCTCGCGCTGCGGGCTTCGTACGACCTGTTTGGCCGCCCATTCGACCCCGCCGGCCCACGGCCGTCCCACTACACGGATTCGGTTTGGTGCTTCCTCTTGGAGGGGATGCCCGGTAACCGCACCCGGCTCGTCGTCAGTAGCTACACGTCCGCGCGACCGCGGCTGGTCCAGGCGATCCAGAACTTCGTCTTCTGGGAGCCGGCCCACTGGATCATGCAGACGCGCCAGTTCGCGAACCTCGAGCGTCGCATCCACGAGGTCGAGCCCGAGGAGCGTGCTCCTCGCCGGCCGGCTTGGTCGCCCAGCGCAGCGCCGCGATCGCCACCACCGCCGCGACGAGGTTGACCACGGACTCGGCGTCCGGAGAGCATGCCGACCGAGCCCGTCAGCAGCCACGCGGTCGTCTTGAGCGAGATCGGGGCAACGGCCGCGGCGACCGACAGCCACAAGAGCCTGAGCAGTCGCTGCTGGTTCATCCCGGTACCTCGCCCCTGAGCCCATCATGGCGGGCTCGTCCCTCTGCTCAAGCCCATACCTATAAGTAGCTTTCCCCCCATGCTCCGTCGTCGCCTGTCGCGTGCTCGCTCTTCGGACGAATCCGAATCGGTGGGCCGGGCGCTGCTCAAGTTCGCCGCCGCGGGTCTCGTTGCCCTGATCGTCCTCGGGGCAGTGGGGGCGCTCGCGCTGGCGCGTCTGAGTCGCAAGGAGGCCGTCGACGACGCCAAGCAGGTGACCCAGGTGCTGGCCCACGCTGTGGTCGAGCCCGCGTTGGCACGGGATCTGCAGAGTGGGAATCGGGGGGCGTTCGCTCGGCTTGATCGGGCGATCCGCACGAGGGTGCTCCGCGACCCGGTCGTCCGGGTCAAGATCTGGACCCCAGGCGGGCGCGTCGTGTACTCGGACCGGCGCGAACTCGTTGGTGCGACCTACCCGCTGGGAGCGGACGACCGGCGAGCGCTGCTCGATGGCAGGGTGGACGCGGAAGTGAGCGACCTCTCGCGCCCAGAGAATCGATTCGAGCGAAGCGCCGGCAAGCTGCTCGAGGTCTACCTGCCGATCCAAACGCCCGATGGCAAGCGGCTGCTGTTCGAGACCTATCAGCGCTACAGCGCTGTTACCAACAGTGGGAGAGAGCTATGGGGCGACTTTCTCCCCGCGCTGATCGGCGCTCTGTTGGTGTTCGAGCTGGTTCAGCTTCCGCTTGCGTGGTCGCTCGCCCGACGTCTGCAGCGGGGGCAGCGGGAAAGAGAGGCCCTTCTGCGCCGTGCGCTGGAGTCATCGGACTTGGAGCGTCGCCGGATCGCCCGGGATCTGCACGACGGAATCGTTCAGGACCTCGTGGCGGCCTCGTACTCGCTGGCTGCGGTGCAGGGGCGGGTGAACGGCGACGACGACGCGCCAGCCGCCGAGGCCGTGTCCCGCGCCGCCGCCGCCACTCGCGGCGCAGTCGGGCAGCTGCGCAGCCTGTTGGTGGAGATCTACCCACCGAGGCTTCGCGCGGCCGGCCTTGGCAGCGCGTTGGCCGATCTCGTCGAGCCGCTCGCTGACCGTGGCCTCGCCAGCACAGTCAAAATCGGCGACGATCTGCAGCTGCCCGAGAACGTCGAGGCGCTGTTCTTCAGGGTCGCCCAGGAGGGAGTGCGCAACGCCGCCGAGCACGCCGGGGCGACACACGTGCGGGTCCGGGTGGAGGCTGATGGGGATCAGGCGCGCATGTCCATCGAAGACGACGGAAAGGGTTTCGTGCCCGAGGAAGCCCTGAAAAGTCCTGAGGAGGGGCATTTCGGGCTGCGCTTGCTGAGAGACCTGGCAGAGGATGCGGGAGCGACGTTTACGGTCGAGTCGGCTCCCGGTCAGGGAACGACGTTGCGCGTCGGAGCGCCGATCTCGTGATCCGGGTCGCGATTGTCGACGACCACGCCCTGGTCCGGGCCGGCCTCGAGGAGCTCCTGTCCGCGGCGGATGGCATCGAGGTCATCGCGACGGCCGCGGACGGGCGAGAGGCGGTCGAGGTCGTCGAGCGCGAGCGCCCGGACGTAGTTCTGATGGATCTCTCGATGCCGGAGCTCGACGGCGTCGAAGCGACGCGACTGCTCGTCGCGGCCGTGCCGGACGTGAAGGTGGTTGCGCTCACATCGTTCTCGGAGCGCGACCGGGTGCTGCAGGCCCTGGACGCGGGGGCGATCGGCTACCTCCTCAAGGACTCTGAGCCGCAGGAGCTGGAGCGAGGCATCCACGCCGCCGCTCGGGGCGAGTCGCCACTGCACCCAAAGGCGGCACAGGCGGTACTCGCGGCCCGGACCAACTCGCAGACCGGCCCAGAGCTGAGTCCTCGGGAGCGAGAGGTCCTCGGACTAGTGGCGCGAGGACTGCCGAACAAGCTGATCGCCCGGCAACTCGAAATCAGCGAGAAGACGGTGAAGGCGCACCTCACGAGCGTGTTCCAGGCGATCGGGGCTACGGACCGCACCCAAGCGGCGCTCTGGGCTCGCGAACACGGGATTGGGCAGGACACCGCCCCGTAGGGCGCCGCGGTCCGCAACGACGAGACGGCCCGGAAGGGCCGCCTCGCTCAGCCAGCTGGTGCGGCTATGCCTACGTCAGGACGATGTCGTCGTTGCGCTTGCCGCCGCGGCCGTTGCGGCCACCGCGGTCGTCGCCGGGCTTGTCGTCCGCGCCGTGCCTCGCGGCACGGACGTCGTCGTTGCGGCGTCCGCCGCGGCGGTCGCGACCCTTGCGGTCATCGCCGGGCTTGTTGTCGGCGCCATGGCCGCCCCGCTGCTCGATCGTCGGGGTCTGCGACTTGTCGTCGGCGCCGTTCTTGGCGTACGCCGTAGTTCCCAAGAGCGCCCCGGCGGTCACTGCCACCAGGGCGGTGCTACGAATGAAACGAGTGGTCATAGGGACCTCCCAGTCGAAAGCTTTCCAATGGGAGGAACCGTCACAGCCGTGTGGTCTGCTTTTCAATTGGACCTTTGTCCTATCGGCGAGCAGACGTGCCCATCGCGCTGGTTCCGCTGAAGGACCCGCCGAGCCCTACCGATCACACCAAGAATGGGGGTCTCAGCCGACCGGCTGCTCTCTCGCCAGGGGCCGCGGGGTCTCCGTGTGACCCGAAGCGTCGCGGATTCGAATCCCCCCGGCCTCTGGAAGACGTCCGCATTCGCGGGCCCTCGCCCTGGATGACCCGCGGGGGCCCCGCGGCTAGGCGGCAAACGCCGTCCCCTAATCTGTCGCCAGTGACGACGGCAGCGGTGCCACTGACTTCGCTATCCC
>JAXDIH010000054.1:0-14877 GCA_034664105.1 Thermoleophilaceae bacterium
GCCTGCTCCGGGGCGACGTAGTCGGTCGTGCCCAGCACCCGCCCCGTCGCGGTCAGGCTGCCGTCGTCGAGCGCACGGGCGATCCCGAAGTCGGTGACCTTCGCCCGTCCCTCCGCGTCGATCAGCACGTTCTGGGGCTTCACGTCGCGGTGCACGAGCCGCTCGGTGTGCGCGGCCATCAGCCCACGCCCGATCTCGATCGCGTACGCCACCGCCTCGACCACCGGCAGTCCGCCGGTGCGCTTCACGCGCTCCTTGAGGGTCTCGCCCTCGACGTACTCGAACACGATGTACGGAGCGCCGTCGTCCTCGCCGGCGTCGATCACCGTCACCACGTGCGGGTGGTTCAGCTGGGCGACCGCACGCGCCTCGCGTCGGAAGCGCTCGAGCTGGTCCGCGTCGTCCGAGATGTCGCGGTGCATGAGCTTGATCGCGACATGGCGTTCGAGCGTCGGGTCGAATGCCCGGTACACGCTCGACATACCGCCCGAGCCGACCTTCTCCTCGAGCCGGAAGCGGTCGCCGATCAAGGTGCCGATCACCGTCATCTATTTTGCGCTCTCTAGTGCCCCTGGAAGTTCGCTACTACACGGATCCTGCCTGTTCGGCCTCTTGGGCCGCCGAGCCTGCCCTGCGCAAGCTCATGATGGAGTTCGGTACCGACCTGTCGATCACCTACGTGATGGGCGGTCTCGCCCGATCGTACGAGGGCGACCTGTCCCCAATGATCCTGGCATGGCTGGACGTGTCCGATCGGTCGCGGATGCCGATCGACCCGCGCCTGTGGTCCGAAGGGCCGATTCAGTCCACCTATCCGGCGTGCATGGCGGTGAAGGCGGCGGCCGAGCAGGGGCCCGAGGCGGCGGGGCGCTACCTGCGAGCGCTGCGGGAGGGTCTGATGTGCTTCCGGCGCAAGCTGGACACCAAGGAGGCGCTCGTCGAGGAGGCGCGCACGGCGGGGCTGGACGTGCAGCGCTTCCGCATCGACCTGGACTCCAACGCGATCCTGGAGGCCTTGGGAGCGGACCTGGAGGAGGTGCGCGGCAGCGAGGGGCTGGTGCTGCCGTCGGTGCGGTTCGAGGGCGAACGAGGTCTGGAGTGGGTGGGCGGAGAGGCGCCCTACGTCGACTGGCGTGCCGCGGCGACCGCGGCCGGCGGCGTTCCCTCCGACGACCCGCCGCCCGACCCGCTCGCCGCGGTCACGCGCTTCGGTCGCGCGGCGGACATCGAGGTCGCGACGATCTGCGAGCTGCCCCTGCCGCGCGCGTCGGCGGAGCTGTGGCGCCTGGCGGTGGAGTGGCAGCTGAAGCCGGTGCGGGTGCTCACCGGGACGCTGTGGGAGCCGGCCTCCTGAACCGCGCCGCTCGCCCCTTACTCGCTCACGAACCCCGCTCGGGTGCCCCGCAGACGCTGCGCGCGGAGCTCCACGACGCCGGGGGTCGGCGTTGCCTGGCCGATCACCGCGGTGCCGGGGTGGCGCTCCGATAGCAACGCGACCGTGCGCTCCGCCTGCTCGGCCGGCACCACGCAGCAGAAGCCGCAGCCCATGTTGAAGACCTCGTATAGCTCCGACGGTTCGACCGCTCCCCGCTCGGCGATCAGCTCGAAGATGCGCGGTACGGGCAGTGGGTCGTCGATCAGGTAGCCCACCTCGGCCTCGAGGCGCAGCAGGTTGAGGAAGCCTTCGCCGGTGATGTGCGCCAGCCCGCGCACGTCGACCTCCGACTCGAGCAGCTCGCGGATCGCGCGCACGTAGATCACTGTCGGCTCCAGGAGCAGCTCGCCGACGGTCGTGCCATCGACCGGCTCGTCGAGATCGGTCAGCACGCGCCGCGCCAGGCTGAGGCCGTTCGAGTGGATGCCGCTGGACGGGATGCCCACCACGGCATCGCCGGGCTCGATCGTCGCGCCGGTGACGATCGCGTCCAGGTCGACCAGCCCCACGCAGAACCCGACCAGGTCGAAGCCGTGGGGAGAGGGGTGGCCGCGGATCAGGTCCGGCAGCACCGCCAGCTCGCCGCCCGGGATCTCGATCTGGGCCTGCTCGGCGCCCTCCTTGAGCCCGATCCCGATCTGCTCGAGCATCTCCGGGTCGGCATCCTCGACGGCGATGTAGTCGAGCAGGGCGATCGGGTCCGCGCCGACGCAGATCACGTCGTTGGCGTTCATGCCGATCAGGTCGATGCCGATCCTGTCGAAGCGGCCCATCTGCTCGCAGACGATCACCTTGGAGCCGACGCTGTCGGTCGACAGCGCGAGGCCGCGGGACTCGTCGAGGCGCAGCACGTTGGCGTAGTGGCCCGAGCCGAGCGCCGCGCGGCCGGGGCGGCCGGTGGCGATCGTCGCGAGGACGTCCACGAGCGCCCGGACGGCGGTGCCGGAGCGGGTCTGGTCCACGCCGGCGCGCGCGTAGGCGGAATCGCTCACGCGCCCCATTCAAGCGGAGTGGGCGGCGGGGAGGCGGAGCGGGGTCGGGTGCTTCCGCGCCTCAGCGCCGCCGCCGCAGCGCGAGCGCCACCGCGTCGTCACCCAGCCCACCGCTCCACGCCGCCACCTCTTCGTGCACCCTCTTTGCCAGTGGTTCCGGGGCCAGCTCCCCTGCCAGGCGAGCGACCAACCGCGCCAGTCGCTCGGCCCCATACGGCTCGTCCCCGCGCCGCGCCTCGACGAGCCCGTCGGTGTAGGCGAAGACGAGGTCGCCGTCCGCCAGCTCCAGCTCGCGATCCGCGTAGCTCGTCCGTTCCTCCACGCCGAGCGGCAGCCCGGTGGCCGCGAGCTCGCGTGTCTCGCCGTTGGCCAGGTGCAGCGGCGGCAGGTGACCGGCGCTCGCCCACCGCAGCGAGCCCTCACCGAGCACCGCGAGGAAGGCGGTCACGAACGTGTCGCTCGGCAGCCGCCCGGTCAGCATCGCGTTGGTCTGCTCCAGCACCTGCGCGGGTGACTCCGCGTCCCAGCTGCGCGCCTCGACGAAGAAGCGCACCATCGCGCTCAGCGCGGCGGTCTCCACGCCCTTGCCGGCCACGTCGCCGACCAGCACCGCCACCTCGCCGCTCGGCAGCTGCCACACGCCGTAGAGATCGCCGCCCGTCGGCTCGCCCAGCGCGGGGGCGTACACCAGCCCGGTCTCGTAGTCCGGGACGCGCGGCAGCGGCTCCGGCACGAACCCGAGCGTCAAGGAGCGCGCGATGCTGCGCTCGCGCTGAAAGTCGATCGCGTTGGCGATCGCCGCGGCCGACGAACCGGCGAGTCGCGCCAGCAGGTCGAGGTTGGCGTCGTCGAAGCTCTCCGGCTCCCCGTGGCTCACGCTCAGCACTCCGTACAGGCGCGGGCCCAGCTCGATCGGCGCGTGCATGCGCGAGGCGTCGCGCTCCAGCAACGGTCCGCGCGTGCGGGCGACCTGTCGCAGGCTCGCGCCACCGAGCGCCGGGGCGGTCTGGGTGTCGAGCGTCGCGACCGTGCGCAGCTCGCCGGCCCGAGCGTCGAGCCGGGTGAGCACCGCCTGGGTCGCTCCGGTCGTGCTCGCGGCGTGCTCCACCACGCTGCGGTAGACGTCGTCCAGCTCGAGCGAGCTGGACATCGCCTCGCCGGCCCGCTTGAGCCGGACCTCGTCGCGGGCGCGCCGGGTCTCCACTTCCAGCAGGTCGGCGCGCTCCAGCGCCATCGCGGCGAGATCGGCCACCGCCTCCACCATCCGCAGGTCGGTTGTGCGCAGGCGCCGCTCGCGGTCGACCGAGGCCACCACCAGGACCCCAAGTCCGCGGCCGCTCTCCGCGCGCAGCGGACACGCGATCACCGAGGCGCGCTTGCAGGTGCGCCACACGCGGCGGGCCGCCTCGGGGCCGAGCGTCTCCACCAGGGCCGTCAGCAGCGTCGGCGCGGCATCCCACCCGTCGACACGGGGGAGAAACAGCGGCCGTTCGCGCTCCAGCGCGGACTCGACCATGGAACGCCGGCGTTCCTCGTCGAGGAGGTGGCTGCCGAGCGCCTCGCCCAGCTTCGCGTCCGCGAACCAGCCCGCGAAGCGCTCGACCGTCACGATCGCCACGGCTCCGACCCCGACCAGCGCGCGGACGTGCTCGGTCAGCCGGACCAGGGTCTGGTTCCCGGGTGGCTCGGGCGTCGCGACAAAGTCGAGAAGGGCGGAAGTGGGCATGGGTCAGTGGCAGGGGGACATCCGTTATCCCGCCTGCCGTGTTCCAGCGTAGGTGCGGTCGGGCCGCTACGCCAGCGAACCGCGACCGCGTATACAGAGCGCGCCGAGCCCCAGCGCAATGCGGTATACGGCGATTTCGCGCCAGCGCGTACCGCGCGCGAGCGGCAGGGCCGCCAGCGCCGACGCGCACGCCGCACCCGCGCCCACCGCCGCGGCCACACGGAGCTCCTCCGGCACGCCGTCGCGGGCCGCGCGCACGCCCTTGAGCACCCCGGCGCCGACGGTCACGGGGAGCGCGGCGCGCAGCGACAAAGAGGCCGCCGCAGGGCGCGACAGCCCGCGTACCCGCGCGGCCGTCAGGGCCGCGCCCGAGCGCGACACTCCCGGGATCAGCGCCGCGGCCTGCGCCAGTCCGACCGCGAGGTGATCGGCGGCGTTCGGGCGCGAACGACGCTCGGGAGTGCCGTCGGCGATCAGCAGCGCGGCTCCGGCCACGATCTGGGCGAGCGCCACCGATCGCAGGCCGCCGAGGCGGCGCTCGATCGGCCGCTCCAGCAGCAGCCCGGCGGCGGCCGGCGGCAGCAGCGTGAGGGCGAGCAGGTGCGGGTCGCGGCTCAGCTGCCCGCGCAGCGCCAGCGCGACCGCGGGCGCCGAGCCGGCGTGCAGGGCCACCTCGAACGTCTTGCGCGCGTCGGCCGGCAGGTCGGAGTAGTCCCAGCCGAGCAGCCGGGGGACCAGCGCCAGGTGACCGGAGCTGGACACGGGCAGCATCTCGGCGGGCCCCTGGAGCAGGCCCAAGAGCAGCGCCCGGCGCAGGGAGAGCGCGCTCAGACCGACTCGGGTGCGGGGTCGCCGCCCCCGCGCTTCCCGCGCCGCGCGCGAATGACGAGGTACCCCAAGCCGAGCACGATCAGCAGCGCGACCGCGTAGTCGACGTAGTGGAGGTTGTCCTTCCACTGCTCCCAGTTGTCGCCGGCCTGCTTGCCGATGAACGTCAGCATCAGCACCCACGGGATGCAGCCGGCCAGCGTCAGCACGCTGAAGCGCCAGAACGGCATGCGGGCCACCCCGGCGGGCAGCGAGATGAACGTGCGGATGATCGGCAGCATGCGCGTGAAGAAGACGGTCGCGTCGCCGTGGCGCTCGAACCAGCGGTCAGCCCACTCCAGGTGACTCTTCTTGATGTGCAGCTTCTTGCCGTGCTTCTCGAGGATGTCCACCCGGCCGGCATAGCCCACCCAGTAGGCGAGCCACGACCCAGCCAGGTTGGCGAGCGAGCCCACGGCGGTGGCCGCGAACAGGCTGTACTCGCCGTTTGAGACGTTGAACCCGGCAAATAGCATCGTGGCCTCGCTGGGCACCGGGATGCAGGCGCTCTCCAGGAGCATCAGCACGAATACCCCCGGGAGCCCCATTGCATCCACGACGTCCACGGCCACGTTGACAATCGGGTCCGTGATCGAGGCCAAGAGCACGGTCATGGAAGCGAAGTAGGGTAGCTGGCCGCCCATGTCCGATGTGCCGCTCTTCGCCTCGTCGCTCGCGCCGTACCACGATCGCCTCACCGAGGCGATCGATCGAGTCGCGCGCTCCGGCCGCTACATCCTGGGCCCCGAGCTGGAGGCCTTCGAGGCCGAGTTCGCCGCCTATCTGGGCGTCGAGCACTGCATCGGGGTGGCCAACGGCACCGACGCCCTGACGATTGCGCTGCGCGCGGTCGGGGTGGGTCCCGGCGACGAGGTGGTGATGCCCTCCTTCACCTTCTACGCCACCGCCGAGGCCGCGATCGTGGCGGGGGCCACGCCGGTGTTCTGCGATATCGACCCGGACACGCTCTGTGTCACGGCCGAGACCGTGAAGGCGGTGCTGACGCCGCGCACCAAGGCGATCGTCCCGGTGCACCTGTTCGGCAACCTCGCCCCGGTGCCGGAGCTGCGCGAGCTGGGTGTGCCGGTGGTGGAGGACGCCGCCCAGGCCGCCGGGGCAACGCTCGACGGCGTGAAGGCGGGGGCGCTGGCCGACGCCGCCACGTTCTCGTTCTTCCCGGCCAAGAACCTGCCCTGCCTCGGCGACGGCGGGGCGATCACGACCGATGACGACCGCGTGGCGGAGCTGGCGCGGCTGCTCCGTTTCCACGGCTCCACCGACAAGCAGACCTTCACGGAGGTGGGCTACAACTCGCGCTTGGACGAGATGCAGGCGGCGGCGCTGCGCGTGCTGCTGCCCGAGCTCGACGGCTGGAACGAGCGCCGCCGCGCGGTGGCGGCCGCCTACGAGCGCTTCGGCCTGGGCGAGTACGCCCGCCTGCCCCAGTCGATCGACGGTGCGCGGCACGTCTACCACCTGTATGTGGTGCGCGCCGAGCGGCTGCCGATCGGACGCGGCTACTACCGGGTGCCGGTGCACCGCCAGCCGGCGATCGCGAGCGACGCCGACCTGCCCGGAACCGAGGAAGCCGCTCGCACCAACTACGCGCTGCCGATGGGCAAGGATCTGACCGAGGAGCAGGTCAGGGAGGTCGTGGCGGCGTGCGCGTCTGGGTAGACCTCACCAACAGCCCGCACGTGCTGGTGCTGCGGCCGCTGATCGAGGTCATGCGCGCGGAGGGACACGAGGTGGAGGTGACCGCCCGCGACTTCGCGCAGACGCTGGAGCTGTGCGAGCGCTTCGGCATCGAGTACGAGGCGATCGGGCGCCACCGCGGCGGCCGGCTCGCCAGCAAGGCGCTCGGGCTGGCGTCGCGCAGCCTGGCGCTGACGCGCTGGGCCCGCGGGCGCCGCTTCGACGTGGCTATTGGCCACGGGTCCAACGACGTGAGCGTCGCGGCCAAGCTGCTGCGGGTACCGAGCGCGACCTCGTTCGACTACGAGTGGGCCACCGCCCAGCACCAGATCAACTGCCGCCTGGCGCGCGCCGTGGTGGTGCCAGACGCGATCCCGCCCGAGCGCCTGGCGCGCTACGGGGCCCGCGGGAAGATCCACGCCTACGAGGGGCTCAAGGAGGAGTACTACCTCGCGGACTTCGAGCCGGATCCGGCCGTGCTGGCCGAGCTCGGCCTCGATCGCGATCGCCCGCTCGTCGTCGTGCGCACGCCGCCCGAGGTGTCGCTCTACCACCGCTTCGAGAACCCGCTCTTCAAGGGAGTGCTCGACCGGCTTCAGGCAAGCGAGGCCCAGACCGTGGTGCTGCCTCGCACGCCCGCGCAGCGGGCCGAGCTGGGGGCGTTCATCGTGCCCGAGCGCGCGGTGGACGCGCAGAGCCTGGTGGCCTACGCCGACCTGGTGATCTCCGCCGGCGGCACCATGAATCGCGAAGCCGTGGCTCTGGGTACACCCGTATTCACTACCTTCGAGGGGAGGCTCGGCGCCGTCGACGAGGCGCTGCTCCGCGAGGGGCGGCTGCGGAAGCTCGAGGACCCGAGCCAGATAGAGATCGGACGGCGGCCGGCGAACGGCGGCTTGCGCGTCCGGCGCGATCCGCGCGAACTCGTCAAAATGCTGCTCGCAGCCCGCGAATCATGAAATCCCTGCCTTCCTCAGTGAACGCACGCCGCGTCGGCCAGGTCGGCGTGGACGCGGCTCTGCTCGCGCTTGCGTACTACCTCGCGTACGTCCTGCGGTTCGACCAGGGGATCCCGCCCAAGTACGAGCACCTGCTCGCCGACACGATCTGGATCACCGTGCCGATGCAGGTGGCGATTTACGCCGCGTTCGGCCTCTACTCGAAGCTCTGGCGCTACGTCGACCAGAAGGACTTCGAGACGATCCTGAAGGCGACGCTCGTGGCGACCGGCGGCCTGATCGTCGTGCTGTTCCTCTTCTCGATCGGGCGGCACGACCCGCCGCGCAGCGTGATCGCACTCGACTTCCTGCTGGCGCTGGTGTTCGTGTGCGGCGCGCGCTTCGCGGTGCGCTGGGCGGTCGAGCGCCCGGCTCGGGGTCAGATCCTCGAGCGAGCGGCGCACGAGGTGCTGATCGTGGGCGCCGGCAACGGCGGTCAGCAGGTCGCCTTCGAGCTGCGCCGCAACCCTGGGCTGCGCAGCGCGCCGGTCGGATTCGTGGACGACGACCCCCGCAAGCAGGGCATGCGCGTGGCCGGGCACAAGGTGCTCGGCACCACCGACGACCTGCCGCGCGTGCTCGACGCCGTCAAGCCCGACGAGGTGCTCATCGCGATCCCGTCGGCGCCGGGGATCCTGCGCCAGCGGGTGGTCACGGCGTGCCGCGAGCGCGCCATCCCGGTGCGCATGCTGCCGACGACCTTCGAGCTGCTCTCCGGCGGTGTGAACCTGATGCGCCAGGTGCGCGAGGTGCAGGTGGAGGACGTGCTCGGGCGCGAGCCGGTGCGCGTCGAGATCGATCGCGTGGGCGCGTACCTCTCCGGCCGCGTGGTGCTGGTCACGGGCGCGGGCGGCTCGATCGGCTCTGAGCTGTCCCGCCAGATCGCGCGCGTGGGGCCGAAGCTGCTGGTGCTGGTGGAGAACTCCGAGAACTCGCTGTTCGAGATCAGGCGCGAGCTGGAGGAGGAGCGCCACTTCGCCCGCGCCGCCTCGGTGCTGGCGGACTGCAAGGACGCCACGCGGGTGCGCGAGGTGTTCCAGGAGTACTTGCCCTCGGTGGTGTTCCACGCGGCTGCCTACAAGCACGTGCCGTTGATGGAGGAGAACCCCGTCGAGGCGGTGCGCAACAACGCCGTGGCCACTCGCATCGTCGCGGCCGCCGCCGGCGAGGCCGGGGTGGAGCGGTTCGTGCTGGTGTCGACCGACAAGGCCGTCAGCCCGGCCACCGTGATGGGAGCGTCGAAGGCGCTGGCCGAGTGGGCCGTCGAGGCGGCGCAGAACCGCTGGAAGGGCACGCGCTACGCGTCGGTGCGGTTCGGGAACGTGCTCGGCTCGTCTGGTTCGGTGGTGCCGATCTTCCGGCGCCAGATCGCCAAGGGTGGACCGGTGACGGTGACCGACTCCCGGATGACCCGCTACTTCATGACGATCCCCGAGGCGGTCCAGCTGATCATCCGCTCGGGTGAGCTGGCCACCGGCGGCGAGATCTTCGTGCTCGAGATGGGCGACCCGGTCAAGATCATCGAGCTCGCCGCCAACATGATCCGGCTGGCCGGCTACGAGCCGGACGCGGAGATCGCGATCGAGATCGTCGGGCGGCGACCCGGGGAGAAGATCCACGAGGAGCTGTTCAACCCGGGCGAGCGGCCGCAGCCGACGCCGGCCGAGAAGATCGTCTACGCGATCCAGCAGCCGCTCGAGCCCGAGTGGGTGGAGAGCGCCTTCGCGCGCATCGAGGAACTGGTCTACGGCGGCGACGCGGCGGCGCTGGCGAGCGCGGTGGCGGAGCTGTCCGCTGAGCGCGCGCTGGCGGCCACGGCCCGCAGCTGAACGCCTTACGGGGACGCACGCCGCTGAGCGTTCTACAGTTCGAGCCTTGCCGGAGATAGTCCAGGAGATCGGCGCCTACGCCGGGCTGGCCTCGGTCGTGGGGCTGGCGGTGCTCTCGGCTCTGTACTTCTCGCAGTCGCGCGACGTAAAGCGGCTGCGGGAGTGGGCCGGGCGCGCGCCCGAGCGTTCGGAGCAGGCCGCCCCGGCCGTGCCAGGCCGCGTGGTGGCCCAGCCGCAGCAGGCTGGGGCCTCGTCCACCCCTGCGCCACCGCCCGTGCCGGGAGGGCCGGCGGTGCCCGTGAAGCCGGCGGTGGCCGGAGCGGTGGGAGCCGCCGGAGCCGCCGCACGACCCGCGGCCGCGACCCCGGCGGGCCAGGCGACGCCGGCGGTGGCGGCCTCGGCGACCGGAGCCGGAGCGGCGACCGCGCAGCAGGGCAAGCCCGCGGCCACGCCGGCCGGACAGAGCGCGAACGCGGGGTCCGCGCCAAGCGCGCCCTCGACCGCGCCTTCGGACGCGCCCGCGCAGGGGCGCCCCGATACGCCCGCCGAAGGGGCCCCGGCCGCCCCCGCCCAGACCGGCCCGGGCACGCCCGGCCAAGGTGGCCCGGCCACGCCCGGCGAAGGGCCCCCAGCCACGCCCGCCAACACGGGCGCAGGCGCGCCCGCCCAGACTGGCCCGGACGCCCCCGCGCGTCCGGGCACGTCCGCTTCGGACGTGCCCGCGCAGGGTCGCCCCGCCGCACCCGCCCAGGCCAAGCCGTCGACCGCTTCGCCGCCCCGCCAGGCCGCCACGCCGGCCGGCAGCCGCGCCGGCGCTCCTCCGAGCCTGCCTACGACCGGGGGGCGCTTCGCCGGTCGTCCGGTCACCTCGCGCCACGCGCCTCAGGAGACCGCGATCCTCCCGCCCCGGCCGGGCGAGTCCTGGTACAGCCGGCTCGGCGCCCGCTACCTGGCGGTCGCGCTCGTCGGTCTGCTCGTTCTGGGTGGTGCCGCCGCCTACGGCGTCTCCCAGCTGTCCGGTGACGACGGCGGCACCACCCCGGGCCAGAGCGCCTCGGGCGGCGACCAGGCCTCGAACGGCTCCGGTCAGCCCAAGCACAACCGAGGCGCCGTCAAGCCGGGGAACGTGACCGTGGCCGTGCTCAACGGCACCACGGTGCCGGGTCTGGCCGCCACGCTCAGCGACGAGGTCGCCGCGGCGGGCTTCAAGGTCGGCACGATCACCAACTTCACCGACCAGCAGCTGGCCGAGTCCGTCGTCCAGTACGCGCCCGGCCACGAGGCCGAGGCGAAGGCCGTGAGTCGCCGCCTCGGCATCGGGCAGCGGGAGCCGGTCGACCCGTCGATCCAGACCCTGGCCGGCGACGCCTCGGTGATCGTCATCGCGGGCGCCGACAAGGCGCCCTAGAGGCTCAGCCCGCCGCCAGCGCCCGCGCGCGCTCGGACAGGTGGTTCACACCGAGCCGCTCGATCTCGTCCGCGGCGTCCACCAGCAGCGTCCGCGCCCGCTCCGGGTCGACCTCCACCAGCACCTGACCCGCCAGCAGCCGGGCTCGTGCCGCCTCGAGCGGCCGGTCCAGCTGGGCCCAGGCCTCGGCCGCGTCGCCGAGCAGGTTCGCGCCCTCGCGCGGATCCTCGGCGCACACGCCCTGCGCCTCCAACGCCGCCGCGCGGCCGACCGGATAGTGCAGGCGCTCGGCGAGCTCGGAGGACTCGCGCGCCGCCTCGACCGCCGCCTCGCGCCGGTGCGCGAGCATCAGGATCACCGCGCGCGAGGCCGTGGCCTGGATCGACTGGGCGATCAGCCCGGCCCGCTCGCATACGTCCAGCGCCCGGTCCAGCGCGGCCTGGGCACCGGACAGGTCGCCCGAGTCGCGCAGCACCGTGGAGAGCCCGAACAGCGCCTGGAACGCCAGCTCCGACCACCCGACCTGCTCGGCGAGCTCGTGCGCGCGGTGGAAGAGCAGGGTGGCCTCGTCGAGGTTGCCCTCCCGCCAGCGCAGCAGCCCGCGCAGCGCGATCGGCAGGCACAGCTTGCCCACGAGCCCCTCGCGCTCGGCCAGCTCGGCGCTCGCCTCGGTGGAGCGCTCCACCTGCTCCCAGTCCGCCCCGTACACGGCCAGCTGCGCCAGCGAGGCGTGCAGCTCGACCTGCGCCGGCAGCGAGCCCATCTTCTCGGCCAGCGCCAGCGCCTCCTCGTACGCGGCGCGGGCGCCGGCCACCTCGGCCTCGGATACCTCGAGGTGGCGGCCGAGCGCCGACAGGGCCAGGATCGTCTCGCTCTGGTCCTCGCGCGGCGCCCCCGGCTGCGGCTCGCGCGGCGTGCGCGCCAGCTCGACGGCGCGCTCCAGGTTCTGGCGCGCCTTCTCGGTGTCGCCGATGCGCCCGAACACGCGGCCGAAGATCCCGTGCGCCCGGCTGGCCGCGCGCGTCTCGCCGAGCCGCTCAGCCAGGCGCAGAGCCTTCTCGGAGGCGTAGATGGCGAGCATGTTGTCGCCGGTGTGCAGGTACAGCCAGGCCGCCTCCTCGTACAGCCGCACCAGCTCCAGCCGGGGCGGTCCGTCCTTGAGCAGGTTGATGCCCTTCTGGTAGTGCTCGATGGCGGCCTTGCGCTCGCCCTTGTGCGACAGGGCGGCGCCGATCTTCCGGTGCAGGTCCGCCACCCGCTCCAGGTCCTCCTCGACCCGGTGCCAGTCGAGGCACTCGAGCCACACGGCGATCGCCTCGTCCACGCGCCCGAGGCGGAGCGACACGTCGCCGAGCTTCTCGCCGATGCGCACGGCGTCGGCACGGCCGTCCTGCGGGCAGATCGCGCGGGCGTGCCGGTAGTGGGCCGCCGCCTCGCGGTTGGCGAACAGCAGGGCGCCGGCGTCGCCGGCCTGCTCCAGGAACAGCATGGCCCGCCGCTGCATGCGGTCGAGCTCGTCGACCGGGATGCCGCCCTCGCGGCCCAGGGCGGCCGCGCGCCCGTAGTGCTCGGCCAGCAGGGAGACGACCTCGTCGGTGCGGTCGCCGGCGCGCTCCTCGATGAACGCGCCCACCTCGAAGTGCTTGCGGGCCCTCACGACCTTGGGGAGCATCCCGTAGGCCACGTCGCGGATCAGCACGTGCTTGAAGGCCAGCTCGCGCTCGCCGGTGAGCTGGCTCTCGGCCCCGGGCGCGAGGATGTCCTTCTCCTGCAGGGACAGCAGCGCGCGCTCGAGCTGGCGCTGGTCCGAGCCCGCCAGTGGCGCAAGCGAGCCCTCCCAGAAGGTCCGCCCCACGACCGCGGCCTGCTGCACGAGCCGCCGTTCGAACGGCTCCAGGGCATCGAGGCGCGCGGCCAGCACCGCCTGCACGGTCTCGGGCAGCTCGGCGGCCTCGAGGCTGCCCTCGGCGATGCGCCGCGCCATCTCCTCGGCGAACAGCGGGTTGCCGCCGGAGCGCTCCACGACCGCCGCCGGCACGGTCTCGCCGTCGGGCAGCAGCGCGGCGACCAGCGATTCCGTCTCGCCGGCGCTGAGCGGCTCGAGCACCAGCTGGGTCGCGGACCCGCGCCCGCCGCCCCAGCTCGGGCGGCGGTCGAGCAGCTCGTCGCGCGCCAGGCAGACCAGCAACAGCGGCGCGCGCACCCATTGGGCCAGGTGCTCGATCGCGTCGAGCATGCCGTCGTCGGCCCAGTGGATGTCCTCGAAGGCGAGCACCAGCGGCTGCCGGCCGGCCATCGCCTCGATCCCGGCGCGCAGGGCGGAGAAGAACGACTCGCGCAGGCGCTCCGGGTCCTCGCCCACCGGCACCAGGTCGCCGGGCACCTCGAGGCCGATCAGCCGCGCGATCAGAGCGGTCTTGCGCTCGGCCTCCTCGCCGACGGCGTCGCCCTTGCCCCCGAACAGGATCAGCGCGTAGTCGCGCAGCTTGATCCACGCCTCCTCGGCGGAGTCGCTGTCGACGATGCCGCACTCGTCGCGCAGCACCTCGCCAAGGGCCCAGAACACGATGCCGCTCCCGTACGGGAGGCAGCGGCCGGTGCGGAACGTGGGCGCCACGGTGCGGGCGCACAGGTGCCGCTCCAGCTCGCGCAGCACGCGCGACTTGCCCACGCCGGCCTCGCCGACGAGCGTGACCAGGTGCGGCGCGCGCTCCAGCTCGACGCGCTGGTAGATCGCCTCGAGCGTAGACAGCTCGTGCGTCCTGCCGACCAGCGGCGCCTCGCGGGCCGGGGCGGTCCGGCCGATCGCGTGAGCCGCGCGCACCTCGACCGCCTCCCAGGCGGGCACGGGCTCCGACTTGCCCTTGAGCTCGAGCGGTTCGAGCTGCTGGTAGCGCACGGCGCCGCTGGAGGCGCGCATCGTGCGCTCGCCGACTGTCACGCTGCCCGGGCGGGCGGCGCCCTGGAGGCGCGCGGCCACGTTGACGGTGTCGCCGACGACGGTGTAGTCCTGACCGACCGCCCCCGCGAGCACCTCGCCGGTGTTCACGCCGACGCGCAGCTCGAAGTGCACGCCGTCGGGCCCGTCCGCGTTCACCTCGGCCATCGCCCCCTGCATGCCGAGGCCGGCGCGCACGGCGCGCTCCTCGTCGTCCTCGTGGGCGATCGGGGCGCCGAAGATCGCCATCACGTTGTCCCCGATGTACTTGTCGACGGTGCCGCCGTAGCGCTCGACCTCCGCGCCCAGGCGCAGCAGCACGCGGTCCACGAGCGCCTTGACGGCCTCGGGGTCCATCCGCTCCGCGACCGCCGTGTACCCGGACAGGTCCGCGAACAGCACGGTCACCTGGCGACGTTCCTCGGGAGGTCGGTCGGGGACGGGCCTCGCGCTGTCCTCGCCGAGCGGAGTCCCGCAGTTCATGCAGAAGCGGGCCTCGGGCGGCGCGGGCGTGCCGCAGCCGGGGCAGCGGTGCTCGAGCTGAGCGCCGCACGCCATGCAGAAGCGGGCCCCGGCGGGATTCTCGGTGCCGCAGGCCGCGCAGCTCATCAGCGCAGATTACTCCCGCCCGCGCGCCGGATTATGTGACGCACGTCACATTGTCCCGCCGGGCGTCGCGGGCGGGCGTGAACAGCGGCAAGAGGGACCGCGGCGGGGGCCCGCGGCGGTTGGCCCCGAGTGTGGGCCCCGTAACGGGGCCTATGCCTGACGTTGGGGGCCCACACGCCGCAGGGGCCCCGCTGGGCGTGACCCCGATGCTGTCGTTTGTGGCTTGCTAGGGCAGCCGCCCCGCGTCGCGGTAGGTCGCCGCCACGTCCGCCAGCAGCCGCTCGTCCACGAGTGTCAGCCGGCGCCCGTCCACGTCGATCACCGCGCCGGGCCAGGGCGGGTACCAGAACGCCCTCAGCTTGCGCGCCAGGTCGTCGCCG
>JAXDIH010000065.1:0-2542 GCA_034664105.1 Thermoleophilaceae bacterium
GCCGGCGTCGCCCGCGTCGAGCTGCGCATCGACGGCCGCAAGGTGCTGGCGCGGCGGGCGAGCCGCCTGAGCTACCGCTGGCGGCTGCGGCCGGGCCGCCACCGCATCGTGGCGGTCGCCTACGACAAGCGCGGCAACCGCGGTGCGTACCAGCTGACCCTGCGCGTCCCGCGCTAGCGCGGGTCCAGCAGTCCGAGCGCCGCCTCGCGCGTGGCGCGGATGCGCGCGAGCGTCTCCGTGTCGGCCTCGGAGGGCGCTTCGATCGTCTGCCCGCTGCGCGTGTTCCAGCGCCGGGCGATGTCGTCCGGTCGCTCGCCCGTGAGCACCGCCGCCGCCTGGGCCGCGGCGCCCAGCGCCACCGGCTCCTCGGCGTCGGGCACCTGCACGGCGCGGCCGGACATGCGCGCGACCGTCTCCTGCCAGACCCGCCCGCGCGCGCCCCCGCCGATCAGCACGACCGGCGCCTCCGGGTCGAGCCCCGAGCCCACCGAGGCCAGCAGCTCCAGCGCTTCCACCAGCGACGCCACCGCTCCCTCGTACGCCGCGAGCAGTATCTGGCCGGGCTCGGTGTCGTGGCGCAGCCCCGCGATCAGCCCGGCGGCGCGCGGCAGGTTGGGCGTGCGCTCGCCGTCGAAGTAGGGCAGCACGGTCGCGCCGGTGCGCTCCGCGACCGCTTCCCGCTCGACCCCGAGCCAACCCGCCACGCGGTCCACCGCGAGCGTGCAGTTGAGCGTCGCCGCCAGCGGCAGGAAGCCGCCGGCCGCGTCGGCGAACCCGGCGATCAGGCCGCTCGGGTCCACCGCGCGCTCGGTCATCGCGGCGTAGGCCGTGCCCGACGTGCCCAGGCTGATCGTCGGCTCGCCCGGCCGCAGGCCCAGGCCCAGCGCGGCGCCCATGTTGTCGCCGGTGCCCGGTCCCACGATCGCCCCCTCGGGAAGGCCCAGCTCACGCGCCGCCGTCGCGTGGACCGCTCCGGCCGCGTCGCTCGGCCCCAGCACGTCGGGGAGCAGCGAGCGGTCGAGCTCGACAGCGGGCAGCTCGAGCACCTCCTCCAGGTAGTCCTCGTCGCGCGTGGACCACCAGCCGGTGCCGGAGGCGTCGCCGCGGTCGGTGGCCCCGTGGCCGGTCAGCCGCTCGGTGAGCCAGTCGTGCGGCAGCCGCACCGCCGCCGTGGCCGCCGCCACGTCGGGCTCGGTGCGCCGCAGCCACGCCCAGCGCGTGACCGTGATCGACGGCACGGGCACCACGCCCACCCGCTCGGCCCAGGTCTCGGCGCCCAGCGCGTCGCGCAGCGCCTCGGCGTCCGGCGCCGAGCGAGTGTCGTTCCACAGCACGGCGGGACGCAGTGGCCGCCCGCCGGCGCCCGTGACCACGAGGCCGTGCTGCTGCCCGGCCACCGAGAGCGCGCCGACCTCGGCGGCCCGGCCGGTCTCCGCCAGCGCGGCCCGCAGGGCCTCCCACCAGACCTCCGGGTCGGTCTCGCGCGCGCCACCGGTGCCGGTCACCTCGTGGGGCGCCCGGCCGGTGGCGACCACGCGGCCGTCGTCGGGATCCACCAGCAGCACCTTGGTCGCCTGCGTGGAGCAGTCCGCGCCCGCCACCAATTGACCAGCTTCCGGCACGCGGCTAGTTTGTTGATAGCCCCAACTAATTGCAAGGAGAGCGTCTTGGCACAGCTGACTCCCACTCCGGAGGACAAGTTCACGTTCGGGCTCTGGACCGTGGGCCACAAGGGGAACGACCCGTTCGGCGCCGAGACCCGGCCCGGCCTCAATCCGCCTGACACCGTGCGCAAGCTGGCCGAGCTGGGCGCCCACGGGGTCTGCTTCCACGACGACGACCTGCTCCCGCCCGACGCCGGCGAGTCCGAGCGCGAGCGCATCAAGGCCGACTTCGCCAAGGCGCTCGACGAGACCGGCATGAAGGTCTCGATGGCCACGACCAACCTCTTCACGCACCCGGTGTTCAAGGACGGCGCCTTCACCGCCAACGACCGCGAGGTGCGGCGCTACGCACTCCAGAAGGTGATGCGCTCGATCGACGTAGGGGCCGAGCTGGGCGCGCCGATCTACGTCTTCTGGGGTGGGCGCGAGGGCGTGGAGGCCGACGCCGCCAAGCCGGCCCGCGACGCGCTCGAGCGCTACCGCGAGGCGATCGACTTCCTGTGCGGCTACGTGCGCGACCGCGGGTACGACATGCGCTTCGCGCTCGAGCCCAAGCCGAACGAGCCGCGTGGCGATCTGTTCCTGCCGACGGTGGGCCATGCGCTCGCGTTCATCGGCGAGCTCGAGTGGCCGGACATGGTCGGGCTGAACCCCGAGTTCGCGCACGAGACGATGTCGGGGCTCTCGTTCCACCACGCGGTCGGCCAGACGCTGTGGCACGGGAAGCTGTTCCACATCGACCTCAACGCGCAGCGCCCTGGCAAGTACGACCAAGATTTCCGCTTCGGGTCCGAAGGCATTCGCGACGCCTTCTATCTCGTGAAGCTGCTCGAGGATGCCGGCTACGACGGCATGCGCCACTTCGATGCCCACCCGTA
>JAXDIH010000035.1:0-26017 GCA_034664105.1 Thermoleophilaceae bacterium
GCGCGAGCTGCGCGAGCGCTGCCGCTGGCGGTGCTGACGCTGCTGGCGGTGCTGGGGCTTCGGCCCGCTCGGCCGGCTGTGCGTGCGGCCGCCGGCCTCGCTGATCCCACTCTGCGCGAACTGAGCGTGCAGGCGCAGGTCGGAGGCGATCTGCCCCATGACCTTGCTCTGCTCGCCGGTCACCAGCGTGATGCCGATGCCGCGGCGCCCCGCCCGACCGGTGCGGCCCACGCGGTGCACGTAGGTGTCGCGGTCGTCGGGAGCGTCGAAGTTGATCACGTGCGTCACGTCGTCCACGTCGAGCCCGCGCGCCGCCACGTCGGTGGCCACGAGGGTGTCGATGTCGCCCGAGTGGAAGCGCGCGAGCGCCTTCTCACGCTGGGCCTGCGAGCGGTTGCCGTGGATGGCCACGGCGCTCACGCCATGGCGGTCGAGGCGCTTGACGAGCCGGTCCGCGCCGCGCTTGGTGCGGACGAAGACCAGCGTGCGGCCGCGCTCGGCGTTGGTCAGCTCGCCGACCAGGGAGTCGAGCTTGCCCTCGTGCAGGACGGCCACGAAGCGGTGCTCCACCAGGTCACGGGCGTCCTCGCTGGGTCGCTGCTCGTGACGGCGCGCGTTGGTGGTGAAGGCGGCGGCGACCTTGCCGGTCGCGCCTTCGAGCGTTGCCGAGAAGAAGAGCGTCTGCCGGCTCTTGGGGGTGAGCGCGACGATGCGGTCGACGGCGGGGCGGAAGCCCATGTCGAGCATCCGGTCGGCTTCGTCGAGCACCAGCAGGCGAATGGAATCGAGTCGGATGGCGCCGCGCTGTACGAGGTCCTCGAGGCGGCCGGGTGTGGCCACCAGGATGTGTGCCCTTCTTGCGAGCTTCGCCTGGCGCTCGATGCCGGCGCCGCCGTATACGGCGGCCAGCGACAGAGCGCGCGCCGAGGCGATCTCGCGCAGATCTTCCGTTACCTGGCTCGCCAGCTCTCGCGTCGGGACGAGCACGAGGGCGGCTGCCCTCGCGTCCTCGGCCTGGACGCGGTCGACGAGCGGGACGCCGAAGGCAAGGGTCTTCCCCGAGCCGGTCGGCGACTGCACGAGCACGTCGTGTCCCGCGAGCACGTCTGGAATGACGGACCGCTGGACATCGAAGGGAGCGGTCACGTCGTGCGCCTCTAGGGCGCGGACGACCGCATCGGATACGCCGAGATCGGCGAAGGACTGCTTGGACATCTTGCTCCTTGCTGGCGGCCGCTTAGAGGCGACCGCTGAAGATCTGGGAGATTCAACTGACCCAGATCGCCATAGCGCTCGGAGACGAGAACCTCGCGGGCGACGACGCCACCCGCTGCGCTGACGGTAGCAGCCCTGCCACCCAAACCGCCGGAGTGATGCATAGTGTTCAAGGCATGAAGACGCCGAAGGAGCGCTCCGAAGAGCGCCGTCAGGAGAAGTTGGCGGACATCCAGGACCAGGTCGAGCGCGGCGTGCTCTCGATCCGGAAGATGACACCCGCCGAGCGCAAGGAGAATCCGCCCAAGGAGCGCAAGCCCAAGGGCTCGCGTCAGCGCTAGGCGTCGCGCGGGGCCGCTCGCAGCGGCGCCGCGGCGGTCTGGCGCTGGTGCTGGCGCTCCGGAGCGATCCTCACGACGTTCCGGGCCAGACCCAGCTTCTCCAGGCTCTTGATCACCAGTGCCGACGGGTCCAGCGCCTGCTCCCACCTGCGCAGCCCATGGGCCGCCGACCGCGGGAATGCGTGGTGGTTGTGGTGCCAGGACTCTCCGAACGAGAGCAGCGACAGCCACGCCACGTTGGTGGACTGGTCCTCGGTCTCGAAACGGCGCGTGCCGAGGAAGTGGCAGACCGAGTTCACGCTCCAGGTGATGTGGTGCACGAAGAAGATGCGCACGAGGCCGCCCCACAGCAGGCCGGTCGCTGCGCCGGCGAGCGATCCGCCCGTCAGGGCCCAGCCGGCGAACGCCGGGAGCGCGAGGCCGAGCAGCACCAGCAGCGGGAAGTTCCGGTTGATCAGCCGCATGCCGCGGTCCTCGTAGACATCCGGCGCGTACTTGCGCGAGCTCGCCTGCCCCTGCTCTGAGAACAGCCACCCGATGTGCGCGTGCCAGAGGCCGCGCATCACGCCCGCCGCGCCGTCGCCGTGGCCCACGTGCGGGCTGTGCGGGTCGCCCTCGTGGTCGGCGTGCGCGTGGTGCTTGCGGTGATCGGCGACCCACGCCATCACCGGGCCCTGCACGGCCATCGACCCGAGCATCGCGAAGCCGTACTCGATCGGCTTCGGCGCTTGGAAGGAGCGGTGGGTCAGCATGCGGTGGTAGCCGACGGTGACTCCGAGGCCCGTCACCACGTACATGACCGCCAGGATCGCCAGGTCGGTCGCGCTCACGACGGTGTTCCACAGCAGCACGATCGCGGCGATGGTGGCGACGAAGGGAGTTGCCACGGCGAGCAGGTTCACGCGCTTCTCGAGGGTGCTCATACATGAAGCGTGTCATCATGCAACGCTGGTATGTAGAGAGCGGTGCACCAATTCTTGACCGTTATTGCTCACCTAGATGACAAAGACTGAGCCGTGGCGAGCGCTGCCGCCTGGGCTCGCGGACGTGATGGAGCCCGAGCTGGACGCCATCACCGACGAGATCCTGGCCACGATCGCGCTGGAGGTGCCCGAGTACGCCCGTCCGCTCGAGGGAACGTTCGGGCGCGGGGTGCGCACCGGCGTCACCGAGGCGCTGCGCCAGTTCATCGATCTGATCCGCAGCCAGTCCGGCGCGCGCGGCCCCGGGCGGGAGGTCTATGTCGAGCTCGGGCGCGGCGAGCTGCGCCAGGGCCGCACGCTCGACTCGCTGCAGTCCGCATACCGGGTGGGTGCGCGCGTGGCGTGGCGGCGAGCAGCGGACGCGGCGCGGCGGGCGGGCGTCGATCCCGAGACCCTGAGCCTGCTCGCGGAGTCGATGTTCGCGTTCATCGAGGAGATCTCGGCGGACTCGGTAGAGGGCTACGCCGAGGCGCGCAGCCGCCTCGAGAGCGAGCGCCGCCAGCGCCAGCGCGAGCTCGTCCTCCTGCTCCTGCGCGACCCGCCGGCCGAGGAGGCCGACGTGCGCGGCGCCGCGGCGGCCGTGGGCTGGCGCCTCCCCCGGGACGCGGCGACGATCGCCTGCGCCGAGGAGGAGCTGGACACGATCGCGAGGCACCTGCCGGCCGACGCGCTGGTGGGGACCGTCGACGCCCAGGGGTGCGCGATCGTCCCCGACCCGGACGGGCCGGGGCGACCCGCGCAGATCGCCCAGGCGCTCGCGCGGCACAGCGCCGCGCTGGGCCCCGCGGTGCCGGTCCAGGAGCTCGCGGCCTCGTGGTCGCTCGCTCGCGCGGCGCTGCAGGGCGCCGCAGCCGGAGCGTTCGACACCGCTGGACCAGAGCCGCTGCGCGCGGACGACGTGCTGGTCGACCTGATGCTCTTCGACGGCCATGCGCTGGTCGACCGCATGGCCACACGGCGGCTGGCGGCGCTGGACGAGCTGACGCCCAAGGCCCGCGCGCGCATGGCGGAGACGGCGCTCGCGTACGTGCGCGAGCGCGGCAACGCCGCCGCGATGGCGCGCGCGCTGGATCTCCACCCCCAGACCGTGCGCTACCGGCTGGGGCGGCTGCGCGACCTGCTCGGCGATCAGCTGGACGACCCGGACGCGCGGCTCGAGCTGGAGCTGGCGCTCAGGGCTCAGGCGCGCTTGGCGCGCCCGGAGCTGCCGCCGGCGTAGGAGCCCAGGTCGACGAGGAAGGCCAGGGCGACGATGAACCACTCGAAGCCGTCGACCTTGTTCGTGCCGGCCGACCACGTGCCGGCGTAGGCCAGCGTCGTCCACGGCAGGACGAAGAAGCCGATCAGCGGGACGATCCAGCTGTCGTACGCGCGGCTGAGGATGTTGCTGAACAGCCAGATCGCGACGAGCGCGAGCCGGGGCGAGATCAACGCCAGGAGGACGACCAGGCAGGGCATCCAGGCGAGAAGTTAGCGCTCTCGATTCACGTAGCCACCTAATCGATGCATTGCTAACCTTTTGGTTGCATGGTCAATCAGTCTGCTTCCGCCACCGCCGCCACCGCATCGCTGAGCGAGGCCCTCGCCGAGTTCTTCCGCGCCACCCGGCGCGCGCGGGGCCGGGCGGCGAGCCGGCCCGGGCCCGACGGCATCTCGCTGGCCCAGTACCACGTGCTGGAGCCGCTGGCCGCGGGTCCGTGCACGAATCGCCAGCTGGCCGAGGCGGCCGGCGTGAGCTCCCCCACCGCCACGCGCATGATCGACGGGCTGCTGGCGCGCGACCTGGTGTCGCGCGTGGAGGACCCCACAGATCGCCGGGCGGTGCTGATTTCGCTCACGCCCGCCGGGCGGGCCGCGCTCGCGGGCAAGATGGACGAGTACCGGCAGGTGCGCGAGCAGATCGCCGCCGCGCTGAACCCGGAGGAGCGGCGCGTGGCCGCAGACCTGCTGCACCGCTTGGCCGGGGTCATCGAAGAGCTGTGAGCGAACCCCGGCCCGGATACCTGCTCTCTCCGCGGGCAACGATCGTCGCGCTCGCGGGCGTGCTGCTCGGCATGCTGCTCGCCGCGCTCAACCAGACCATCGTGGCCACCGCGCTGCCCAGCATCGTCGAGGACCTCGGCGGTGTGTCGCACTACTCCTGGGTCTTCTCGGCGTACATGCTCGCCGCCACCGTGACCGTCCCGATCTACGGGCGGCTCTCCGACATCTACGGGCGGCGACCGTTCTTCGCGGCGGGCATCGTGCTGTTCATGGCCGGGTCGGTCATCGGCGGCACGGCCGACTCGATGACCCAGCTGGTGGCCGCCCGCGGCGTCCAGGGCCTGGGCGCCGGCGCACTGATCCCGCTGGCGATGGCCGTCATCGGCGACCTGGTGCCGCCGTCCGATCGCGGCCGCTGGCAGGGTCTGACGGGCGCGGTCTTCGGTTTCGCCTCGGTGCTCGGCCCGTTCACCGGCGGGTGGATCGCCGACCACACCGACTGGCGCTGGGTGTTCTTCGTGTCCCTGCCCGTTGGCCTGATCGCGCTTGCCGTGGTCCTGACGACGCTGCGCATCCCGCCCCACCCCGAGCGCGCCTCGAAGGTCGACTACCTCGGCGCCGCCCTGCTGGCCGGTGGCGTTTCGAGCGTCCTGCTCGCCACGGTCCGCGGCGGCCAGGAGGCACCGTGGGGCTCCGCCGAGGTGCTCGGCCTGTACGCGATCGGCGCCGTGCTGATCGCGTTGCTGGCCTGGCATGAGCGCCGCACCTCGCACCCGATCGTCCCCGTTTCGCTGTTCCGGCTGCGCGCGTTCAGCGCCGCGGCCGCCGCCGCCTTCGCGGTCGGCGTGGCCATGTTCGGCGCGATCATGTTCGTGCCGCTGTTCGTGCAAGGCGTGCTCGGCGAGTCGGCCACCGACGCCGGCCTGGTGCTGACGCCGCTGATGCTGGCGCTGGTGGCGACGAGCGTCGGCAGCGGCCAGCTCATCTCGCGCACCGGCCGCTACCGCTGGGCCCTCGTGGCCGGCCCCATCCTGATGGCCGCCGGCTTCGTACTGCTCGGCCGGCTCGACCAGAGCTCGACCCACGGCGCCGCGACGGTCGCGATGATCGTGCTCGGCCTGGGGCTCGGGATGCTGCTGCAGAACCTCGTCCTGGTCGTGCAGAACTCGGTGCCGAGCGCTGAGCTCGGCGCCGGCACCAGCGCGGTCCAGTTCTTCCGCAACACCGGCGGCACCATTGGCGTGACCGTCATGGGCGCGATCCTGGCGGCGGGCCTGCCGGCCGGCGCGGCGGCGGGTGCCGCGCTCGGAGCCGACCCCACCGCCGCGGGCACCAGCGCGGCCCGCGATCAGCTCGCCCACGCCATCCACCCGGTCTTCGTCTTCGGCCTGCCGCTGATGGTCATCGCCCTGGCGCTCGTGCTGCTGATCCCCGAGACGCCGCTGCGCCGCACCGTGCGCGAGACCATGCCCGAGGGAGCGCCGGCGTGAGCCAAGCCCCCGAGCGCCAGCACTACAACATCACGCTGGCCGTGCTCGCCGTGGCGGCGCTGTCGTACTCGCTGCTGCAGACGATGGTCGCTCCCGCGCTCCCCGACATCCAGCACGAGCTCCACGCGTCCACGACGTCGGTGACCTGGGTGCTCACCGTCTACCTGCTCACCGCGTCGATCGCCACCCCCCTCCTCGGCCGCCTGGGCGACATGTTCGGCAAGGAGCGGATGCTGGTCGCCGTGCTCTGCCTGTTCGCGGTGGGCCTGCTGATCTCGGCGCTGTCGCACAACATCGCGCTGCTGGTCGCCGGGCGGGCGGTGCAGGGCGCCGCCGGAGCGGTCTTCCCGCTCGCCTTCGGGATCATCCGCGACGAGTTCCCGCGCGAGCGCGTGGCCACGGGCATCGGCCTGATCTCGGCCACCTTCGGGATCGGTGGCAGCGCCGGCCTGGTGCTCAGCGGAGTGATCGTCGACCACCTCTCCTACGAGTGGATCTTCTGGTTCGGCCTCGCGGTGGTGATCGTGGCGATCGTGGCCACGCACCTGTTCGTGCCGGAGTCGCCCGTCAAGTCGCCGGCGCGGATCGACTGGCTCGGCGCCGGGCTGCTCTCGGCCGGGCTGGTGTGCCTCTTGCTTGCCGTGAGCGAGGGCGCGCGCTGGGGCTGGGACTCGCCCGCGATCATCGGCCTGTTCGCGGGCGCCGGCGTGATCCTCGCGGGCTGGGTCCGCTTCGAGCAGCGGGTGACCGAGCCGATGGTGGACGTGGCCCTCCTGCGACTGCGCGCCGTGTGGACGGTCAACCTGACCGGGTTCCTGATCGGGTTCGGGATGTTCGGCTCGTTCATCCTGATCCCCCAGTTCGTCCAGGCGCCCGACACGGCCGGCTACGGCTTCGGGGTCGGCGTTACCGGTGCCGGGCTGTTCCTGCTGCCTTCGGCGGCGATCATGCTCGTGGCCGGGCCGCTGGCCGGTGCCCTCGCGGGGCGGGTGGGCTCGAAGGTCCCGCTGCTGGTCGGCGCCGCGTCCGCGTCGGTCAGCTTCCTCCTGCTGTCGGTCGCCCATTCCGAGCAGTGGCAGGTGCTGGCCGCGATCGCGCTGCTCGGCCTTGGGATCGGCCTCTCGTTTGCGTCGATGGCCAACCTGATCGTCGAGGCGGTGCCCCAGAGCCAGACCGGCGAGGCCACCGGCATCAACACGATCATGCGCACCGTCGGCGGTGCGTTCGGCGCCCAGATCGCGGCCGCGATCGTCACGGGCCACACCGCCGCGGGCAGCCGCTTCGCGGACGAGTCGGGCTTCACCACCGCCTTCGTCATGGGCACCGTCGCGGTGGCGCTGGCGCTGCTCGCGGCCACCCTGATCCCGGGCCGACCCAAGCAGCCGGCGCCCGTGCCGGCGTCGGCCGGCTAACTCAGCGCGGGCTGCGACGCCGCGCGCACGGGCGCGCCGAACGAGACGCGCAGCAGCGCACCGCCGCCGGGGGCGTTGCCGGCGGTTGCGAAGCCGCCGTGCGCCTCCGCCGCCTGGCGCACGATCGCCAGGCCCAGTCCCGAGCCCGGCAGGCCGCGCGCGCCCTCGGCGCGGTAGAAGCGCTCGAACACGCGCGGCAGGTCGGCCTCCCCGAAGCCGGGCCCGTGGTCGCGCACGGTCAGCTCGCCGCCGGTCAGCTCCAGCTCGATCGTGCCGCCGGGGGGGCTCCACTTGACCGCGTTGTCGACCAGGTTCGCCACCGCACGCTGGATGCGCTGCGGCTCGCCGCGCACCACTGTCGGCTCGGCGGCCACCCGGAAGCGGACCCGGTCGCCGGCCCGCACCTGAGCGCGCTCCGCGACCTCCTCCACGATCTGGTCGAGCCGCACGTCGTCGGCCAGCTCGCCCGACTTGGTTCCGCGCGCCACCTCGACGATGTCGGCGACGAGGGCGGTCAGCTCGTCCAGCTCCTCGACGATGTCCGAGCGCAGCGACTCGCGCTCGTGCTCCGGCAGGCGATCGGCCTCCTGCAGGGTCTGGATGTTCGCGCGCAGGCTGGCGATCGGGGTGCGCAGCTCGTGGCTGGCGTCGGCCACCAGCTGCCGCTGCGCCTCGACCGAGCGCTCGAGCGCGTCGAGCGTCGAGTTGAAGCTGCGGGCCAGCCGGGTCAGCTCGTCGCGCCCGGTCAGCTCCATGCGCTCGGATGGGTCCGGATCGGCGGCGAGCTGCTCCGTGCGCCGGGTGAATCGCCCGATCGGCGCGAGCGCCGTGCGAGCCACGACCGCGCCGAGGCCGGCTCCGAGGGCCACGCCGGCGGCTCCGACGAAGAGCAGCACGAGCAGGATGCGGTCGAGCTGGCGGTCGACCTCGTCCAGCGGGCGCGCCACCTGGATCGCCCCGGCACTGCCGAGCCCGCGCGTGAGCACGCGCAGATGGAGGCCGTCGACGGTGGTGTCGACCAGCTCCTCGCCAGCGCCGGTGCGAGCGATCTCGCGCGCGCGCCGGTCGACCGGCAGGGCTTCGCCCGCGGTCGGCCCGCGCAGCAGCCGGCCGCCGGGCAGCACGAGCTGCACGTACCCCTGAGGGCCGCCGAACGGCTCGCGGGGGACTCGCGGCACGCGGTCCGTGCGCCCCGGCCGGTTCACGAAGCGAGCGACCCCGTCGGCGCGGTCGTGCAGCGAGACGTCGACCTCGTCGCGCAGCTCGTTGCGCACGCCGAGATAGACGGCGATGGCTACGGCGATCACCGCAAGCGCCACGGCCAGCGCGGCCGCGGCCGCGATGCGGGTGCGCAGGGTCATGGCTCGCGCAGGACGTACCCCACGCCGCGCACCGTGTGCAGCAGCGGCCGCGCTCCGGCGTCCTGGAGCTTGCGGCGCAGGTAGCCGACGTACACGCGCAGGGCGTTCGAGGCGGGCCCGAAGTCGTACCCCCAGACCCGGTCGTAGATGAGGTCGTGCGGCAGCACGCGGCGCGGGTTTCGCATGAGCAGCTCGAGTAGCTGGTACTCCGTACGGGTCAGCTCGACGAACTCCTCCCCCACGATCACGCCGTGGCGGATCTGATCGAGCTGCAGCTCGTCGAACGAGAGCGAGCCCGGCGCCTCGTCCCCGCCGCCGCCGCGCCGCAGCAGCGCGCGCAGCCGGGCCTTGAGCTCGCCCACGTCGAACGGCTTGACCAGGTAGTCGTCGGCGCCCGCGTCCAGGCCGTCGATGCGGTCCTCGATCGCATCCCGCGCGGTCAGCATCAGGACCGGCACCCGATTGCCGGCCTCGCGCAGGCGGCGGCACACCTCCAGGCCGTCGACGTCGGGCAGGCCGATGTCGAGCACGAGCGCATCCGGCGTGGACTCGGCGACCTGAGCGAGGGCCTCCCTGCCGTTGGAGGCGGAGACGGTGTCGTACCCGCCCAGCACGAGCGCGCGCCGCAGGGCCTCACGTAGCGAACGGTCGTCGTCGACGATCAGCACCCTCATCCAAGGGCAATTGTGCCCACCGGCGCGGTCTGAGCCCGTTCGGAAGGCTCAGGAGACTCTCAGCCTGGCCTCAGGCTGCTCTTGCGGGCGGGCCGGAAGGTGGACGCATGAACTCCGCCACCCGTATCCCCGACCGCGAGGCACCCCCCGCTACACCCACCGTGGACGTGGTCGTGCCGGTGCACGACGAGCAGGCGGCGCTGCCCGCCTCGATTCGCAGGCTGCACGACTACCTGAGTGCCGCGCTGCCGTTCGGCTGGCGGATCGTGATCGCCGACAACGCGAGCACGGACGAGACCCCGCGGATCGCCATGGCGCTGGCGGAGGACCTGCCCAACGTCGAGCTGCTCACCCTCCCCGAGAAGGGTCGCGGCCGGGCGCTGCGCGCGGCCTGGGAGCGCAGTCACGCCGACGTCGTCTGCTACATGGACGTCGATCTGGCGACCGACCTGCGTGCCCTGCCGCCGCTGCTCGCCCCTCTCTTCTCGGGTCACAGCGACGTCGCCATCGGCACTCGCCTGGCGCCCGGCTCGCGGGTGCTGCGCAGCCCGAAGCGCGAGCTGATCTCGCGCGGCTACAACCGGCTGCTGCGCACCGTGCTCGGCGCGCGCTTCTCGGACGCCCAGTGCGGCTTCAAGGCCGTGCGCACCGACGCCGTGCGGCGGCTGCTGCCGGCCGTTCGGGACGAGGGCTGGTTCTTCGACACCGAGCTGCTGATGGTCGCGCAGCGCGAGGGCATGCGCATCCACGAGGTGCCCGTCGATTGGGTCGAGGACGTCGACTCGCGCGTGGACATCGTCGCCACCGCGCTCGAGGATCTGCGCGGCATCGCGCGCCTGCTGGCGGACGTCCGGCTGACGCGCTTCCTCGCTGTCGGCGTCCTCTCCACGATCGCCTACGCCCTGCTCTACCTGCTGCTGCGCGGGCCGGTCGGCGCGGAAGGGGCCAATGCGCTCGCGCTGGCGATCACGGCGGTCGCAAACACGCAGGCCAATCGGCGCGTCACCTTCGGCATCTCCGGACGCCCACATCTCATGCGGCAGCACGCGATGGGCGCGGTGGTCTACGTGCTCACGCTCGGATTGACCAGCGGCGCCCTGGCCGTCCTGCACGGACTGGATCCGCGACCGGCCCGGGCGCTCGAGCTCGCGGTCCTGGTGGCGGCTGGCGTCTGCGCCACGGTCACCCGCTACATGGCCCTGCGGAGCTGGGTGTTCGCCCGCCGCGGGCGCCGGTCCACTCTGCAAATCCTCGCCTAACTCGAAAGGAACCACGTGTCCACGTCGTCGATCTCCCTGCCCAGCTTCGGTCGCGCGCGCGCCCGGACGCGTGCGCTGAGCTCACCGCCGCCCGAGCTCGCTGCGCTGCTCGGGCTCGCGGCGGTGCTCTACCTGTGGTCGCTCAGCCGCAACGGCTTCGCCAACGAGTACTACAGCGCCGCGGTGCGGTCGATGACCCAGAGCTGGCACGCGTTCTTGTACGGGTCGTTCGACAGCGGCGGGGTGATGACGGTGGACAAGCCGCCGCTCGCGCTCTGGATCCAGGCGCTGTCGGCGCGCGTGTTCGGCTACAGCAGCTGGAGCATGCTCGTGCCGCAGGCGCTGATGGGCGTGGGCACCGTGGCGCTCGTCTGGGACATGACGCGGCGCCGATTCGGGCGGGCGGCGGGATTCGGGGCAGGGCTCGCGCTGGCGGTAACCCCGGTCGCGGTGGCGATCTCACGGCACAACAACCCGGACGCCCTGCTCGTGCTGTGCGTGACCGCGGCGGTGTGGTTCGCGGTGCGTGCCTTGGAGGACGGCCGGACGCGCTGGCTCGTGCTCTCGGGAATCTCCCTGGGACTCGGGTTCGAGGCCAAGATGGGCGCCGCGCTGCTCGTGGTGCCGGCGATCGCGGCCGCCTGGCTGTGGGTCGCCCCGGGCGGCCGGCTGCGCGCCTTGCGGCAGCTCGGGCTGGCCGGCGCGGCGATGGCCGTGGTCGGGCTTGCCTGGCCGGTGCTCGTCTGGCTCACCCCGGCCGCGAACCGGCCGTGGGTAGCGGGCACGAGCGACAACAGCATCTGGTCGCTGATCTTCGGCTACAACGGCCTGGGGCGGTTGGTCGGGCAGCAGGGAGCGCCCGGCGGCGGAGGGCCTGGCGGCGGTGGAGGGGCTTTCGGGGGCGACCCGGGTGTTCTACGGCTGCTCAACGAGAGCCTCGGCGGGCAGGGCGGCTGGCTGCTCGGGTTCGCGTTGGTGGCCGGCATCGGTGTCGCGGCGGTCTCGCGACTGCGGCGCGATGACCCCCGGACCGGCTGGGTGATCGCGGTCGGCGGCGTGTTCCTCACGATCGCGGTGGCGTTCAGCCAGGCCTCGGGGATCTTCCATCCGTACTACGTGTCTGAGTTGGCGCCGTTCACGGCGGCGCTGGTCGGCGCCGGGATCGGCGTGGTGGTGCGCGGAGGGGTGCCGGCGCGCGTGGTCGGGCCGCTCGCGATAGCCGCCGGAATCGTCACGACGCTGATCGTCCTGGGCAAGAACCCCGGGCAGCTCGGGTGGGTGCCGGTACCGCTGATCCTCGTCGGCGGAGCGGCCGCGGTCGCCCTGGCCGCGGGGCCGCGCCTCGTCACGCAGGCGCATAGCGCGGCGCTGGTGGCGGCGATGGCGGTGCTGCTGATCGCGCCCGCCTCATGGGCGGTGCAGACGCTCGGCCACGCGACCAGCGGCACCTTCCCGGCGGGCGGCCCGGTGAGCGCCGGCTTCGACGGCGGACCGGGCGGGCGGGGAGGGTTCGGCGGGCCGCGCGGAGCCGGCGGCGCCCCACCGGCCGGCATGCGCGCTCCTGGCGGACCCGGCTTCGGCGGCCAGGTGCAGGGCGGCCAGGCCCCGGGCTTCGGTGGGCAAGCGCAGGGCGGCCAGGCCCGGGGCTTCGGTGGGCAAGCGCAGGGCGGCCAGGCCCCGGGCTTCGGCGGCCCGGGCGCTGGCGCACCCGGTGGCTTCGGCGCCGGCGGCGGCCCGTTCGGCGGCAACACCCAGTCCCTGACGGAGGCGCTCGCCTACGCGAAGCACCACGGCGGTGGCACGCTGGCGGTGTCCAGTCAGACGGGTGCCGCCGGGCAGATGATCAGCTCGGGCGGCGACGTCGCCGCGATCGGCGGCTTCTCCGGCCGCGAGAGCCAGGTCAGCGTCGACTGGCTGGCCAACGCGGTGGCGGACGGTCGCATCCGCTGGGTCCTCACGGACGGCAGCGGCGGTGGCGGGATGTTCCGCGACGGGCGCATCGGGTCCACCGAGGTGATGGCCGCCGTCGCGAAGGTCGGCACATCGACCTCGGTCGACGGCCTCTACGACCTCAGCGGGCACGCCGACGACCTGCGCGCGCTGGCCGGCTGATCCGCGGCCGGCTCAGGCAGACCTGGTCGGGGCGCGCTCTTCCGGCGCCCCGGCCAGCGGCAGGCTCACGACGAAGGCCGCTCCGCCGCCCGGCGCGTTGCTCGCCCTGACGCTGCCGCCGTGCGCCGCCACGATGCCGGCGACGATCGCGAGGCCGAGCCCGGCGCCGCGACCCCGGTCGGGCGCGGGATCGCCGGCCTCGGCCCCGTCCCGCTCCGCCCGCGTTCGCCAGAAGCGCTCGAACAGCTCCTCCGGGCGGTCGGTCGGCAGGCCCGGTCCGCGGTCGCGTACCTCCAGCTCCACCTCGCGCCCGTTGCGCCGGACCGCGATCTGGATCGGCGTTCCGGTCGGCGTGTGCACCAGCGCGTTGCGCAGCAGGTTCGCCAGCACCTGGCGCAGCTGGTTGGCGTCGCCGAGCACGATCGCCTCGGCGCCACCCTCCACGGAGATCTCACGCTCCGGATCGACGGCGCGGGCGTCGGCCGCGGCGTCCTCCACCAGCTCCGCCACGTCGAGCGCCTCGACCGGCCGGTCGCGCACTTCGTCCAGGCGCGCCAGCGTCAGGAGGTCCTCCACCAGCACACCCATGCGCGCGGCCTCCTCCTCGATGCGCGTCATCGCCCTGTCGGCGTCGGCCGGCGCGCGCGCCGCGCCGATCCGGAACAGCTCCGAGTAGCCGCGGATCGATGCCAGTGGCGTGCGCAGCTCGTGCGAGACGTCGGCCAGGAATCGCCGCAGCCGCCCCTCGCTCGCCTCGCGCTGGGCGAACGCCTCCTCGAGGCGCTCGAGCATCGCGTTGAACGCCACTCCCAGCCGCCCGACCTCCGTCCGCGGCGCGGCCACCTCCACGCGGCGCGCGAGGTCGCCGGCGGCGATCGCGTCCGCGGTCGCGCCGATCCGGTCTAGCGGCCTCAGCCCCACCCGCACCAGTACCCACGCCGCGACGGCCAGCATGAACAGCACCCCGGCGATCACGAGGCCCTCCACCAGCAGCAGGCGGTCGAGCCGATCCTGCACGCCGTTCAGCGGGATCGCCACGATCGTCAGCCCGCCGCCGAAGCGCGTGGGCGCCGCCCGGGCGCGGTAGCGCAGGCCGGTGCTGCCCTTCGCGTCGACGGTGATCTCCTGACCGGGCTCCATCTGGCGCGGCAGATCCGGCGCGGGCAGCGCGGCCTGCCCGTAGCTGAGCTCCACGTGGTTGAGCACGGTCCCGTCGGCCGCGCGCAGCTGCCCGTAGGTGCCGGGCGGGAGGTTCGCCTCCGCGCCGGGCGGCCCCGGTCCGTCCCCGCCCGGCCGCCCGCGTGCCAGCGGATCCCGGTCGCGCATCGCGTGCTCCACGGCGGGCTCGGCGGCGCGCGCCTGCTCGTCGATGCGCTGCTCCTCGAAGGAGCGCTGCGTGGCGTAGGTGATCCCGCCCAGCACCAGCAGCGCGGCCGCGGAGAGCGCCAGCAGCGTTGCGACAAGCCGGCCCCGCAGCGACACGCTCAGCGCCTGGGCGCGCGCAGCGCGTAGCCCACGCCGCGCACCGTCTGGATCAGCGACGGCCCGTGCCGGTCGAGCTTCTTGCGCAGGTAGCTGATGTAGGTCTCGAGCACGCGGGCGTCGCCGCCGAAGTCGTAGCTCCACACGTGGTCGAGGATCTGGGCGCGCGTGAGCACTCGCCGCGGGTTCAGCATCAGGTAGTGGAGGAGGCGGTACTCGGTGGCGGTGAGGTCGACGTACTCGCCCGCGCGCATGACCTCGCGCGTGTCCTCGTCGAGCTCGACGTCCTCGAAGCTGACCCGGTTGTCGTCCACCGCGCCGCCGGTGCGGCGCAGGATCACGCGGATGCGCGCGACCAGCTCCTCCAGGCTGAACGGCTTGGTCATGTAGTCGTCGCCGCCGGTGGTCAGTCCGCGGAGCTTGTCCTCGGTGGCGTCGCGCGCGGTCAGGAAGATGATCGGCACGTGGCCGCGCTCGGCGCCGAGCCGCTCGGCCACCTCGAAGCCCTCCATGTCGGGCAGCATCACGTCGAGGATCATCACCTGCGGCCGGAAGCTCGCCACCGCGGCCAGCGCCTCTTCGCCGCTGGCCGCCGAAGCCGCCTCGAAGCCCTGGTAGCGCAGGGCCATCGTGATCACGTCCACGATGTTCGGCTCGTCGTCCACCACGAGCACCCGGGGTGACGCGGGCTTGGCCACTACGACGGGTGGATGCCCACCGTGATCGTCCCGATCAGCCCCTTGCGAATCGTGCTCGCCTCGAGCCGTCGCAGGCGCAGCAGCGTGCCGGAGCCGGCGTCCGCATAGATGCTGTCCTCGCCGTTGCGCAGGCGCGTGCCCGTGCGGGCGTTGTAGGGCGACAGCCGGACCACGCGGTCGCTCACCGAGTCGTTGAAGAACAGCTGGCCGGTGTGGGCGGTGCGACCGCCCTTGTACGTGCGGCCCGCCGCCCGCCCGCCGACGTGCGCCTTGAGGTGGATGTGGATCGCGCGGCCCTCGTACCAGCCGGGATAGATGGTGCGGAACTGGGCCACGCCGTTCGCGCCGCTGAGCTGGACACCGCGCAGGTAGCGCTTGCCGGCGGTGCCCTCCTGGCTGAAGCCGGAGTACGTGCCCGCGGCGTCCGCGTGCCAGATCTCGACGGCCACGTCGTGCATCGGCTTGCAGGTGTTCGCGTTCACGACCTTGACGCGGAGGTCCAGCCGCAGGCCGGTCTTGCCCTCGGTGACGTCGCGGCGGATGTTGTCGAGGTCGAGGTAGAACGGGCCCTCGGTCGACTCGGGGAAGAGCGTGCACGACGGGGCGGCCGCTTCTGTCGAGCTATCCCGACCGAGCACCTCGCGCCCGATCAGCCCCACGCCGGCAACGCCGACGCCGGCACCGGTCAGGTCACGCAGGAGCCGCCGGCGCGTCGGGTGGTGGCGATGGTTGTCTGGCGAATCGGGCATGGCCGCCATTCTGGCGCCCGAAGCTGGGAGATTCCTGGGAAGCCCCGCATTTTTATCTCGCTCACAGGGACGCGCGCCAAGGTTCTGGCCGTGGACCTCTATACGTGCACCAGCTGCGACCGGCGCTACCTGAGCATCTCGGAGGAGCGCGTCGGCCGCTGCCCCGACTGCGCGGCGCGCCTGAGCCGCGTGTGGATGCCGGACGTGCCGCGCGCGGAGCCGGGCAGCTATCCGGCCGGCGACAACACGTTTGCGTCGATGGACGACTTCGTTCGCGCCGACCTGAGCCGGCTCACGTCAGCCGAGCTGGACTTCGGCGTGCAGTGGCGCGACGGCGCGGACCGGAGCTACCGAGCCGCGTGGGTCGAGGAGACCGGCGAGCTGTACGTGGTGCAGGCCGGTCCCGCGAGCAAGGGCGGTGGGCACGTCGAGGTGCTCGGCGCCACCGATCGCGAGGGCGTCGAGGCCGCGCTCGACGGGTGGCGGGAGCAGGGCTCGATCACGTGGATGCGCGGCCGCGCACGGCGGCTGCCTCCGGTCCCGAAGGGCCGGGCGCTGCGCCGCATCGGCGCGATCGCGCTCGGGGCCACCCTGCTCGCGTTCTCAGGGCAGGCCGCGACCAAGCCGCCGGCGGCGGCGGCAAAGCCGGCCGGGCACGCGCAGACGCAGTCTCAGGAGCCGCCCACCTCGTCCACCAGCGGCTGAACCCGCGGGCGGATCGGGCGGCTCAACACGACGTAGCTGGTGGAGTGGCGGATCGCGTCGGTGGCGAGCAGGCGGTTGACGATCTCCTGCAGGTGCTCCGGATCGCGCGCCGCCACGCGGCAGATCAGGTCCTCGGGACCGCTGACCGCGTCGACCTCCAGCACCTCGGGCGTGGCCGCCAGGGCTTCCACGGCCTCGGCCAGCCGACCCTGGGTCAGCGCGAGCATCACGAACGCCTGGATGCGGTGACCCAGCTCGGCCGGGTCGATCTCGGGCCCGTAGCCGGTGACGATCCCGCGCTGCTCCAGCTTGCCCAGACGCGCCTGAACGGTGCCGCGCGCCACGCCCAGCCGGCGCGAGATCTCGAGCAGCCCCAGGCGCGGGTTCTCACGCAGCTCGGCGATCAGCCGGGCGTCGAGCTCGTCGATCGGACTGGTCAATCTGACCATAACCTACCTCTCTTGACTGACAGAAGTGGGCAGATTGACCGGTTCTGCTGTGCACGGTTGCATCGGGACGGCGACACTGCTGCACTGGCGTCATGTTCGAGGAGGGACAGCTCTACTCGCCCGTGACCGCTGGAGGCGACGGCCAGGTGACCGTCCACCTCAGCGACGACCACCCCGGCGCCGGAGATCCTGAGTACCAGGCGCGGCGCAACGAGATCGCGGCGCTGGCGCTCGCGTGGCGGCCGGGACAGCCGGCGCCCGCCGTGCGTTACAGCCAGGCCGAGCAGGAGGTGTGGCGCACGGTCTGCCGCGAGCTGGCGCCGAAGCACGAGCGGCTGGCGATCCGGGAGTTCCTCGGAGGGAAGGCGGCGCTCGACCTGCCGACCGACGAGGTGCCGAGCCTGGACCTGGTGAGCGAGCGGCTACGGCCGCTGACCGGCTTCCACTACGCGCCCGCGGCGGGGTTGGTGCCGCTGCGGGAGTTCTACGGGTCGCTGTCGGAGCGGCTGTTCCACTCGACCCAGTACGTGCGGCACGCCGCGAGCCCGCTCTATACCCCCGAGCCCGACATCATCCACGAGGTGGTGGGGCACGGGCACCTGCTGGCCACGCCGACGTTCTCGGAGCTGCACCACCTGACCGGCGAGGCCACCCACCGCCTGAGCGACGAGGAGAACCTGAGGTTCCTCTCGCGCGTGTTCTGGTTCACGGTCGAGTTCGGGGTGGTGGTCGAGGACGGCGAGCTGAAGGCGTACGGCGCCGGCATCCTCTCCTCCTACGGCGAGATCGACGAGTTCCAGGAGATGGAGCACCGGCCACTCGACATCGTCGAGATGGGCACGGCCGACTACGACATCACCCACTACCAGCCGGTGCTCTACAGAGCCGAGTCCCTGGCCGAGGTACGCGAGGTGGTCGGCGGATTTTTGAGGACGTGCACGGACGAGTCGGTCGGCGAGCTGAGGGCGCGCCGGGCGGCGCGCTCAGCCGTCTGACGCGCCTGGAGTCCGAGCGGCAGCGGTCGGGCGGTGCTCGACAGCTCGAGGGCGTCACCCACCGGCAAGGCCGTCGACCAGTCCCACCACGAACGCGAGGGCCATGACACCGAACCCGATCGCCGCCGCCAGCCCCGCGCGGCTGGGCTGGGTGGGCTCGACAGCCGGATACCGGCGCCGTGACTTCTCCAGCTTGCTCGACCCGTAGAAGCGGCGCGCCCAGGGCGAGTTCGGCTTGGCCAGCCTCGGCGCAGCTATCCACCAGATCAACCCGGCGAGAAAGAATCCGGCAAAGAAGAAGGCCAGGTGCCCCTTGGCGACGGTGATCGCTCCCGGAATGAAGATCAATCCCAAGACCGTCGCCACTAGAGGAACTTCGATGCCGGAGATCGAAGCGAACATCGGCTAGCGCGTAGCGGCTCCGGCGGCCGCGAGCAGGCGAACCTGGCCTTCGAGCGGTTCGCCGCCGATGTGAGCCGCCATACGTCCTACCTATCCCAACCAACCGACTGTCACACCCCCAACCGGCATCTCGTCTCCATGGGCAGAGAGACGAAAGGAGATGTCATGAAGGTCTTCGTCGCAGGCGCCACCGGGGCGCTCGGTCAGCAACTGGTGCCGCGGCTCGTTGCCGCGGGTCACCAGGTCGTCGGCATGACCAGCAAGCCCGCGAAGCAGGATCTGCTTCGCAGCCTGGGCGCGCGCCCTGCCGTTGCCGATGCGCTCGATCCCGACGCGGTCGCCCGCGTCGTGGCGCAGGCCGAGCCCGAGGTGATCGTCCACCAGCTCACGGCGCTGTCGGGCTCCCTCGACCTGCGTCACTTCGAGCGGGACTTCGCCCTCACCAACCGCCTTCGCACCGAGGGCACCGATCATTTGCTCGCCGCGGGCCGCGCCGTGGAGGTGCGGCGCTTCGTCGCTCAGAGCTATGCCGGCTGGCCCTTCGCCCGCACCGGCGGCCCGGTGAAGAGCGAGGACGAGCCGCTCGACCCCCGCCCGGCCGACGCGATGCGCACCACCCTCGACGCGATTCGCTATCTCGAACAAACCGTCACGGGTGCCACCTGGACCGAGGGCATCGCGCTCCGCTACGGCGGCTTCTACGGCCCCGGGACCTCGCTCAGCCTGCACCCCGACGGCGAGCACGTCGAGCTGATCCGCAAGCGCAGGTTCCCGATCGTCGGGAGCGGCGAGGGCGTGTGGTCGTTCATCCACATCGAGGACGCCGCCACCGCGACGGTCGCGGCGGTCGAGCACGGCAAGCAAGGCGTCTACAACGTGGTCGACGACGAGCCCGCCCCCGTGCGCGAGTGGCTGCCCGCGGCCGCCGCCACGCTGGGCGCGCGCAAGCCGATGCGGCTGCCGCGCTGGGTCGGCAGGCTCGCCGCCGGCGAGGCCGCCGTCGTCATGATGAACGAGGTGCGCGGCGCGTCGAACGCCAAGGCGAAGCGCGAGCTGGGCTGGCACCCCCGCTACCCGAGCTGGCGGCAGGGCTTCGCGGAGGGGCTCGGCTGAGCATGGAGGCGAGCGCCGAGGAGCTGCGGCCGCGAGCCTTCGCGATCGCATACCGGATGCTCGGCAGCGTCAGCGAGGCGGAGGACGTGGTCCAGGAGGGCTTCCTCCGCCTCCACCGGGCGGGACAGCAGGGCGAGCGCATCGAATCGCCGCGGGCCTACCTCTCGACGGTGGTCACGCGCCTCGCCATCGACCAGCTGCGCTCGGCCCGCGCCCGCCGTGAGACCTACGTGGGCGAGTGGCTGCCCGAGCCGCTGGTCACGGGCCCGGAGGACGACCCGGCCCGCCAGGCCGAGGTGGCCGACTCGCTGTCGCTCGCCTTCCTCGTGCTGCTCGAGAGCCTGTCGCCGGAGCAGCGCGCCGTGTTCCTGCTGCGCGAGGTGTTCGACTACCCGTACGACCGCATCGGCGAGATCGTCGGCAAGACCGAGGCGAACGTGCGCCAGCTTGCGGTGCGGGCGCGCCGGCACGTGGAAGAGGGCCGGACCAGGTTCGACGCCTCACGCGACCAGCGCGAGCAGCTCGCCGACCGCTTCTTCGCGGCGGCGCGGGAGGGCGACCTACCGGGACTCGAGGCGCTCCTGGCCGAGGACGTGGAGCTGCACGGAGACGGCGGCGGCAAGGTGCCCGCGCTCGCCCGCGCGCTGGTCGGCCGCTCGCGAGTGGCGCGCACGCTGCGCAACTGGGTGCGCGCCGCGCCGCGGCTGGGCGCGGTGACGATGCGCCGCGTGGACGTCAACGGCCAGCCGGGCGCGCTGCTGCTCGACCGCGAGGGCCGGGTGTTCAGCGTGATGGCGCTCGACATCGCCGGGGGACAGATCCAGGGGATCCGCTCGATCGTGAACCCGGAGAAGCTGCGCCACCTCGGCGAGGTGGCCGCCGCGCCCTAGCGAGCAAGCCGATCTCCGGCGGGGGCCCGGGGCGCGAGCCCCCGACTGCCGTCTAGAGCTCTTCGATGGTGTGAGCTATGGCGCTCAGCGCGCCGGTCACCGTGCGCCGCTCCGCCGGGCTCAGCCCGTCGAAGATCTCGCCCTGGCGCTCCTGAACCCAGGCACGCTTCTCGTCGAGCACACTCCGGCCGCTCGGCGTGAGCGCGACGGTCACCAGCCGCCGGTCGTCGCCGTCCTTGCGCTCGCGGTCGACGAAGCCGCGTGTTTCGAGCCCCCTCAGCGCCCGCGTCGCCGTGGGCACGGCCACCCGCGCGGCGCGCGCCACCTCGCTCACCGTGAGCGGCTCGTCCGCCATCGCCCCCATCACGAAGTACTGCGACAGCGTCAGCTCGGTCTCCCCGCCGGGCACGCCCCGGCCGCTGGCCTTGAGGACAGCTCGGATCAGCTCCTCGAGCGCGTTGGCGAACTCCGCGTGTGCCCGGCTGCGCGTGGCCGCTTGCATTTCGGGCGCCATTGGGTGTAGAAATTTAGCGTGCTAAGGAGTCTGGTAGCCTTGTTAGCACGCTAAGGAATGGAGCGAACCTTGTTCCACCGCATCCTCGTTGGGGTCGACGACACACCCGCGTCGCGGGCGGCCCTGGAGCGAGCGGTGGAGCTGGTCGAGGCGGGCCACGGGCGGCTTGGATTGCTGAGCAGCGCCCCCGGTCCCCCGCCGCTCCCCTGCGCCGGCCCGGTGGTGCTGCCCGTCAGCCGCTCGCAGCTCGAGCAGCAGCTGCTCGAGTGGGCCCAGCGCAACGTCGAGGAGGCCGCCGAGCTGGTGCCCGAGGAGATCCCGGTCACGAAGATGGTCGGTCGCGGCTCGCCGGGCCGGGCGCTGCTGCGCGAGGCCCGCACCGGGCTCTGGGACCTGGTCATCGTCGGCCAGGCGCACCGCACGCGCAGGCCGCTGCTCCAACGGGTCGGCGAGCGGCTCATCCGGCGCAGCCCCACGCCCGTGCTGGTCGTGCACGAGCAGCCGCCTGAGCCGCAGCCGGTGCGCGCCCGGCGCCGTCGCACACATCTAAAAGCGGCCTAGCCGCGTCTCAGCCGCAGATCGCGACGTTCACGAGCTGCCAGTTTCCGGCCGGCGCGGTGGCGTAGGCGAGGGCGGTCCAGGCGGTCCCGTCCGGACCGTTGGCTGCAAGGGCAACGGGCACCACGGCCGGGGCGACCACCCGCGCGCCGCCGCCGATCAGGCGCTTCCCCTTCGGGCAACGCGCAGGCGGCGCCGCCTTGGGCGTGATCGCGTCGTTCGCGGTCCGCGTCTCGACGCGCGTCACGTTCTTGACGTAGCGCGTGGCGCCGACGCCGCCGAGGCGGTTGAGGTCGAGCTGCCGCTCGTCGATCTCGCGGTCGCCGAGGGTGTTGTCGGCGAGCTCTCCACCGGTGAGCGAGCGATCCCTGATGTCGTCCCCGCCCAGCACGCCATCCCTGACGTCACGGCTCTGGAGGGTGCCGTTGGCGATGTCGCGCCCTTGGAGCGAGCCGTCGCGCACGTCGCGACTCTGCACCGTTCCGTTCTGGATCTCGCGACTGTCGATCGATCCACTCGCGACGCCGTACGAGACCCCGCCCAGCGAGATGAACAGCGCCAGCCCGGCCAGCACAGTCGCGGGTGAGATGCTGCGGAGCACGTTCTTCATGTTGGCCTCCCGTCGCCGTTATCCGGGTTTGGTGTACCCGCGCCCCGCGCGGCGATAATCCGCGCGTGGCCGACACGCTCGTCTTCATCCCAGCTTGGAACGAGGAGGCCTCGCTGCCGGAGGTGCTCGCCGACGCCGCCCGCGAGCTGCCGGACGTGGACGTCCTCGTGATCGACGACGGGTCGACCGACGCCACCGCGGAGGTCGCCCGCGAGGGCGGCGCCCAGGTGGTCACGTTTCCCGAGAACCGCGGGCTGCGCTACGGAATCGCGGAGGGCTACCGGCGCGCCGCTGACGGCGGCTACGACTACTGCGGCCGGCTCGACGCCGACGGCCAGCACCCCGCCGCCGAGCTGGCGCGCATGCTCGTGCTCGTGCGAGCCGGCGAGTGCGACGTGGCGGTCGGCTCGCGCTTCCTCCCCGAGTCCGGCCACTACCGCCCCTCCCCCGAGCGCGTCTTCGGCACCTCGCTGCTGCGCGTGCTGATGCGGCTGCGGCTCGGCCAGCCGATCTCCGACGGCACCAGCGGTCTCTACGCGGTCAACCACCGCGCGATCGAGCTGCTCGCGGACCCCTACGTCTGCGAGGCGCCCGAGGTCGAGGCGCTCGTGCGCATCACCGACGCCAAGCTGAGCCTGCTCGAGGTGCCCGTGCACATGCGCGAGCGCGAGCACGGCGAGTCCTCCTTCCGTGGCCGCCGCGCCGTCGAGCTGGTGGTCACGATCGGGCTGACGCTGTTCGCGGGCGAGCTGCTGCGCCGCCGCCACCTGCGCAAGCATCGGAAATCCGTGCTGCCGTTTTGAAATTCATCGACTCCGCGTTGCGGGCTACGCGGAGCTCGACTTCACTGGAGCACGTGACATCCGTGAGACTGCACCGCAGCGAGCTCTGCGTCCCCGGCGCGAACGTGCGCATGATGGAGAAGGCCCCGAACCTGGGTGCCGACGTCGTCATGCTCGACCTCGAGGACGCCGTCGCCCCGGACGACAAGCCGCAGGCGCGTGAGAACGTCATCGCCGCGCTGCGCGAGCTCGACTGGAGCGGGTGCTCGGTGTCGCTGCGCATCAACGGCCTCGACACCCACTACTGCTACCGCGACCTCGTCGACGTCGTCGAGCAGAGCGGCACCTGGCTCGACACCGTGCTGGTCCCCAAGGCCAGCTGTGCCGGGGACATCCACCTGGTCGCCACGCTGCTCACCCAGATCGAGGACTCGATCGGGCTGGACCGGCGCATCGGCATCTCGGCCCTGATCGAGACGGCCAAGGGGATGCTCAACGTCGAGGAGATTGCCGCGGCGTGCCCCGATCGCATGGAGGCGCTGATCTTCGGCGTGGCGGACTACGCGGCATCGATGCAGAGCCACACCGCGTCGATCGGCGGGTCGGACCGCCAGTACGCCGTGCTCACCGACGCCGAGGAGGACGGCGCGCGCGACCTGCACTGGGGCGACCAGTGGCACTACGCCCTCGCGCGGATCGCGGTGGCCTGCCGGGCCAACGGGCTGCGCCCCGTCGACGGTCCGTACGGCGACTTCAACGACCCCGAGGGGTACCTCGCCGCCGCGCGCCGCGCGGCCGTGCTCGGCTTCGAGGGCAAGTGGGCGATCCACCCCAACCAGGTCCAGCTGGCGCACCGGGTGTTCTCGCCGAACGACTCCCTGATCGACCGCACGCGCCGCATCGTGGCCGCGATGAAGGACGCCGCGACCGAGGGCAAGGGCGCGGTCTCGCTCGACGGGCGGCTGATCGACGCCGCCTCGCTGCGCATGGCGGAGCACCTGCTGGCGAAGATCGACCTGATCGAGAAGCGGTCCGCTGGCTCCGAGGCCCCGGCTGTGGGATCCTCGGTTCCATGGCCCGCCCGATCGTCCTCGGCGTCGTAGGCGACTCCGGCGCCGGAAAGACCACGCTCACCCGCGGTCTGGCGCGGGTGCTCGGCGAGCGCAGCGTCTCGTATCTCAGCGGCGACGACTACCACCGCTACGAGCGCGCGCAGCGCGCCGAACTGGGCATAACCCCGCTGCAGCCGCAGGCCAACCACCTCGACATCATGGGCCAGCACCTGGGGCACCTGCGGCGCTGGGAGCCGATCCTCAAGCCGGTCTACAACCACCGCACCGGCACGCTCGAGGCGCCGCGGCACGTGCGACCGGAGCCCTTCGTGCTGGTGGAGGGGCTGCTCAACTTCCACACCGAGCCGCTGCGCCAGGCCCACGACATCCGCGTCTTCCTGGCGCCACCCGAGAGCATGCGCCGCGCCTGGAAGCTCACGCGCGACTGCACCCGCCGCGGTTACAGCACTCACGAGGTGCTGCAGGAGCTGGACCTGCGCGAGCGCGACGTGGCCGCCTACCTGCGCCCGCAGCACAAGCACGCGGACATCGTGGTGAGCTTCCGCCCTGGCACGGGCGACCGGCCGGAGCACCTAGACGCGGAGGTCGTGCTGCGCGACACGCTGCGCCACCCCGACCTGTCGCCGCTGATCGGGCCGGACGGGACCGGCCCGACGCTGGTGCGGCGCGAGCACGAGTCGGTGCTGCGCATCCCCGGCCACACGCATCCGGAGCTGGCGGCGGAGCTGGAGGAGGCGGTGTGGCAGCGGATGCAGTACGCGAGCCACCTGCGCGTGCAGCGGCTCGGGGAGTTCCTGGTCGGCACGGAGCTGCGGCACTCGGAGTCGCTGGCGCTGGTGCAGGCGCTGCTGCTCTACCACCTGGTGTCGACCCGCGCCGCGATCAGCGCCGGAGTCGACCCGCACTCCCTCCACATCCCGAGCGCCAGCGGCTCGGACTCGGCGCTGCACGCCTGAGTCAGGATCCGGCGAGCGCGCGCCGGGCGGCGGCCGACTGCACGTAGCGCGTGAACGCCTCGATCGGCTCGCGGGCCGGTCCGGCAGCCGACCACACGACGAACCACGAGCGCTCCGGCAGGCCGCCGCGCGGGCGGATCGAGTCGAGCAGCCCGAGGTCCAGCTCCAGCTGGACCGCCACGCGGGACTGGAGCGCCACGCCGAGCCCGATGCGCGCGGCGTTCTTGATCGCGCCGTTGGAGCCGAGCGTCAGCAGCGACGGCTGGAGCTGCTGGGCGGTGAGGTAGTCCTCGCAGAGGCGACGGGTGCCGGAGCCGCGCTCGCGCACGAGCCAGGGGCGATCGGCGAGCTCCTCGACCGCCACCCAGGGCCGCTTGGCGAGCGGATCGCCGGGGGCGGTGACGAGGGCGAAGTCGTTGTCGGCGAAGGCCACGGACTCGAAATCCGCCTCGTCGGGCGCGCGCCCGCTGACGACGAGGTCGACCTCGTGTGCGGCCAGCGAGCGGAAGACCTCCTGGCGATTGGCGACGCTGAGGCTGATCTGCAGCTCGGGCCGGTGCTCGCGGAAGTTCTGGATCAGGGCGGGCATGAGGTGCTCGCCGGCGGTGAGCACGGCGCCCAGGCGCAGGCGCTGCTGCGCGCCGGCGGCAACCTGGTTGGCGACCTCGGCGCCCTCCTTGAGTAGCCCGACGACGTGCGACGCGTAGCGGGCGTACTCGCGCCCGGCCGCTGTGGGGCGCACATTGCGCCCGGCGCGCTCGGTCAACTCCACACCAAGCTCACGCTCCAGCGCCGCAACGGCGGCGGAAACGCTCGGCTGAGTGACATAGAGCTCCTGCGCGGCAGCCGTCACGGAGCCATGCCTCACAACCGCCAGAAACGCGGTGAGCTGAGTATGAGTGACGGCCATGAGAAGCCGCAAAGCATATAACGACAGCTATGAATGACGACCCTGCCGGGGCCCCGCACGGGCCACCCACCCCGGACCTCCAGGGGGGTCCCGGAAGTTAGTCAACTATGCGTTGACTTTCTTCCGGGACCCCCCTTGAAAAGCGCCACGCAGGGCGGGGGGGCCGGCGGGAGACCAACGAGGCGGGGCGCTCCCCGTGGTCGCGGCCGTTGCCCGGGAACCGCAAGGCGGCCGAGAGGCGTGGAGGGGCGCAGCGGCCAAGGCGCCGGCCGCGGAGCCGCCCTAGCTCACGCGCTCCGCG
>JAXDIH010000220.1:0-4277 GCA_034664105.1 Thermoleophilaceae bacterium
GCCCACGTGCCGTTGACCTGCAGCTGCAGCCCGAGCCCGGGGTAGTACTGGAAGACGAGCCGGCTGCCGGCGAACGTCACGCGCGCAATGCGCGCCCGGGCGGGCAGCGGCGCGCAGCGCCGGCCGCGGGCGCCCTGCTCGCCCGGCGATCCGGGCGCCGGCGGCCCGTGCGCGCCCCACCACTCGGCGTTGCGCCGCAGGGTGAGGAAGACGGCCGGCATGCGCCCGCCGGTGAGCGCGCCGCGGCGGGCGAGGTCCGTCGCGATGTGCAGCACCGAGGCCAGCTCGCGCCGGCGCACGCCGCGCAGGCGGTCGCGTGTCGCGCGCGCCCGCGTGAGCACGTCGCGGTAGGCGGCGGCCTGCGCGGGCGCGACCGTGCCGGTCGCCGCGGCGTGCCGGAGCGCACGGGCGACCGGGTCGCCGGCCGCGGCGGCGGGGGCGGCGCCGGCCAGCGCGACGACGACCGCGAGGACCGCGGTCAGCGCCGTCCTCGGCTGTCGACCGTCACCGCGCATGACCCGGTGACCGTAGCCCACGGCCCGGTCGCTGCCGCGGAACCGTGAGCGGCGCGAGGGTCCCTGCGCTGGGCTGCGCGGGGCGGCTTGACACCGCAGATGAGCAGCCGGTACGTTCCATACCGACTGGTCGGGATTTCAGAGCGGAGGCGCCGTGCCGAGCTCCGACTCCCCGCCCTACCTGCGGAACCTTCGGAGAGGAGCACCATGGCGTCCACCGCCACCGGCCCGGCCAGCTCGAGCGAGGACGGCTCGCCCAGATCCGTCCTGGTCGGCGTCGACACAGGAGGCACGTTCACCGACGTGATCCTCAGTGACGCCACGGGGCGCGTGACCGCCCACAAGTCTCCCACGACGATGCCGGACCCCTCGGACGGGTTCGTCCGCGGCATCCGCAAGGCGGGCGTGAGCGGATCGGAGATCGACTCGATCACGCACGGCACCACGATCGGCCTCAACGCGATCATCACGCGCCGCGGCGCGAAGGTCGGCCTCGTCCACACCGAGGGCTTCCGCGACCTGCTCGACACCGGTCGCGCGTGGCGGCCCGTCGAGGCCACGGTCGACCCGCGCTACCGCCGCCCGCACGAGGAGCGCCCGATCGTGCGCCGCAACCTCCGCCGTCCCGTGAAGGAGCGGATGATGGCGGACGGCACCGTGCTCTTCCCGTTCGACGAGGAGGCGCGCCAGGACCTGCTCGTCAAGGTCCGCGAGATGGTCGACGCCGGCGTCGAGAGCGTCGCCGTCTGCCTGCTGCACTCCTACAAGTTCCCCGAGCACGAGCGCGAGATCCAGGCGCTGATCGCGTCCGAGTTCCCCGACCTGCCCGTCGACATCTCCTCGGACACCTGCCCGTACCCCAAGGAGTACGGGCGCACGATGACCACCGTGCTCAACGCCTACATCCGGCCGATCACCGAGCGCTACATCACCCAGCTGCGCGACAAGCTGTCCGCCGACGGCTACACGAACCCGATCTGGATCGCCACGAACCAGGGCGGGATGACGACCGACGAGGTGTCGAAGACCAAGCCGGTCCTGACCCTCGGCTCGGGCCCGGTCGGCGGCGTGCTCGCCGCGAAGCGCTACAGCGAGCTGCTCGACCTCCCGAACCTCATCACCTTCGACCTCGGCGGCACGAGCGCCGACGTCAGCATCCTCACCGGGGGCCAGACCGTGATGGCGCGCGAGCTCGTCTTCGAGCACGACATCATCACGACGCTGCCGGTCATCGAGGTCTCGAGCATCGGCGCCGGCGGCAGCAGCATCGCCTGGCTGGACCCGGCCGGCGGCATCCACGTCGGCCCGCAGAGCGCGGGCGGCGACCCCGGGCCCGCGTGCTACGGCAAGGGCGGCGAGGAGCCGACGGTCACCGACGCATGGCTGCTGCAGAACATCCTCGACGCCGAGCAGTCCCTCGGCGGCGAGATCGAGCTTCGCCCGGACCGCGCCGAGGCGGCGATGGCCCGGGTCGCCGAGCCGCTGGGCGTCGACGCCGCGGAGGCCGCGCGCGTCATCGGTCAGGTCGCCAACAGCAACATGGCCGAGCTCATCCGCCGCATGACGATCTACCGCGGCCTCGACCCGCGGGACTACACGCTGCTCGCCTTCGGCGCGGCCGGCCCGGTCCCGGCGGGCGCGATCGCCCGCGACCTCGGCGTCGGCCAGGTCGTCGTGCCGGGGCTCGCCGGCGGCTTCTCGGCCTACGGCCTGGCCCAGGCCGACTTCACCACCGAGGAGACCGCGCCGATCATGTCGATGCTCGACAGCGTCGACGACGCACGGCTGCGCGAGGTGTTCGGCGAGCTCGCCGAGAAGGCGCTGCGCACCGTCGAGCAGCACGACATGCGCCGCGACGAGAGCTCGCTGGCGCTGAGCTTCGACGGCATGTACCTCGGCCAGTCCTGGGAGCTGACAGCGCCGATCGCCCAGCTCCCGGAGAGCGGTGTGCGCGAGGCGCTCGTGGAGAGCTTCCACGCCACCCACGAGCTGCTGCGCGGCTACCGCATCGAGGACATGGGCATCCGGATCCTCACCGCGCGCGTGGTCGCCTACGGGCAGCGCGCCCGCGCGGGGCTCCAGGAGATCGAGGCGGGCGGCGCGGAGCCGCCGGCCGAGGCGCTGATCGGCCACCGCGAGGTGGACTTCCCCGGCGGTGCCGCGCGCACGGCCTGCTACCGCCGCGAGGCGCTGCAGTCCGGCAACGAGATCGCCGGCCCGGCCGTCCTGCACGACGAGAACTTCACCGTCCTGGTGTCGCCCGGTGACACGTGCCGGGTCGATGCCCACGGCAACTGCTGGCTGACAATCGGCAACTAGGAGCGGACTCCCCATGGCTACGCAGCAGACCAATCCCGCGACCGGCTACGTCGCGTCGGCGGAGGACATCCGCGACCGGTTCGACATCGACCTGACCACCGGCGAGGTCATCCGGCACTCGCTGATCAACACGTGCAGCCAGATGGCGTGGAACCTCACGGTCTCCGCCTTCAGCTCGGTGGTGCGCGACCTCCAGGACTTCTCGGTGGGCATCGCCTCGCCGTGGATGCCCGAGCAGGAGCTCGAGCTCGACCTGCTCGCCTCCGCCGAGGGGTGCGCGATCCACTTCTTCACCTTCCAGTACAAGGCGCGCAACAACATCCTCGAGTTCGGCGTCGAGAACCTCGAGCCGGGCGACGTCCTCGTCTACAACGACCCGTTCCGGGGCGGCAGCCACGTGATGGACATCGGCTGCGCGCGGCCGGTGTTCATCGACGACGAGATCGTCGCGTTCACGATGACCGACGCGCACTGGGTCGACATCGGCGGCCCGGTGCCGGGCGGGTTCAGCCCCGGCTACGCGACGGACATGTGGATGGAGGGCCTGCGCATGAGCCCGCGCCTGCTCATGCGCGGCGGCAAGCGGGTCAAGTCGACGTTCGACCTCTTCCTCGACAACACGCGCATCCCGGAGATCAGCCTCAACGACCTGCAGGCCAAGGCGGCGACGCTCGCGCTCGGCGAGCAGGCCATCCGGCGCAGCGTCGAGCGCTACGGGCGCGACACCTTCATCAACGCCATGCGCTACGTGCTCGACTACGGCGAGCGGCGCATGCGCGCGGCCATCGCGGAGCTGCCCGACGGCGACTACGAGGGCGAGGACGCGATCGACGACGACGGCGTCACGCCCGAGGAGCACCTGGTCAAGGCCACGCTGCGCAAGCGCGGCGACCGCATGGAGCTCGACCTCTCCGGTTCGGCGCGCCAGTCCGTGGGCAACGCCAACGGCCAGTCCAGCGACGTCGCGTCGGGCGGGCACATCGCGATCAAGTCGATGATCCTCCCCGACGTCGACACGAACGCCGGCCTGTTCCGGCCCATCGACATGGTGCTGCCGGAGGGCTCCATCGTCCACGCGCTGCCGCCGGCGGCCAACACGCAGGGCCACCTCCTGCCGACGTGCAAGCTCAGCACGGCCGTCCAGCAGGCGCTCGCCGACGCGCGGCCCGACATGGCGGTGGGCGAGAGCTACGACGACATCCCGACGGTCGCCTTCGCCGGGCTCGACACGCGCGGGGCCCAGCCGGCGCCGTTCGTGTGCTTCCAGGTGCCCTTCGGGCCGTTCGGCGGCACCGCGACGCACGACGGCCTGTCCTACAGCCTGCACATCATCGGCAACTGCCTCGAGCTCTCCTACGAGATCGAGGAGGAGTTCTATCCCATCGTCATCCTGCGCAAGGAGTTCGTGCAGGACACCGCCGGGCCCGGCACGTTCCGCGGCGG